>CAMDNF010000112.1:0-7674 GCA_945902735.1 Rhizobium sp. Q54 | reverse complement strand
TCGGCGCTTTTTTCGAGCGAGGGAATCGAGACGAAATTGAAATCGGCATGTCGCGCCGAGAAATCGCGCCCCGCGGGTGAACTGCCGGCATTGATGATCACCGGATGGGGTTGTTGAATCGGTTTCGGCGACAGCCAGCCCTGATTGATGGTGAAATATTCACCCTTGTGGCTGAACTCTTCTTCGGTCCAAAGCCGTTTCATACAGGTCAGCCACTCATCGGCCACTTCATAACGTGTGTCATGGCCGAGCTGCTTGACGCCGAACATCTCCATCTCGGGCTTGAACCAGCCGCACACCACGTTGAGGCCGAAGCGGCCATTCGAGATATGATCGATCGTGGCCGCCTGCTTCGCGGCAAAGATCGGATGCACGGTCGGTACATGCGATGTCGCGAACACCATGATGTTCTCGGTGTGGCAAGCCATCGCGGTCGCCCAGGTGAAAACTTCCATATTGGTGCCGTTGAACTTGGTCGAGCCACCAAAATGCTTCCAGCGGCCAACCGGCACCAATAACTCGAAGCCCAGAGAATCCGCGAGCTTGCTGATTTTGACACTGTGTTCGTAACTCGGCTCGAAGGTCGTTTCGGCATGGGTGATGGTGCAGCCATTGCTGCAATTTTGTCCGAATACCCCAAGCTTGAAGCGATTGGCGTTGTAGACCGGCAAATGATCGCGCCGCCATTGCTGCAGATCATCGGCGTGCTTCGGCTCCCGTCCCAATTCAACACTCATGTCACGCTCCACCACTTGAACCTTGAGACTATCCTTGTTTCTTGACGTTGCTTATAGCGCGCCAAAGCCGCTCCGGGCTTGCCGGCATGTCGAAATTTCTGATGCCGAGCGGCGCGAGCGCATCGTTCACTGCGTTCATCACGGCGGGCAGGGCGCCGACCGTGCCGGCTTCGCCCGCGCCTTTGATCCCGAACGGGTTATTCGGTGTTGGAATTTCATTCGACCCCACGGCAAACGAGGGCAAATCATCGGCCCGCGGCATCGCATAATCCATGAACGTGCCGGACAGCAACTGACCGGACTCAGAATCATAGACGATGCGCTCGCAGAGCGCCTGGCCTACGCCTTGCGCGACGCCGCCATGAATTTGCCCATCGAGCAACAGGGGATTGACTACGCGGCCAACATCATCGACCACGGCGTAGCGTGTCAGGGTCAACGCACCGGTATCGGGGTCGATCTCGACCTCGCAGATGTGGCAACCATTGGGGAAAGTGGCATTGGGCGGCGTGATGATCGCGCTGGCCGATAGACCGAGCTCGATTCCTGGCGGCAACGCCTGCGGTGAGAAGGCGGCGCGCGCCACGTCATCGAGGCCGATCGCGCGATCGGTGCCAACCACGGTGAAACGGCCCTCCCCAAAACTCAAATCACCGACCGCCGCTTCGAGCAAATGGGCGGCGATCAGTTTTCCCTTGGCGATGATCGTTTCAGCGGCGCGCAACACGGCGGCCCCGCCGACACCGACCGAGCGCGAACCGAACGTGCCCTTGCCGAAATAAATCTGATCCGTATCGCCATAGACGATGCGCACACGCTCCGGCGCGAGGTTGAAGATGTGCGCGGCGAGCTGACGAAACACGGTCTCATGACCTTGGCCGTGCGAATGCGTGCCCAGCAAGAACGTCGCTTCGCCACCCGCATCGAAGCGGATCTCCGCCATTTCCTCGAACGGCGCGTCCTGCGGCCCGCCGGCGATCTCGATCGCATAGGCGATGCCGAACCCGAAGAGTTTGCCGCGTCGTTTGGCATCGTCACGCCGTCCGGGCACGCCCGACCAATCGGCGAGCTCCAGCGCCATCGTCATCGTTTCCGCGAAGGCGCCCGAATCATAGCGATAGAGAAACCCCGTATCGAACGGCATGGCCATGGTCGGAATGATATTGCGTTGCCGCAATCCAATCGGATCGAGGCCAAGCTCGCGCGCGGCTTCATCGATGATGCGCTCGATGCAATAAGTGGCCTCAGGCCGTCCCGCGCCGCGATAGGCCGAGGTAGCCTGGGTGTTGGTGAACACGCCGGTCACTTCGACATCGAAACTGCCGATCACATAGGGGCCCGCGAGCCCACCCAAATTATTGCTCGCGACCCAAACGCCGAAGGAATCAAGATAGGCGCCCATATTCGCGATGGTGCGGACGCGGAGGCCCAAAAATTTGCCGTATTCATCGAGCGCGAGCGCGACGGTTGATAGATTATCGCGTGCATGATGATCGGCGAGGAAGGCTTCCGCGCGCCCGCTCTGCCAACGCACCGGACGGCCAACCCGTTTTGCGCCCCACAGCACGAGCGCCAGTTCCGGATAGGCCGAAACCTTGAGACCGAATGCCCCACCCACATCGGGCGAGACAACGCGCAATCGGCTCGGGCTCATATGAAAGATGCTTTGCGCCAGTTCATCGCGTAACAAATGCGGCGCCTGCACGCCCGCGTGGAGCGTGTAGCGGTCGTCGCGCGGATCATAGCTGCCAATGGCACTTCGCGTTTCCATCGGGTTCGCGATCACGCGTGAAATATCGAAGCGTCGTTCGATGACGCGCGCCGCGCGATCGAAGGCCGCCTTCGCGGCGACCGCATCGCCGGCGCGGTGGACGAAGCAAATATTCGACGGTTCTTCATGCCAGACCGATGGTTGGCCGGCTTTCACTGCCATGGCGGCATCGGTGATCGAGGGCAGGGGCACGATCTCAAGCTCGATCAACTCCAACGCATCCTCTGCTTCAAGCTCGCTCTCCGCGATAATGAGCGCGATCGGTTCGCCGATATGACGGATGCGGTTCTGCGCCAACACCCGGTAGGGCGGAACGAAATTGGGCGAACCATCGGCCCGTTGGCGGCTAAGAAAGGAGGCGAAACAGCCAAGCCCGTCAGCGGCGGCGTCTGCCCCGGTCAGCACGTCGATGACGCCCGGCGCCGAGCAGGCGGCGCTCACATCGAGGCGTTTGATAGTCCCCGCCGCATGGGACGCACGGAGGACCTTGGCGTACGCCAGGCCAGGCAGCGCGATATCGCCAACATAGCGACCACGGCCGCGCACGAACCGGTCGTCCTCGAACCGCCTGACGCTTTGACCGAGGTCGAACTCCCGCATGGCCGCCTGCTTAAAATCAACGCTGGGTCGCGACGCTAGAGCAAACGACGGTCGGATGCCATGGTCCGGTGCCCATGCCCTTGTGGCCGCTCGACTGATACGGGAATATCAGGTTTCGGGTCCGAATTTTGGGGAGTGTCAGTATTATGGTTTCGGCTATTCCGGTCATCGATATCGCGCCCTTCACCCAGGGCGGCGCGGCGGGCCACAAGGCGGTTGCCCAGGCGGTTGACCGGGCCTGCACCGATCTCGGTTTTCTCATCGTTGCTGGGCATGGCGTGTCCGAGGCACTGGTTGATGACATGCGGGCCGTCTCGCGCGAGTTTTTCGATCTGCCGGTCGACGAAAAAATGCGGCTGCGCATGCCGCCCGATCGTTATCGCGGCTATATCGCTTTCGGCCATGAGGCACTCGCAAATAGCCTGGATCAGGCAACGCCGCCCGACCTTAAGGAGTCATTCTCGATCGGTCCCTATGACTTCCCTGACGATGCCTATCATCGTGCGGCGAAGCCGGGCAATTTCTTCGCGACCAATATCTGGCCCGAGCGGCCGGCGCGGATGCGCTCGGTGTGGGAGACGTATTTCCGCGAAATGGAGCGCGTCTCCACCCTATTGATGCGGATTTTCGCGATCGGGCTAGAGATGCCCGAACATTTTTTCGACGACAAGATCAATCACCACATCACCAACTTTAGTGTGATCCATTATCCCGACCAGCCGAACGATCCCTTGCCCGGTCAACTCCGCGCCGGCGCACATACTGATTATGGCAGCCTGACAATCGTAAAGCCCGATGCTGCGCCGGGCGGCCTTCAGGTGCTTGGCAAGGATGGAAGCTGGATCGACGTGCCGATCATTCCGGGTACGTTTGTCGTGAATCTTGGTGACCTGATGGCGGAGTGGACCAATGATCGCTGGGTCTCGACACTCCACCGCGTGGTCAACCCGCCGCGCGACAAGGCGCTCGGCAGCCGGCGCCTGTCGACGACCTTCTTTCATCAGCCGAATTACGACGCGGTCATCGAGTGCCTGCCGACTTGTACCGATGCCGCCCGCCCGCCGCGTTATGGCCGGACCACCTCTGGCGAGCATGTTTGGATGAAGGTCAACAAACACCGCCAGCCCGAGTTAGAAAAGATCAAACGCGCTCTATAGGCGTACATGGCCCGCCAGGGCCTCAAAATGACCGCTGGAGCTTCGGAATCCGGCGGTTTGGCCCCCCTCGGTTCAGGGAAATTTCACCATCGCGGGGTGAGCATGGGGTCCCCAGCGCGGCGACGCGCGGGCGGTGTCGCGCGGCCAATAGCCGGGCGAGCATTTAACCTATTCCGGATAGGCCCATGCTCTCGATCGGCCCCTATGCCTATGACGATGTCGCCGCTGCGGTCCGCGGACTGTCGGCGGAGGCGCGCCGCAAGGGGGAGAGCGACCCCGACGTCCATCGCTCTTTAGCTGAGGCGCTCGCTTTGGCCGGCCGCGCTGAAGAAGCGATCGAGGCCTATAGCATCGCCACGACAGCCGGGGCCATCGCGGTCGATTATTTGCGTTTGGCCGAAATGCTAATGCGCCGGCAGCGACCGCTCGAAGCGCGGGCCCAATTGGTCAAGGCCGCCGCTGCCGATATTCCGGACCCCAAATGGCAATTGCGGCTCGCCATTGCGTTTGACGAGCTTGCTGATGCCTATTTCGCGGCCGGCGATTTGCCGACCGCGCTAGAATGCCACGACATGTCCTGGCATATCGTGCCTGGTCGCGTTGAATCGGCCATTGCGGCTGCGCTCAAGCGCCATGAAGACAATGTGCTGCGCGAGATTATGCCCGAGCTAAACCCGGCATCCGACGGTGGTCCCACCCTTTATGCCGCTCTGGTTGTTTGGGGCGAAACCTACACGCACCAATTCCTAGATTTGAGTCTGCCCTCCTTGCTAGCACCGGGCAATTTGCCGGCGCTTGCCGCGCGTCAGCGTGTGATGCTCACGATCTTCGCCTCCCGTGAAAGCATTGCCATGCTCGAGGTCGCCGAGGCCTTTGCAACCCTTCGCGATCATGCCGAAGTCATCTGCGTTGAAATTCCGGACGCGTTGATCGAGCAAACGACACGCTCAGATTACCCAACGCTTGTCCGCTATCGGATCACCGATCAATTGGTCGCAGCCCAACATCAGATCGCCCTCATCATGGCGGCCGCGCGGGGCGCGGGCGTGCTTTTCCTCGCACCGGATTGGGTCTTGTCAGACGGTTGCCTGCGCACGATTCAAAGCGGCTTGGAGGCGGAGCGGGAAATTTTCGTGACCCCCATCATCCTGGCCGATCGCAATCGGCTGGCCGATGCGCTTGTGGCCCACACACGCGCCGATGGCGTGCTCTCAGTCAGTGGCGCTGAATTGGCGCGCCACAGCGCCGCCAGTTTGCATGAAATCTGGCGTCAATTCGTGCCCACGGTGAAGGGGCATGTCGCGCGGCAGTTTCCCTCGACGATGATATGGCCGTTCAGCGCGACCGGTTTCGTGTTGCACAGCTTCCATTGGTCGACGCTTTGCGTCAGCGCCACGCGCCTTGCCCGCTATGAGGGCCAGAGGTTCTGGTCGTTGGATCACCGCTTGATCGACGCGCTGTTGCACGATGACAAAGAATGGCCGGTTGTCACGCTCTGTCGCGACCCGGCCGCATTGACCATTGTGGCGTTCGGCAATGAAGGCGATGACCGGGCCGTGGCGACCGATGCGCCGGCCCAATGGGGTGTGCCTGAGATCGTGGCCGAGGCAACCCCGGGCACCAATTTGCTCAGCATGTCGCGCGCCAACCACCTGTTGTTTCGCGAGCCGGTGGTCTTCGGTGCCGGCAAGGATATAGCTGCGCGCGATGCGGCGCTCGCACGCGCGCGCGATTTGGTCGCTGCTATTGGCGCGGAAATCGCCGATGTCGCGATCAAGCGGGTCTAATGGCCGTGCCCCAGAGATTTGAGAATCAGGATCAATGTCGATGACGAAAGCCCTCCAAGCCTTACACGATCAGTACGCCACTCTGACCGCGGGGAGGCGAACGCGCGCCGCACAATTTGATCCCGGTGCGCAGGGCGGTTCGGGTCGGCCGGTTTCCTGTGCGACCTGCGGGCCGGCGGCGCCACGCGGCCTCTATGACGTCGGTTCGGGCCTTGCACTGGCGCGCTGCAAGACCTGTGGGCTCGTCTTTCTCGATCGCCTTGCCAACGCGGCGAGCGGACGATTCTATGTCGACGTGGCCGACCGCCTCGATCCGCGTGCGATCAGGGAAGCGTTCGCACGGCGCGTCAATCCAGCCATGTTTGAGCGCCACCGCACGGTATTCGAAAGCGCGTTCGAAGAAATTTTTGCCATGCTCAACACCGCGCGGCCGAAAATCGCGCGCCTGCTCGACATTGGCTGCGGCCACGGCTTTTTTCTTGCCCATGTGGCGGCACGTGGCGTTGCCGTGCAAGGCCTCGAGATCGACTCAGAAGTCGCCGGCTATGCCCGCGAGCGCTTCGGCCTTGCGGTGTCGGAAGCCCCGATCGAGAGTTTCAGCGCCAAGACCCAGTTTGACGGCATCGTGATGTGCGATGTGCTTCAACATCTCGCCGATCCTAAATCGGCCATTGAGCGCTGCGCGGACTTGCTGGTGCCGGGCGGCATTCTGTTTCTTCAAGTACCCAATCTGGTTGGGTTTCGATTGCCCATGGGACATGATTGGGGGTTGCCGCACCATATTTGGCAGTTTGGGCCCCGTACACTGAGCCGCCTGGTCGAAGCGGGTGGACTCAAGCCAGAAGCTTGGTCGACGGGTGTGCTCGACATGGTCGAGATTTATGAGCGCGGCGGTCCGACTTGGCTGGACAGGATCATTTGGGCGGCGGCGCGTCGCCTCAAACTCGGGAATCAGCTCATGATGATCGCCCGGAAGCCGGACGAAGCCGGGCCCGCCTGACGCCAATTAAGACTTATTCGCCGCCCTGAAAAAACGCGGCGACCTGCGCTTCGCTGGGAAAGCCCTCGACCATGAGGTCGAGCTTGGCGCTGAATTTGTAAGTCGAGGGGTAGCCGCGCTCGATAAAGCTCGGCTCGGCCAAATTGTTGTAACGCAAGGAAAGCGCGAGCCTGATGCGCTCATCGCCTTGGGCGCTCGTGCGATGCACCAAGAACCCTGAAAAGATCACCGCATCGCCAGGTTCGACAAGAACGGCTGTGTAGTCGTCTTCGCGAATGCGCGGGTCGTTCACCGCCGACGCCACGTCGTGCGGCGTAGACTTAAGAAGGCCGTAGCGATGCGATCCGGCGACCACTTCAAGCGGGTAGGACTTTTCATCAATTTTGGTGAGTGGTAGCCAAACCGTACAGGCGTCAAGGCTGCCCTGCGTGGAGCGCCAGTCCTGGTGCGGCGGGGCCTTTTGAGGCCTGCTTGGTGCGCTCAGATCGCGGCTTCTGAAATAGCAAGACGGCGGAGTGGCCAGCACCGGTTCACTAAGGCCGAGCTCGCGCAGGAGCTTTTGGATCGGCGGGCTCGTGCTCAACGCCTGGAGGCTAGGTAGGAGCTGGCATTGGTGGGCGGC
>CAMDNF010000111.1:0-7696 GCA_945902735.1 Rhizobium sp. Q54 | reverse complement strand
GCGCCGATGCGTGTGCCCTATCCGGCGATCGAGAAAGGTGCGCTCTTGCCCGATTTCATCGGGGCAATCCGAGAGGGCCGTGAGCCCGAAGTGGGTGCCCGTGACATTTTTCGTGTCATGGATGTGTGTTTCGCGGCGTGGGAATCGGTCGAGCAGGGGCGCACGGTCAAAGTGAGCTATTTGATTTGATGAGCGAACACAAGATCATAGCGTTTGGCCGGCCGATGATCGGGCCAGAGGAGCAGGCGGCGGTGGCGCGCGTGCTCGCCGGGCCGCAGCTCGTGCATGGCCCGGTTGCGCATGAATTCGAGCGGAATTTCGCGAAACGCATTGGCGTGGCGTACGCCGTATCGGTTTCGTCGTGCACGGCCGGGCTTCATCTCGCGCTCCATGTCCATGGCATCGGGCCGGGTGATGAGGTGATCGTGCCAGCGATGACCCATGTGGCGACGGCGCACGCGGTTGAGTATTGCCGGGCGACGCCGATTTTTGTCGATGTCGATCCGGCGAGTGGGAACCTCGATCTCGCGGCGTTTGAGGCTACGATTGGGCCGCGTACCAAGGCTGTCATGGTTGTGCATTTTCTCGGCCTGCCGCCGGATATGACGCGGCTCCGTGCCATCGCGCGCAAACACGGTGTGCTCGTGGTCGAGGACGCGGCGCTCGCGCTCGACGCCAGTTTCGATGGCATCAAGGCCGGTGGGCTTGGCGATGTCGCGAGTTTCTCGTTTTACCCAACCAAGCACATGACGACCTCCGAGGGCGGTATGGTCACGACCAATGACGCCGAAATCGCGCGTCGCGTCGCCGCCATGAAGGCGTTCGGCTATGACAAGACGCTTGGTGAGCGTACCCGACCGGGGATCTATGACGTGAATGCGCTCGGCTATAATTATCGGATGAGCGAAGCGCATGCCGCGATCGGGCTTGCACAATTAGAGAAGCTTGATGGCTTCCAGCGCGCGCGTGCGTCGAATTTCGCGGCACTGCGCGACGGCCTCGCCGATTGTGCGGAAATCACCGTGTTTGCCCCCGAGCAAGGCAAGGGGCGGTCTTCGCACTATTGTCTGAACGCTCTGCTGCCGCGCGATCGGAGCATCGCGCGTGATGATGTGGCAGCACAGCTCAAGGCAGCTGGCGTAGGCACGAGCGTGCACTATCCAAGCGCGGTGCCGCTCTTTACTTACTACCGCGAGAAATTTGGCTATCGCGTGGGGCAGTTTCCGGTCGCCGAATGGCTCGCTGCTGCGACGATCTCGCTCCCCGTTGGGCCGCACCTTGAGCCCGGCGATCCTGCTCGTATTGCCACGGCAGTCAAATCGGCGGTTGTTGGCGTCAAGACGGCATAACGAGGCGCATATGACAGGAGAGGCGAAGAACCGTGGTTGATCCGTCCTACCAATCCGCCCTTGACCGGTTGAAGGCCCACCGAATTTTGCTGGTCGGTGGCGCCGGCTTTATCGGCCACAATCTCGCGCTCGAACTCGGCCAGCATGGCCTGAGCGTCATGGTCGCCGACAATCTGATGATGAACAATTTGGTACAGAATGTTTCGGCTACCCAAATGGCGCCAGTGCAACGGCAGCTTTATCAGAATTTCCTGCTCGATCGGTTCATCATGATGCGCGATGGCGGCATTCAATTGCGCAATGTCGACGCGCGTAATTCGATGGAGATCGCGCGCGTCTTCGATGAATTCCAGCCCACCAAGATCGTTCACCTGGCCGCGATCGCGAGCGCGGTCGAAGCGCGCAAGGATCCGGGCCTCGCCTTCGATCTTCAGCTGATCACGTTTAGGAACGTGCTCGAACAGGCGCGGCTCAGTCATGGCCGGATCAATCAGGTCATGTTCATGAGCTCCAGCACCGTCTATGGCGATTTCGAGGGGGCCGAAGTCGACGAAACCACGCGGCCGAAGCCTGAGGGCATTTACGCCAATGGAAAGTATATGGGCGAGCGTTTGGCGCGCACCTATGCAACGCAGCACAACGTACCATCCGTCATCGTGCGGCCATCGGCCCTTTATGGCGAGCGTTGCGTGAGCCGGCGCGTGTCGCAAGTGTTTGTCGAGAATGCGCTGTCAGGCAAGCCGTTGCTGCTCGAGGGTGGCGGCGATGGGCGCCTCGACTTCACCTATATAAAAGATCTCGTCGATGGCATGGTGCGAGGGCTCGCGATCGACTGCCCGGGTGGTTATACCAACACCTTCAATCTGACCTTTGGCAACGCACGCACCGTGGCCGATCTAGCGGCGGTGGTAAAAAGCGTGGTGCCCGAGGCCAGGCTCGAGGAACGGCCGCGCGCGGCGGACAAGCCGATTCGCGGGACGCTCTCGACCCAACGCGCCGCGCAGGAGCTCGGCTTTCGCGCTGCCTGGCCGCTTGAAACCGGATATCGGCAATATTGCGAGTGGTATGTGGCGCAGTGGCGCAAGGCGGAGGCGCAGTGCCGCTCGGCCTCGTAGTGTTTGCGCGTTTGGATTCGCGCCGGCTGCCAGGCAAGGCATTGTGCGATGTCGCGGGCCGGCCATTATTGGGGCGGGTGCTTGACCGCGTGCGCGCGGTTCAGCCTGCAATGCCCGTGATCGTCGCTACTTCGGATCGGGCGCTCGACGATCCGATTGCCATGTTTGCCGAGGCTGAGGGCGTCGAGGTGTTTCGCGGGAGTGCGGACGATGTTGTTGGTCGCGCGCTTGCTTGCGCCGAGACGTTTGGGTTATCGGCGATCGTCCGGATCTCCGGCGATAGCCCGTTCATCGATCCGGCCCTAATCGAGCAATGTATCGCACGGTTTGAGACGGCGGAGCCTCGCTTGGACCTTGTGACGAACATTATGCCGCGTAGTTTTCCGCCCGGGGTAAGCGTCGAAATCATCGGGATCGGGGCGCTGCGGCTCATGGCGCGAGAGGCTGCGTCGCTGGAGGAGCGCGAACACGTGACCCTTTATATGTACCGAAATGTGACGCGCTTTCGGATCGAAAATGTCGTGGCACCTGACGCCCGATATGAGGGTGTTACGCTCACTGTTGACGAGCCGCGCGATCTCGAACGCACCCTATGGATTTCGGCCAGGCTCGGCACACGGGCTGCCACTGCACCGCTCGACGATGTCGTTATTTTGGCTCGCCGATTTGATGCCGAACGTCTTTCAGAGGTGGTTCATGAACGTGCGTGAAAAACAACCGCCCCGCGCGTTTGCCGTCGGTCATCCGAACTCGCCGATCAATCTCGTGCATTGCGCCGACATTGCGCTCGAGCCTGATGAGCAGGTCACGTTCGTGACGTCGAGCGGCACCGAGTTCGATGTCGTGCGCAAGAGCTGGGGCTATTACGCCACACCGTCCCTGGATGCGCGGTTGCCGGCGCATGGTCTGCGCCCTGCTTTATGTCGGAGCGGCGCGCGGCGCTATTTGCTGTTGGCCGAGACGAATCGCCTGGAAGAGTTCCACGCCTATTTGCGTAACCAAGCCATGGAAATCATCGCGTGGCTCGACACCGATGATGTCGCGCCCATTCGCTCGTTGGAGCCAAAACCATGACCAGTACCGCCGCTGATATGCGCAGCAATTGGGAGGCGTCGTTTCAGGCTCAGATCGCCGCATCGGCCTATAACACCTCGCCGGTCGAAGCCGTCGTGCGCACGGTTGCTTATTATTTGCGGGCGCGCCACGCGACGTCGGCGTTCGGCAAGCTCCAGTTTCTCGATCTCGGCTGTGGCGCGGGGCCTAACATGACCTGGCTGGCCGAGAAGGGCATTCGGGTCTCGGGCATCGATATCGCGCCGACCGCGATCGAATTGGCGCGCGCCAATCTCGGTCGACGTGGTTTCGCGAGTCTCGTCGATCGCCTCGAGCTTGGCTCGGTCACGGAATTGCCGTTTCCGGACCAGAGCTTCGATGGCGCGGTTGAGGCCTGCGTTTTTCAGCATCTCGACAAGGCCGGGCGGGTACGTGCTTTCGCCGAGGTCAAGCGGGTGCTCAAGCCGGGGGGCGTGTTTGTTGGCTACATGTTGTCGCGCAGCCATACGCTGTGGGAAATCAAGGCCGGCACGGCGGTCGCGGATGACCCGGGTACCGTCATTCTGAATGAGACCGGGGCCAAGCCGAACAAGATGCATCTTCAAGATATCGGTCTTTCGCATTTCTTTGCGCGCGACGAGTTCGACAAATTGCTGGCCGGGTGTGGCACGATTGACGCTTGCGTGTCTGACTATGATATTCCGCGTGAAGAAGCGAAGCGGCGTGGCTTCGAGCGCTATCACCAAGGCATGTTCACGGTCTACGCGGTCAAATGACTGTCGCGCGTATCGCTGGTATCGCCGCTGGCGCGCCGCCAAATTTGGTGAGCGCAATGCTCGCGCGTATGACCCTGGATGACGGGGCGGCCTGTAGCACGCTTGCCGAATCGATCGGGCTAAGTTCAAGCGATTTGCGGAATGGCTGGTTTGATGATGGGCAATTGGTCGTGGCGTTCGACGGGCTCATCTATAATCGTGATGAGATTGAAGCGCCGGCTAGCCTGTCGGATGCGGGCGCGCTTGCCGCGCTGTACCGGCGCCACGGACTGCCGGGCGCGCTTCATCGGTTGAACGCTGATTTTGCTTGCGCGGTGTTTGACCGAGCGACGGGCCATATTCACCTGGCGCGTGATCGCTTTGGCGTGAAGCCGATGTATTACGTCGCTGGCGGCCCTTTGGTGGCCTTCGCCTCACGGCTCGCCGGGTTGTTTGGGCTCCCTGGCGTCGATTTCACGCCCCGCCCGGAATATCTCGCGGCAGTCGCCGGTGGGCATTATCGGTTCTTTGATAACCCGCCCGAGGCAACGCCCTACTGTGGGATCGCCCAATTGGCTCCGGGCATGGTGCTCACCATCGCCAATGGCGCGGCGTCGTTGGCGCGCTGGTATGCGCTTGAGGATCAAGGTGACGATCCGCGCCCGCTGGAAGAGTTGGCCGAGGATTATCGGGCGATGTTCTTCGATGCGGTCAAGCGCCGCCTCGTACGCCTCGATCGGCCGGCCTTCACGCTTTCGGGCGGGCTCGATTCGAGTTCGGTTGCGACGGTCGCGGCATTGGTCTCGGGGAGGCCGTCACGCGCCTATTCCACCGTCTATGGCGGCGGGGCCTATGACGAGACGGTTGAGATTCGTGATGCTCTCGAGGGTGGCCGGATCGATTGGCAGTCGGTTGAGCTTGGCACCTTCGATCTTTTTGCTGAGGTTGCACGCCTCACGGCGTTGCACGACCAGCCGGTCTCGACCGTCACTTGGCTGGCGCACGCGGCGCTTTGCGAGCGGATCAAGGCGGCTGGCCATGATGGGGCGATGGGTGGTCTCGGCGGCGATGAACAACATGCCGGCGAGTACGATTATTTTTTCTATTTCTTCGCCGATTTGAAGGCGGCGGGCGATGAGGCGCGGCTCAATCACGAAATCGCCTGCTGGCAGCGCCATCACGATCACCCGGTCTGGCGCAAGACGCCCGAAATGGCCGCGCTGAAGATGGCTCGGTTGACGGAGTCCGCCGTGCGCGGTCGGGTGATGGCGGATGCCGAACTGGTCGCACGCTATCGAGATGCGCTTTCGCCGGATGCACGCGTGGCAGTTACGCCGGGGCTTGAAAGCCCGTTCAGTAGCTACCTCAAGAGCCATGCCTATAATGAAATCTATCGCGAGACGATGCCGTGCTGCTTGCGCGCCTCGGAGCGCAATACCGCCGCGTTCGGGCTCGTTGACGCATTTCCGTTTTTCGATTACCGCTTGGTCGAGCTTGCTTTTCGGGTGCCGAGCGCATTGAAAATTCGCGATGGTGTGACGAAGCAGCTTTTGCGTGCGGCGATGAAGGGCATCCTGCCCGAGGCGACGCGCACGCGGATCGCCAAGACCGGGTGGAACGCACCGCTCCATCAGTGGCTGGCGACGCGCTTGAAGGCCCCCTTGCTCGATTTGGTACGCAGCCGCGCCTTTCGTGAGCGCGGGCTCTATCGGCCGGATGTCGTCGAGCGGTTGATCGAGGAGCACGCCGCGATCGTTGAGAGCGGTGCGCCGCGCGAAAACCACATGATGTTTCTCTGGCAATTGATCAGTCTCGACAGCTGGCTGAGCGGTCTTGCCGGCCAACGAAAGGCGGCTTGAGTCAATGGCTGATCAGACCTCGCTAGGCCGGCCGGTCATCGTCATCCAGATGATGAACCAATATGCCGATCTGTTGAGCGGTCTCGCCAAGGAATTGCGCGAACGCTATGGCGTTGGCGCGATCCTCGTTTATCGCGGCGCAAATGATTTGCCCAATCCGAGGCGCTATCATTTTGATAAGACCGCGTTTGATGCGTTGATCGATATCGAACCCGCGCTGACGCCACGCGCGACGGAAGCGTTGCCGTCGTCGGCCGCGCTCGCTGCCGAAATTGCGACAGTCGAACAGCGGCTCTCGGTCAAATTGCTTGAAGCCGTCCGCGCAGACCGCCACCTTGGGCATGGGTTCGTCGTTGGCGCCGTCTATGCGCGCTCTCGTTATGGTGTATCGGCGGATTTCGACCAAAGCCTCGATATCGCGTTGCGCCTTGCGCGCACATTCGAAGATCTCTATCGCACGCATGACGTGGTCGCAGTGATTGCGTCTATATCATCGATCTACGGAAATCTGATGATCGGCGTGGCCGAAGGGCTCGGCATTCCTGTGCGCCTGCCGAATTTGACGACGAACACACGGCTCTATTGGGCGGTGGACCGTCATTATCGCCCTGAAGGGCTGGAAGAGGCCTTGGCGCGTGCCTTAGCGCGGCCCCCGGTGCCGGGTGTTGCCGTGTCCCCGAATGAGCTCGGGCAGACCGCGCGCGCGGCCGGCGTTATCGCCAATCTACCGGCGCATAGCTCTTGGCGCTATCTCGGGCGCGCGCTTTACCGCGCGACACGACGAGAGCTCGGGCATCGGCTCAAGCGGCGCGATCAAGTCTACGGGAAGTATCTATTAGGCGATCTGTTCGCGAACATCATCGCGGTGTGGCGTTTGCGGCGTGCCGCGCGCGGCGCGACACCGGTTCTCCCAACATTGCCGGTTGGTTTGCCCTATGTGTTCCTGCCGCTCTCGGTCGAGCCGGAATCAACCTTGATGGCGGAATCGCCGAGTTGCGACAATCAGCTCGCCTTCATCGATTGGCTTGCCAAGGCCATGCCGAGCGGTTGGCGGCTTTTGGTCAAGGAGCACCCCGCCTTTACCGCGCCGAGACCTACAGGATTTTGGGAGCGTGTGCGCGCCTATCCCAATGTGATGGTATTGGCGCCGCTTGAGCGCGGCGAAGATGCAATGCGTGGCGCCAAGGCGTTGGCGATCGTTCGAAGCTCACTCGGTTTCCAAGCGGCAGCGCTCGGGATACCGGTCATCACGGCTCATCCGGCCTATCATGGCGCCGGCCTACCGCACGTGTTCACGACCGAATCCTATCGGGAGGTCGAGACGGCCTTGCGCCAAGTCGCGCACGATGAACTGCCGCCGATTGCAACACGCATCCAGGCGTTTCAGGCTTTGCACGCTGTCTTCGATGCCGTGAGTGTGCCGATCGCCGATGCAAATTTGATCCGGGGTGTGGCCGGTGGCCAGGCGATCGACGCGGCGGAAATCGAACAAATCACGGATCTCCTCGCCGGTACGCTTGGTCTTCACCAATTGGAGACCGCACCAGCTCGTCGTTTGAAGGGCG
>CAMDNF010000110.1:0-7736 GCA_945902735.1 Rhizobium sp. Q54 | reverse complement strand
ATAACCCCGGCTTTACGGCGCGCATCCTAAGCGGCGGCGGGCACTACCCACGTACGATTTCCCGCACAGGCGTTACCCCGACGTTACCCCAGCCAAATCGACGACTTGCCAATCCGCCTGTAACCCTTTGATAAGTTTGGCGCGCCCGGCAGGACTCGAACCTGCGACCCTCAGCTTAGAAGGCTGATGCTCTATCCGGCTGAGCTACGGGCGCATCGCCACAGCGATCAAGCGGCGCCGGGCCGCCGCCACGCAATATCGCACGTCACGCCCGTCTGGTGAAATTCTCGGCATAGGATTTCGGCCGCACGATGCGCTCATGGGCCTCTTCCACCGTGTAGGTGTAGGCTTGGCGCCGCGCATACGCGATCGCCTCATCCTTGGACGGAAAGCGGAGCTGAAGTTGGTTTCGCGTGTCGGCCGAACCGGTCCACCCCATCAGACCGTCGATCCGCTTCGCCTCGTCAATGACGAACTCAAGCACCCAAGCCTGTGTCTTGCCGCGGCCCGATTGCATCGCGTTCTTGGCCGGCTGAAAGATCCTGACGTCCATGCTCGCTTTTGCTCCTCAAACCCGTACCGAATCCGTTTCCAAAGCCGACACGGCCGGCCCGGCAAATGGTCGGGGTGACTGGATTCGAACCAGCGACCCTCTGCTCCCAAAGCAGATGCGCTACCAGACTGCGCTACACCCCGGCTCGTGCCTGATCTATCCCGCGCCCCCACCAATGGCAAGTAGGCCCGCACCCTTCTCAGGCCGCCCGACCGGCGCTCCAACCACGTCCCGTGAGCTTACAAATATTCGGGCGCCAATGCCTGTTGATGAATTGGGTGAGGCCGCGCCGAACTTATCCCCATCATTCACAGCGCTCCTGAGGATAAGTATACAAGACTTTGTCTCCACGAGAGATTTTTAGCTCAACGGCTCGCCCGCCAGCGATTTCAAGCACGCCGGCGGCAACCCCGCCCGATTCGATCAAACGCTCGCTCATCGGCTCAGCGTTTGACTCTATCCATATGATTTCATGGGTATCGTTAAAAAATCATGTCCAACGAGAGCGGCGTGTCCATCATCCAAAGCCGCATGGGCCGCGGTGTCGCCAGAAGAAAGATCATGCCCGCATCGGGCGCTAGGCGCTGACGCCCCATCAGCCCTCGCGCCCGTTCCTCTTGGCGGCAAGCAACCTCGGCCTGGATCGAGTGCCGGCCCGCAGCCGTTTCAAGCGTCACCGGAATGGTGGCGCGCGACTCCGCGCTGGCCCAAGCCTCATAGAAGACAGATACAGAAAGCCCCATCGCCAGGGAAAGGACCCCGGCCGCCTTGAGCGCGTGCCGCACGGCGCGATCTCGGCCGAAGCGTCTAATTGGTCGCCTGCTCGCCTGGTTCTCTGCGGTTCGGATGATGGCGGTCGACCTCTAGGCTCCGATCGAGGATCGGTTTGATCTGATCGGCGATGTCGCGCTTGCCGCTCTGCACCGCGCACGTGACCGAGGCCTCCAAGAGATCGCTCAAGCGCCGCCGCGGCTCCTCGATCGGCCGAAACCGTAAACGCGGCCGATTGCTAATTCGCCGCTGAAGCGCTTGAACCGGATCCTCGGCCCCAGCCGCCGGCAAATGCGACGAAGCGCCCGAAAGATGGCCCAACCGTACCAGCACGTCGGCATTCGGCCGATGCCGGCCCTTCTCCCACCGCGAAACCGCCCCCTGGCTGACGCCGATTCGGGCCGCTAGTTCGCCTTGTGTTAAGCCTAAACGCGCGCGCTCCTCCTGCAGATGACGCGCCACTTCGCTATTCATAGACTCTCACCCCCCAAAATATGGGCGCCGGCCTCCTGAGAAGGCCGTTTCGCCCGATCACCCACAATCAAACGTGGCTATCGAAGGCCTCTGACAAGCCACTGAGCCCGGGCCCCAGGGCCAGGCCCATGGCGAATTGCTCCGCCGCGTGCTTCGCCTGGTTCAAACTCCCGAAGCCAGACACGATCTCGCCATCCACGCCGAGCATCCACCGCCCATCCGGTCCGGGCACAGCGATCACGGCGCTATCGAAGAACAAACTGAAGAGATGCCCTTGGAACTCAGCGTCGAGCCGGGTACCGGAACGGGGCACGAATTTCAGTCTCATTGGGTTACTCGCTATGTGACGTGTGAACATTCGCGTAACCAATACTCATTCGAGGGTGAATAATTCGTAAAGAATTGGCCATTCACCCCCCTTGAAACGGGTGATATTCGGACGAATAATCGGTGACATCTCGGGGGGAGCCCTTTTCGGGCTGAGAGGCCGGTCTACCGGCGACCCTTAGCAGGCTGCCGAAGAATTCCCTCGCGTCGCGTTGCGAACGCCGGGCAGGCGAATGGCAGGAGCGGCGGCGAAAGCGATGCCGGAGCATCGGTGAGCCGTCGCGACGAACCGGGCGCCTGCCCGCCGTCGCAACCCAAGTGGGACGCGGGAGAAATAGTTGTGGCTCAGCGTCGCTCAGGGCTTACGATGCATCCGGCATCGCCGCGCCCCTCGCTCCTAGCCCACGCCAATTTCTCCCAGCGTCGCGACATGCGGGAATTCTTCGACAGCCTGCTGAAACCTGAACCGGGTTATGCCGGCGTAGGAAACGAGGGTTGACGCTCATTAACCATAAGCCGCCCCAACGCGGTCTCGCGCCGCCGGGGATTGATATCGCCCAGGCCCGGCTAAGCTATGCCGGACGCGATCTCTTTGCCGATTTCTCGCTCCATATCGCGGCTGGGCAATGGACCTGCTTGCTCGGCCCGAGCGGCGTTGGCAAATCGACCCTCTTGCGGCTGATCGCGGGGCTCGAGACGCCTGCCCCGCCCGGGCGAGTCGCGGCGAGCGATGGCCACCCGCTCCAGGGCCGCATCGCCTATATGGCGCAGCAGGACTTGTTGCTGCCCTGGCTGAGCGCGCTCGGCAATGTCAGCCTCGGCGCGCGCCTGCGCGGCGAAGCCGTCGACGATGCCTTGGCGCATCGCCTGCTCGATCAAGTCGGCCTTGGCAGGCGGACCGCCGATCGCCCCGCGACACTTTCCGGCGGCATGCGCCAACGCGTCGCGCTCGCGCGCACGCTGGCCGAAGATCGCCCGATCGTTCTGATGGACGAGCCCTTCTCCGCGCTCGACGCGGTGACACGCCTCCGTCTGCAAGACCTCGCGGTTGAAACATTGCGCGGGCGAACCATCGTGCTGGTGACCCACGATCCGCTCGAAGCGATCAGGCTCGGCCAAAAGGTCTTGGTCATGGCGGGGCGTCCCGCGCGCCTGATCGAGGCCGCGCTGCCTGACTCCGCCATCCCACGCCGCGCCGATGATCCGGCCGTGCTCGATGCGGAGGCACGATTGTTTCGCACCCTTCTCGCGAGCGATGCCGAAGGGCTCGACGCGCCATGAAGTGGCTCCGACTTCCCCTTGTGTTGATTGGGTTCGTCCTATTGTGGGAAGCGATCGCGGCGTTGGGGAACCTACCGCCCTATATCTTGCCGGGCCCACTCCGCGTTGCGCTCGCGATCGGCGCGCATTGGGAACGCTTGGTTGGCCATGCCAGCATCACCATGCTTGAAATGGCGCTCGGTCTCCTGCTCGGCACCGCATTCGGCGCCGCGTGCGCGCTCACCCTCGCCTATTTCCGTCCGGCGCGGCTTTGGCTTCTGCCCGTGCTCGTCGCTTCGCAGGCAGTACCGGTCTTCGCGCTCGCGCCGATCCTCGTGCTTTGGTTCGGCTATGGTATCGCCTCGAAGGTCGCGATGGCCGCGCTGATTATTTTCTTTCCGGTCGCGACCGCGTTCTTCGATGGGCTGAGGCGCACCGAACCCGGTTGGCTCGACCTCGCGCACACCATGGGCGCGCGGCGCTGGCGCGTGCTGTGGCATGTCCGCGCGCCGGCGGCCTTGCCCGCGCTCGCCTCAGGCCTTCGTGTCGCGGCCGCGGTCGCGCCAATCGGCGCCGTGGTCGGCGAATGGGTCGGCTCGAGCGCCGGCCTCGGCTATTTGATGCTGCAAGCCAATGGCCGCATGCAGATCGACCTGATGTTCGCGGCGTTGCTCGTACTCGCGATCATCGGCCTTGCACTCTATTTCACACTCGATGCCGGGCTCAGGCGCGCGCTGCCCTGGGTCGCCGACAGCGCCCCCGTCAAACAAGGAGACTAGCCATGTTGATCCGTCGCGCGGTTTTGATTCTGGTGGCGTTCGGTCTTAGCCTCTTCGCCGCGCCGCTCGCGACCTTTGCTGCGGACACCCCAGCCAAACTCACATTGGTGCTCGATTGGTTCGTCAATCCTGACCATGCGCCGATCCTGGTCGCGCAAGAGAATGGCTATTTCAAAGAGGCTGGGCTTGAGGTCGAGATCATCGCGCCGGCCGATCCGAACGACCCGCCTAAATTGGTCGCCGCCGGCAAGGCCGATCTCGCGGTCACCTATCAACCGCAACTTCACATTCAAGTGGCGGCGGGCCTGCCGCTGGTCCGCGTCGGCACGCTGGTCGCGACACCGCTCAACACCTTGCTCGCGCTCGCCGATGGCCCGGTCAAATCGATCGCCGATCTCAAAGGCCGGCGCGTTGGTTATTCCGTTGGCGGTTTCGAGGACGCGCTGCTCGGCACGATGCTGGAGCGCCACGGCCTCACGCTGAAAGACGTGACGCTGATCAACATCAATTTCTCACTATCGCCGGCTCTGCTCTCAGGCCAGGTCGATGCCGTGATTGGCGCATTTCGTAATTTCGAGCTCAATCAGCTCGAGATCGAAGGCCGTAAGGGCCGCGCCTTCTATGTCGAGGAAGAAGGCGTGCCGGCCTATGACGAACTGATCTTCGTCGCCAAGCGCGACGGCTTTGATCCCAAAACCATTCGCCGCTTTCTGGATGCCATCGAGCGCGGCGTTCAATATCTGGTCAATCACCCAGACGACGCCTATGATCGCGTCGCGGCGGCGAACCCCGATCTGAAAAACGAGCTCAACAAACGCGCCTGGCGCGACACTTTGCCCCGCTTCGCGCTGACCCCGGCGGCATTCGACCGCGCGCGTTATGAACGCTTCGCGGCGTTCCTCGTCACGCGCGGGCTGATCAAGGAGGCGCTACCGGCCGAGGCCTACGCCACCGAACTGCGCTGAGCGCTCTCACGACCCGCGGCACGGAGCAGGACATAGCCGACGAGCGCGGAAGCGATTGAGCCGATCAGCACGCCGATCCGCACATCGCTATCGTGGGTGCCGGGCTCGAAGGCCAGGCCGCCGATAAAGAGGCTCATGGTGAAACCGATTCCGGTCAAAACGGCAACGCCATAAAGCTGCCTCCAATTGGCGCCCTCGGGCAGGCGGCAAATGCCGAAGCGGATCAAGAGCCATGCCATGCCAAAAACGCCAATTTGCTTGCCGAGGAAGAGGCCGAGCGCGATGCCGAGCGGCACGCTGCCGAAAACCGCGTCGCTTTCAGCACCTGAAAAACCTACGCCGGCATTGAGCAGCGCGAAGAGCGGCAAGATCAGATAGGCGACCCACGGATGCAGCGTGTGCTCGAGTTGGCGCAGCGGCGATGCGGCATCCCCGCCGCTTCGGCCGTGGAGCGGAATGCAGAGGCCGAGTACGACGCCCGCCAGGGTCGCATGCACGCCCGATTCCAGCACCGCGAACCATAGAACGAGCCCGACCAGAACATAGGGCGCGAGCCGTTCGACCCCGACCCGGTTCAGCACGACCAAAAGAATGACGCACGCACCCGCGACACCGAGCGAGATGGCCGAAAGTTCGGCGGTATAGAAAATCGCGATGATGATGATCGCGCCAAGATCGTCGAGGATCGCGAGCGCGGTAAGAAAAATCTTTAGCGAGGCGGGCACGCGCCGGCCGAGCAATGAAATGACGCCGAGCGAGAATGCGATATCGGTCGCGGCGGGGATCGCCCAGCCGCGCAGGGCGATTTCATCGCCCATATTGAAAAGCACATAAACCAGGGCTGGCACCGCCATGCCGCCAAGAGCGGCCGCGGCCGGCAGCAGGGCCTGTTCCCGGCTCGACAATTCGCCGTCCTTGATCTCGCGCTTGATCTCGAGTCCGACCAAAAGAAAGAACACCGCCATCAGGCCGTCATTCACCCAATGAACGAGCGTCTTTTCGAGGCCGACATCGCCAGCATAGGCCGCCATCGGAAGGTCGATCACCGACCGATAGAAATCGGCGGCCGGCGAATTACTCAGGATCAGCGCGACCGCCGCCATGGCGACGAGCAACAAACCGCCAGCCGATTCAAGCCTGAAAAACCCCGTAATCGCTCGGGTCGGCAGCCCCGCTAATTGGCCTATCACCGCGAATTGCCCTTATCTCTTGGTTCGTTGACCTGCAGGTTGACCATTGAACGCCGAGCGTCAACCCTATTCGCCTGTGCGATCAACATTGGGCCTTGCTGAGCCCTTCGGCGGCTTCATAGACTAGCGAACCGCACCATCAGAGGAGCGCCGCATGACCAAAGCCGCCGAACGCGAGATGTATGAGCTGTTCCGGAGCGAGCTTGTGCTCTGCGGCGTCAAACCGGGCGTGAATGTCGCGGTGCTCTCCGAGGGCGATCAATTGCAGGATTATGCCGCGACCTTCATTGCCGCCGGGCGCGAGCTCGGCGCCAATGTCGAGAACGTGCATCTGCCGGCCGTGAAGGCGATGAGCGCGAGCGAACGCATCGCCAATGTCGGCCAGAACAGCCTGTCGAGACACCCCTCCGCGATGAAAACTTGCAAGCAAGCCGATCTCGTGGTCGACCACATGCTGCTCTTGTTCTCGCGCGAGCAGATCGAAATGCAGAAGGCCGGCGCGCGCGTGATCCTCGTCGTCGAGCCGATTGAGATTTTGAAACGCCTGGCGCCGACCGAGGCGCAACGCCGACGCGTCGAAGCCGCCGAGGCGCGCCTCAAGCGCGCCAAGACGCTGCGCTTTACCAACGCGGCCGGCACGGACGTGACCTATGGCCTCGGCGACAAGGAGATTTTGACCGAATACGGCTATACCGATACGCCGGGCCGCTGGGATCATTGGCCAGGTGGCTTCCTCGCGACACTCGCTGAGGACGGTCAAGTAAATGGCCGCGTCGTGATGCAACCGAAGGACATTGTTTATCCGCTCAAGAGCTTCGTCGAGAACGGCATCGAGTTCATCATTCGCGATGGACGCGTGGTCGAGATGAAGGGGCCGGACTCACCGGCGCTCAAAAAATTCGTCGAGACCTATAACGACCCGCGCGCCTATGCCATCTCACACATTGGCTGGGGCCTCAATGAGAAGTGCGAGTGGCGCGTGGATTTGCCCGGCATCGGCATGGATGGCCGCGCGCACTATGGCAATGTGCTGTTCTCGCTCGGCCCCGACACCGAGTTCGGCGGCGACAACGACACCGCCTGCCATCTCGATGTGCCGATGAAGAATTGCACGCTCTATCTCGACGACGAGATCATCGTCGAGCGCGGCAAAGTGATTCCGGCCGACATGCGCGCGCCCGGCCATTGAGCCCACGAAGGCCTGCTAGCCCGTCTTATTCATGACGAGGGTGATTTTGGGTTGGCGGATGTGGCGTAGGCCGCTGATAGCGTGCATGATTCTGATGCTAACACAGGATCACCGACGCGACCACGGAGCGCCACACCCGCCATGAACGACGATAGCCTTCTGCCGTTCGATCTTCCAGCCGTGTGCCGCAAGAAAGTGAGCGCCGCCTTCGACGGGGGGCTTCTGTCG
>CAMDNF010000109.1:0-7776 GCA_945902735.1 Rhizobium sp. Q54 | reverse complement strand
ATATTTCTTCGTCGTCCTCCGGCGACCCAGAGGTGAGGCCCGAGGGACCACGGGAGCGCGCAGGATCACTACTCTATCGGCCCATCCCCCGCCGCGTTATGATGGGTAACGGCGCAAGGCCCCCGTGTGAGGCGAACGCCTGTTAAAATCGCTCTGTTGGCGCGCCCCATGAAAAATCGAGTCGAGCGCGACAGAATTTCGGACGACGCGCGCAGCCAGCGGAGAGCCCCACGCGTGTCGCAGGGCATGTTTTACAACTACACGATGGGCGAGCGCCTCGCCGACCGCATCAGTCACATGGTCGGTCTCGCGGGCAGTATTCTCGGCCTAGTTTTTTTGGTTCTGATCGCGAGCGACTATGGCAGCGCGCGCGTGGTGACGAGCTTCACCATCTATGGCAGCGCGCTCGTCATTTCTTACCTCGTCTCGGCACTCTACCACGACGTTCGCGGCAGCCGCGCGAAGGCGGCATTCCGTGTGCTCGATCATGCATCGATCTATGTTCTGATCGCCGCGACCTATACGCCGGTCGCCTTGGTCGGCCTCGGCGGGGCGTGGGGCTGGAGCCTCTTTGGCATCGAATGGGGCCTCGCCGCCATCGGCATCGCGCTCAAGCTGATTTACCCGGGCCGCTATGAAGGCCTCTCCATCGCGCTCTACCTTGCGCTCGGCTGGGCCGGGGTCGTCGCGCTTGGTCGGCTGATCACTGACGTGCCTTGGCCGGGCCTCGCGCTGATGGGGGCGGGTGGACTCTTCTTCACCCTCGGCACTTATTTCCATGCCCGCACGCGCTTTCGCTACCACAATGTAGTGTGGCATGGCTTCGTGCTGGCCGGCGCGGCGTGCCATGTCTGCATGACGTTGTTCTACATTCGGCCGACGCCCTAACCGGCCGGCACCGCTTGCTCTTTCTGTCGGTGCCCCCCATCTTCCTCGGATCGTTCGTTTTCTTATACAGCCCTAGGCGCAATTCTCATGGTTCACCTCCCCCGCGAAGCGCGTGAGACGCCGCAAGGCCGCACCTCGCATCTGAAGACGATCGGCACGCTCCTGCCCTATTTGTGGCCGAAGGGCGAGACCGAGTTGCGCGCGCGCGTGCTGGTCGCGGTCGCGCTCCTGGTATTGGCCAAGCTCGCCAATGTCTATGTGCCGATTCTCTACAAGGGCATGGTCGATGCGCTTTCCGGCACGGCGGGGCCCGAGCTCACCATCCCGATCGGCCTGTTGGTTGGCTATGGCTTGCTACGTGTCGCCAATGTCGGCTTCGCCGAATTACGCGATGCGGTATTCGCCAAGGTCGCCGAGCGCGCGATCCGCACCGTCTCGCTCCGCATCTTCGAGCATTTGCACCGGCTTTCGCTGCGCTTCCATCTCGAGCGGCGTACCGGTGGCCTAAGCCGAGCGATCGAGCGTGGTTCGAAGGGCATCGAGTTTCTGCTCACCTTCATGACCTTCAACACGCTGCCGACGCTTGTCGAAATTACCATGGTGAGCGCGATTCTCTGGGGGCTCTACGGTTTCAGTTATGCCGCGGTGACCTTCGGCACGATTTTGATCTACATCGCCTTCACACTCAGCATCACCGAATGGCGCATCAAATATCGCCGGCGCATGAACGAGAAGGATTCCGAGGCCAACACCAAAGCGATCGATTCGCTGCTCAATTACGAGACGGTGAAATATTTCGGCAATGAGGGGCATGAAGCGCGCCGCTTCGATGAGTCGCGCAAAGCCTATGAAAGCGCCGCGGTCAGCTCCAAGACTTCGCTGTCGATGCTTAATCTCGGCCAAGGCGCGATCATCGCGGCCGGCGTCAGCGTGCTGATGCTGATGGCCGGGACCGAGGTGACCAAGGGCACGATGACGGTCGGCGACTTCGTGCTGGTCAACACATATTTGATCCAGCTCTATATCCCGCTCAACTTCCTCGGCTTCGTCTATCGCGAAATGAAGCAGTCGCTGACTGATATGGAGGCGATGTTCACGCTGCTGAACGTCAATGTCGAGGTTCAGGACAAGCCCGATGCGAAGCCGCTCGCCTCGGGCCCGGGTGAAATTCGCTTCGATCATGTTTCGTTCAGCTATGAGCCGCGCCGGCGCATTCTCGATGATGTGTCGTTTACGGTTGAGCCAGGCACCACACTTGCGGTGGTGGGGGCGAGCGGCGCCGGCAAATCGACCATCTCGCGCATTCTGTTCCGCTTCTACGACATCGAAGGCGGCGGCGTGACGATCGACGGACAAGACATCCGCAATGTGCAGCAAACCTCCTTGCGCGCGGCGATCGGCATCGTGCCGCAAGATACCGTCCTCTTCAACGACACGATCTATTACAACATCGCCTATGGCCGGCCGGGCGCGACCAAGGATGAGATCGAGGCCGCCGCCAAATTGGCGCGTATCCATGATTTCGTTACGACATTGCCGGATGGCTATCGCTCGATGGTTGGCGAGCGCGGGCTTAAGCTCTCGGGTGGCGAAAAGCAGCGTGTCGCGATCGCGCGCACGATTCTAAAGAACCCGCGCATTCTTCTGTTCGATGAGGCAACGTCGGCGCTTGATTCCAGGACCGAAAAGGAAATCCAGGCGAGCCTCCGCGAGGTTTCCGCCAATCGCACGACAATTGTGATCGCGCATCGGCTCTCCACCATCGTCGATGCCGACCGCATCATCGTTATCGACGATGGCCGCTTGATCGAAAGCGGCCGGCATGCCGAGCTTCTCGCGGCGAATGGCCGCTACGCCGAAATGTGGCGACGTCAGCAAGAAACCGCTGAGATCGAGGCGCATCTATCCAAGGTGCGAGCCGCCGAAAGCACCGCCGAATAGGCTGCGTCTCAGCCCCAACAAATTTCCCGGGACGGCCATGGAAACCTTCTTGATATCCACCGGCACCGTAGCGCTGGCCGAGATGGGTGACAAAACCCAATTACTCGCACTGGCGCTTGCCGCGCGATATCGCGCGCCGCTGCCGATCATCCTTGGTATCCTTATCGCGACGCTCGCCAACCACGCGCTCGCTGGCGCACTCGGCGCCGGCATTCAGGGCGCGATCGACGGCGATGTGCTCCGTTATGTCGTCGGTGCCGGTTTTGTGGCGATCGCGATTTGGATGATGGTGCCCGACAAACCGACCGCGCGCACCTTCGGGGACGACATGGGCCCGCTCGTCGCCACGATCATCAGCTTCTTCATCGCCGAAATGGGCGACAAGACGCAACTCGCCACGGTCGCTCTGGCCGGCCACGCCAATAGCCTCATTCTCGTCATCGTGGGCACCACGCTCGGCATGATGATCGCCAATGTGCCGGTTGTTTTTATCGGCAATTTCGCCGGCAAGCATTTGCCGCTTGCGCTCATTCGCGGGATCGCGGCGCTGGTTTTTGCCGTCGTCGGCGTGCTGATCTTGGTTGGGATCGATTTTGGCCTGACCGACCGGCTGGAGCCGTCGCCGCAGCCGGACAAGACCGAAGTCAGGCCGGCACCTGAAGGGTCTTGAACTCTTGTGACGTGTCGCGGCGAGACGGCCGCAGGGGGCTTTGCGAGGCTCTGGCCTCGGGTGGCGGGCCGAGTTGGCCGTTGCAAGGCTTGCCGTGCAACTGGGGCGGCCGCGGTGGAAGCCCGTGAGGCCGCGCGGGCGCCTAAAGAAGGCCGGAAATCCAGGGGCAAGGCTTGACGAGCGCGGTGGAACCGGCTACACGATGCGCCCCCGGCCCTGCCCCTTTGGCGAGGCGCGGGATTAAGCGTTTGGACCGATTGAAGGCTGCGAGGAGAGTGCCATGTCGCGCCGCTGTGAGCTGACCGGCAAGGGTGTGCTGTCCGGTAATAACGTCAGCCATGCCAATAACAAGACACGCCGGCGCTATTTGCCGAATTTGCAGCCGATTTCGTTCCTGAGCGACGCACTCGGGCGGACCGTCAGGCTCCGCGTGGCAACCCGCACGATCAAGACCGTCGAACGCCATGGCGGGCTCGATAGCTATCTCGCGTCGGTCAAGGACGACAGACTGTCGGTCAAGGCACTTGGCCTGAAACGCAGGGTTGCCAAAATCCGCGCGGCGGCCGAAGCCAAAGCAGGCTGATCGGCGCGCGAGCTAGTGAGCCGTGCCCTGCTTTGTCAGGGCCGGCAATGGCGGAACGTGGCGGCGCACCCGATCGGGCGACCCCGCCTTGTCTTGCCATCATAAATACCGTTCGCCATAGTCCGCGCCATGAAAGCTGCCCCCTTCCCTTTGCGCGCCCTTCTCCTTCCGGCGCTCGCCATGATCGTGGTGATCGCGGTCTCGAACGTCGCGGTGCAATACCCGATCAATGACTGGCTTACTTGGGGCGCCTTCACCTATCCGCTGACCTTCTTTGTGTCGGACCTGACCAATCGGTCCCAGGGACCGGCGCGGGCGCGTCTCGTCGCCTATATTGGTTTTCCCTTCGGCATCGGCCTTTCCATTCTAGTTTCGGTGCTTTGGGGGCTTGAACCTTGGCTGGCCGTGCGGATCGCACTCGCCTCAGGCTTTGCCTTCCTGTGCGGCCAGGTTCTCGACATCACGGTTTTCAACTGGCTCAGGCGCCAGGCCTGGTGGCGTGCCCCGCTGATCTCGCCGGTCATCGCATCGGCGGTCGATACCGCCATCTTTTTTACGGCGGCGTTCGCGTTTACGGGCCTCCCCTGGTTGAGCTGGGCCTATGGCGATTTCGGCATCAAGGTCGGCATGGCGATCGTGCTCTTGGCGCCGTTCCGCCTGTTGATGCCAGTGGTCGCACCCGGGCTTTATCAACCTTCGACGCCCGCTCGCGGTGCGCGATGAGCAACAATGTCGATCTCAGCGCTGAACTCGCGCGCGCGTCGGAGTTTCCTAATCTCAACCTCGTCCATCACCCTTTGGTGCGCCACAAGCTGACGCATTTGCGCGCGAAGGAAACGCCGACCAGCCAATGGCGGCCGCTGATCCGCGAGATCGCTTTGCTCATTGGTTATGAAATCACACGCCGACTTGATCTCCGCAGCGCGCAAATCGAAACCCCCATCACGCGGATGGACGCGCCGGTCTTGGCGGGATTGCCGCCCGCGGTGGTGCCGATCCTGCGCGCCGGGCTCGGCATGGCGGAAGGTCTGGTCGAACTGATGCCGGGCGCGCCGATCGGCCATATCGGGCTCTATCGCGACCACACGACCAAGTTGCCGGTTGAATATTATGTTCGTCTGCCCGAGGCGAAGAACCGTCTCTTCATCCTGGTTGACCCAATGCTGGCGACCGGCAATTCGGCGTCTTATGCGGTTGACGTGCTGAACAAGCACGGCGTTGGCGATGAAAACGTGCGCGTCATGGCCCTCGTGAGCGCGCCCGAAGGCATGCGCATCTTCAATGAAAAACATCCGACCGTGCAGGTTTGGGCGGCGGCGCTCGATGAGCGATTGAATGAGAAGGCCTATATCGTGCCCGGCCTCGGCGATGCGGGCGATCGTTTGTTCGGAACGGAATAGGCGCCTAAATCACGCCTGCAAGGCCTTGACAATTTCCTCGACCATTTTTTTGGCGTCGCCAAATAACATCATGGTGTTTTGCTTGTAGAATACCGGATTGTCGATGCCGGCATAGCCGGGCGCGAGCGAGCGCTTGACGAACAGCACCGTCTTTGCCTTTTCGACATCCAAGATCGGCATGCCCGCGATCGGCGAGGATGGATCGGTCTTGGCCAGCGGATTGGTCACGTCATTGGCGCCGATCACGAAGGCGACATCGGTGTTCGGCAAATCGCTATTGATGTCGTCGAGCTCGAAGACCTCGTCATAAGACACATTTGCTTCGGCGAGCAGCACGTTCATATGCCCCGGCATGCGGCCCGCGACGGGGTGAATGGCATAGCGCACATTGACGCCCGCCTTCTTCAACAGGTCGCCCATCTCGCGGATGGCGTGCTGCGCCTGCGCCACGGCGAGACCATAGCCCGGCACGATGACGACCGAGCCCGCGTTCGACATGATGAAGGCGGCGTCCTCGGCGCTGCCGGGTTTCACCGTCTTGTCCTTGGCGCCGGTGCTGATGGTCGAGGCCGTGGCGCCAAAGCCACCCATGATGACGCTGATGAACGAGCGGTTCATCGCTTTGCACATGATGTAGGAGAGGATCGCGCCCGATGAGCCAACCAACGCACCGACGATGATCAACACGGTATTTTCGAGCGTGAAACCGATGCCCGCCGCCGCCCAACCCGAATAGGAGTTGAGCATCGAAATCACCACCGGCATGTCGGCACCGCCAATCGGCATGATCAGCAACACACCGAAGAGCAGCGCCAGGCCCGTCATGATCCAGAATAAGGTCGGCGATTGCGTGAGGCAGAACAGAACTGCCAGCGCGACGATGCCGAGCAGGAGGCAAAGGTTGACCAAATGCTGGCCCTTGAACACCAGAGGCACGCCGGTCATCAGCTCTTGGAGCTTGGCGAACGCCACGATCGAGCCGGTAAAGGTGAGCGCGCCGATCACCACACCGATCGACATTTCGATTCGGCTGATCAAGCGAATGCCGGCCTCGTCCGTGATGCCGAAGACCTCGGGGCTGTGGAGCGTGGCGCCGGCGACCAGTACGGCGGCGAGGCCGACCAGGCTGTGGAAGCCGGCGACCAATTGCGGCATCGCGGTCATCTTGATTTTAAGCGCGATCGTGGTGCCGATCAGACCGCCCGCGACGATACCGATCGCGATCCAGAGATAGTCTTCGACGCTCGATTGCGCGAGCGTGGTGCCGACCGCGATCACCATGCCTGCGATACCGAACAAATTGCCCTGGCGCGCCGATTTAAGCGAGGATAGCCCGCGCAGCGCCATGATGAACAAGACGCCCGCGATCAAATAGAGGATCGCGGCGAGATTGGCTGACATGCCGGCGGTCCCCTATTTCTTCTTCTTGAACATTTGAAGCATGCGTTGGGTCACGGTGAAACCGCCGAAGATGTTGACCGCGGCGAGCCCGACCGCGATGCCGCCGAACAACTTGCCAATGCCGCCTTCAAGCGGTGTGGCGGCCAAGAGCGCGCCGACAATAATCACGCTGGAGATCGCGTTAGTGACCGACATCAGCGGCGTATGCAGCGCCGGTGTTACGCTCCAGACCACGTAATAGCCGACGAAGACCGCGAGCACGAAGACCGTGATCGAGATGATCAGCGGGTGGACATGGAGGATCTGTTCCATGCTCAGAGTTCCTTGCCTTGCAAAAGCGCGGGATTGACGACCTGCCCATCACGGGTAAGCAGCGCTCCCTTGATCACTTCATCGCCAAAATCGATCTTGAGGCCACGGCTTGCCTTGTCGACCATGGGCGCGACGAAATTGTAGAGGTTGCGCGCGTACAAAATGCTGCAATCGGTCGGCACGCGCGCGGCATAGTTGGTGTGGCCGATGATCGTGACGCCGTGCTTGACGACGACGCGTCCAGGCTCGGTCAATTCGCAATTGCCGCCCGTATCGGCGGCCAAATCGACGATCACTGAACCTGGTTTCATGTCGCGCACCATCTCGGCGTCAATCAGGCGCGGCGCTGGCTTGCCCGGAATTTGTGCCGTGGTAATGGCGATGTCTTGTTTGCGCATTGTCTCATGGATCACGTCGCGCTGGCGGCGCTGATAATCCGCGCTCATTTCACGCGCATAGCCGCCTTTGGTTTCAGCCGTCGCGATTTCCTCACTCTTTACCTCGATGAAGGTTGCGCCGAGGCTTTCGACTTGTTCCTTGACCGCCGGGCGCACATCGAAGGCCGAGACCAGCGCGCCAAG
>CAMDNF010000108.1:0-7900 GCA_945902735.1 Rhizobium sp. Q54 | reverse complement strand
CGGGACCAGTGATTCCGAATAAGATGAAGCCGCCCTAGCGCGGCGGTAGCGGCCCGATTATTTGCTCGCTTTGGCCGCGCGTCGTTTGACCGAAGACGCGGCGGGGCGACGCGGCACTGAGCGGCGGCGCGGCGCCGGCTCTTTCATCGTGCCCTTGTCGCTTGCCATCGGAAAATTCAATTCGATGGTGATGTCGTTCGGGTCTTTGAAGAATACCTGAACCATTTTTTGTTCGGGCACCAAGCGCTCGCGCAATTCGAGCTTTTGGCGCTTCAATTTCCGCAGCGTGCCTTTAAGGTCGCTCGCGACAAAGGCAATGTGATCGATCGGGCCGGTGCCATTCGAATTCGAGAGGTCGCGCTGCTCAAGATAATATTGCTGCCCCGCATTGGCCATTTTACCGGCGAGGTGAATGCACGGCGTCGTGCCCAAATAGAGCCAATAGCCCGGGAACGGAAAAGGCGGGCGGTAACCATCTTTCAGGCCCAGCACCTTGACGTAAAAATCACGCGTTTCCTTCGGGCGGTCGGATAGCAAGAGAACGTGCTCGAACCGATTGAGCGGCATGGTCTAGGGACCCTTTCAGTGGCGTCGCCGATGCAGCCGAAATCACACCACGAGCCGAGGCGCGGCGCAACCGCTTCGATGACCGGGCAGTGGGTCAGTTTAAAATCATGCTTCGATAGACTCAGGATGAGGCCGCCAAACTGACCCCGTACCGGCACGTCACCTATAGGGACGAGGCGACGCAGAAAAAGAACGATGCGAAAATTCTGGACTGGGCCGATGCGCTCGCGCTCGACACCAAGGTCGGCCTAAATTTGGTCGCGGATGATGACGTGGCTGATGTTAATTTCCGCGTCGCGGTCGATTCCTTCGGCACGGTCTATTTGATCGGCCGGGCGCGCTCGAAGGCCGAATTGGCGGCCGCGCTCAAAGACGCGCGCGAGACCGAAGGCGTTAAGAAAATAGTCAATTACGTGGTCGTGCGGCCTTAGACCCGAGGCTGGCCCCTGATTTCCGCCGGGGCCCGGCTCCATAACCCCTTCCAAGCCTGTCGGATCGCCATGTTATTGATCCTAACATTTGGCCTAGGCCGCCTCTGTCGTTCGTGTGATCAACCTCACAATTCAAGCTTTTATACTCGGAATTAGGTTCCTGTTAAGGCAGGAGGATCGAAACTGAGGCCAGCTAATTGGCTACCGTGCGACTTGACTGCCGTGCGGTCGAATTAGTTTCGGTTCTTCAAGGCGACTTAGACGATGGCCGTCATGACCGCCCTCACGCGACTGAGCCTCACGTGGAAGCTCTGCCTCTGCTTCGGGGCGTTTCTTGCCGTGTTGACGGTCGCCGGTTTGTTGATCGCGCGGTCGGCAACAAATTTGAGCGCGGGCCTTGAGCAAACCATCGAAGTTTCCATTCCCTTGCGGGTTGCGTCGTTCGAAATCGAAATCAACGTCGTTGAATCCTGTCTGGCCGTCGCCAAGTTTTTGCACCGGGCCGATCCTTCCGACCAGGTGCGCTTCACGGAAGATCGCAAAGATTTTCAAATTTTCGTCAATCAGTATCAACAATTGGCCAGAAATGACCGCGAACGCGATCTAGCCGAGCGTGCTCAAGACCTGGGCACGCGTTTCTTTGCCTTCGGTGAGGACCTGATCGGAGACCGAACGGCGCAACAAGAGATCAGTACCGAATTAGGAAAACTCCTCGCCGACGCGGACGCGATGGTCGACCAGACGATTTATGGGCAGACATCGTCCGATCAGGGCAAAAACAACGGCAATACAAGGACGCGTGATTTTTTATCGTCCCAGGCAAGCCTGTCGCTCGATAATGCCGTGTTCTTGAGGGCCTGGCTTTCCGTCTCCACCCATGTGTCGCGTTTGCTCGTGCTTTCATCGGCGCCGACGGTCATTGATTTGGATCAGCGCGCCAAGAATATCGCGAGTCTCCGCGATGATTTACAGACCCACTTGAAAGAGTTGGAGCGAATCGCGAATCGACTGAAGGCCGAACACCCCAATTTCATGAGCATCGCGGCGACGGCTTCCGAGCTAACTGACTATGCCGATAAAATGGCGGAGATCGAGAGTCACATCTCGGAGGACTTTAATGAGTTGATCGCGTTGCGGCGGGCGCTTGACGATATTTTGGATGAAGAAATCCAGATCCTCCATGAGGAGGACCTAAAGAAAACTCTGGCGGAAGCCAAAGGCGAGGGCCAGACCATTCATGTGCTTCTCTTGGCGGCTGGTCTTATTTTGGCGTTCGGCGGCGCGTTTCTTGTCTTGCTCTTTGCTCGCGCCATCATCCACCCGACGACCGCGCTCGCGCACTACGCTGAAGCGATCGGCCGCGGCAATTACGACGCAGAGCCGCCGACACCGCGCTCACCCGAATTTGCCTTTGTTGGCGGCAAACTGAATGACATGGCGCTCGAGCTCAAGGCGTCGCACGCGACCCTGCGCGATGCCAATGAGGGGCTTGAGCGACAAGTGGCGGTGCGCACCGCCGAACTCGCGCAAAACAATATCGATCTCAAACACGCGCGCGACAAAGCGCAAGCCGCCAATGTGGCGAAAACGACGTTCCTCACCAATATGAGCCATGAGCTGAGAACGCCGCTCAACGCGATCATCGGGTTTTCCCAGATCATGCGCGAGAAAATGTTCGGCCCGCTCGGCAATGAGCGCTATGAGGGCTATGTTGTGGATATACAAGGCTCGGGCGGACATTTGCTCCAGGTCGTCAACGATATTCTCGATATTAGCCGGATCGAACTTGATGCCATCGAGCTGAACGAGGTTCCGGTCGACCCCGCCGAGTTGATCGATCAAACGATCAAGATGATCACGCCTCGCGCGAGAGTGGGCCAAGTCACGTTAAAAGCCGACCTCACCAAGCCGTTTCCGAAATTGGTCGGCGATCCGTTGCGCCTCAGGCAGGTCCTGATCAATCTGACGAATAACGCGGTCAAATTCACGCCAAAAGGCGGCACCGTTACGCTTTCCGCTGACAAGACCGATGAAGGCGGGTTGGCGTTGTCGGTTCGCGACAACGGCGTTGGCATGGCGCCCGAACACGTTGCGATTGCGCTGGCCCCGTTCGGCCAGGTCGATAGCGGATTGGACCGCATGTCCGAAGGCGTTGGCCTCGGCCTGCCGCTCTCCAAGAACTTGGTGGAACTCCATGGCGGCCGGTTCATCATCGATTCGGCGCTCGGTGCCGGCACCACCGTGACGGCCACCTTCCCGGCCTGGCGTTCCACCGACGGAACCGATCAGGCTGTCCGTAAGGCGTCTTGAAGGCCTAAATTCAAGCCTCCGCAGCCTAGACGATATAGACCGGCCCCACCCCACGGCTCTGAATCTTGCCGGCGCGCACGAGTGCCGCAACCTCCCCGACATCGGCCAAAAACTGATCGACCATCGCGCCATGACGCGGGTTCAACAAAAGCTGAATCGCCTTGGGGTCGACGCCGCGCGAGAACAGCCAACCGCGCTCGTGCAGCCCATCGGCGACGGCGAAAATATCGAGCTCGTCGGCGACGATCGAGAAATGCGTGCCCTCGGGCTGGCCTAACATGCGAAGGCCGCCGATGTCGGTCAAGCCCGCCGCGATCCGTTGTTTGGCCTCGATCATGCGCGCGACACCTTGGCGATAACCGGCGCGGCCCAGATAGCGCATCACGGCATAGGCGGAGGCGACCGCGCCGCCATTGCGCGAGCCCGCGATATTGGCGGTGCGATAAATGCCGGCGGGCCAGGCTTCGAAATTGAAGCCCTGATGCCTGGCGCGCGCCTCATCACGAATTACCAACACCGAGGCGCCGCGACCCGAGAAGCCATATTTGTGCAGATCGACCGACATCGAGGAAACGCCCGGTATCTCGAAATCAAAACCAGGCACTGTGTGACCAAGCTCGCGCGCGAAAGGCAACACGAAGCCGCCGACGCAGGCATCGACGTGGAGCCAAAGGCCATATTGTTCAGCCAGTGCGCTTAAACGTTCGATCGGATCGACCAGGCCATAGGGAAAGGGCGGCGCGGAGCCGACGATCATGATCGTGTTCGGCCCGATCGCGCGCGTCATCGCCTCAACATCGGCGCGATGATCGACGCTTCTGTCCATACGCACGACCTTGAGACCCAAAAGCTCCGCCGCCTTGTTGAAGGCCGGGTGCGCGGTACGCGGGACGATCATCTCGGGCTCGCGCACCACGGGCTTGGTCGCACGAGCCCAATCGCGCGCGGTCTTGACCGCCATGGTGATGCTTTCCGTGCCACCCGTGGTGACGCTGCCAACCGCCCCTTCGGGCGCATTCAGCATTTCGCACACCATCGCAACCACGCCCTCTTCATAGCGACGGAGCGAGGGATAGGAGGACGCGCTGTAGATCGCGTTGTCGCCGATATGGGCGGCATAGGCGGCGTTGGCCACGGCCACCACATCATCGCCGGCGTCATAACTCGCCCGCAGATTTTTAGGCTCATTCCATGGTCGGTCAGCGCGCTTGACGGCCGCCATCTCGGCGTCGAGCTCGGTTTGATTGAGACCGGCTTCGGCGAATTTTCTGTTGGAGAGATCAGCCATCGGTCAACTCATTCCCATTCATGCGCCTAAATAAGTTTCCAGCACCTCGGTCCGCCGCTGCAATTCATCGGGCTTGCCACTCCACACGATCTCGCCATGATCGAGCAGATAGATGTGGTCGGCGAAATCCATGATCCGACTCATGTTTTCCTCGACGAGGAGAATGGTGCGGCCTTCGGCTTTGAGCCGGCGCAGCACGTCGTAAATCAAATCGACCGCGATCGGCGCGAGACCAAGCGAGGGCTCGTCGATCAAGAGAATCCGGCTCTCGGCCATGAGGCCTCGGCCAATCCCGAGCATACGTCGTTCGCCGCCCGATAAGGTGCTGGCGATTTGGCTTTGGCGTTCCCTCAATTTGGGGAAGATCTCGAAGACCTTGGACAAATTCTCGGCGAGCTTCTTATAGGCCTTGGGCAAATACGTCCCCATGACCAAATTATCGCGCACTGACATGTCGGGAAAAATGCGGTCGCCTTGCGGCACGTGAACGACACCGCATTCGACAACGCGATTGGCGGGAATCCCGGCGAGCGAGCGATTATCGAAGGTGATATCACCGGCCATCAACGGCACGAGCCCTGAGATGCAATTGAGCAAGGTCGTCTTGCCGTGTCCGTTCGGCCCAATGATGCCGATGGTGGCGCCTTCCGGTACATCGAGGCTGACGTTTCTCAGAACCGGCTGCCCGTGATAGCCGGCGGAAATGGCCTCGACCGCGAGCAATCCCATCGCCTGTCTCCTAATCCTCAAACCGTGCATTGGTCGGGCGATGCCGACGCAATTTGACGATCTTCCCTTCGCCGGGCAACCGGCTCAGTCGTTTAAAATCTCGGCCAAGGTGGCGAGGCGAAGCGGTTTGGTCAGAAATTTGACCGACGGAATCCCGAGCGCCTCACCAAGGCGACCCGTGGCTTCCGCATAATGCGGATTATAGCCGGTCACCAGAACGACGCGCGCCGTCGTTTTTTCCGCAGCCAACCAGCGCGTGAATTCGACACCGTCCACACCTGGCATCACGATGTCGAGCAGAATGACGTCGGGCTTGAACGAGGCATAGATTTCCCGTGCCTGCTCGCCATCGGGCGCGCACGCAACTTCAATGTTGAGGCCGGCGGCCGCTTCCTGGATGAACTCCCGAAAGCCGGGTTCATCATCGACCACAAGAAGTCTCTTCTTGGTGGTGTTGGCAGCCGGCTCTGTCATTTCATGGGGCCTCTGAACGAGGTGCGCATGACATGTTCGCACCCCTGAGGCCCTGGGTAAACCTTGATACGATAAGTGCGTGAGGGCCACCCCCGCCGGTCAAGGCTCGTGGGCGGCCGAGACTTGCTTGCGGGGGAGATGAAGGCTGATCGTCGTGCCTCGGCCTTCCGTGCTCGCCAAGGTGATATGACCGCCGGATTGCTTGACGAAGCCATAGACCATGGAAAGGCCGAGACCGGTGCCTTTGCCGACGTCCTTGGTGGTGAAAAACGGCTCGAACACGTGGCTCGCCACCTCGGGTGGCATGCCGGTGCCGGTGTCGTTGATCTCGATTTTGACATAGTCGCCGGGTTGGGCGTCATCATGGCGGGCGGCGGCGGCGGCATCGAGTTCTATATTCGAAGTTTCGATGGTCAGCGCCCCACCATTCGGCATGGCGTCTTTGGCATTGAGTGCCAAATTGATGATTGCGTTCTCCAGCTGCGCGGGATCGACAAAGGCAACCCACAGGTCGTCGGCGAGGATCGACTTTACCGTGATCGAGATACCGAGCGCGTGATCCAACAACTCGCTCATGCCGCGTACCAATTCATTCACATCGCAATCTCGCGTCAAAAGCGTTTGCCGGCGGGAAAAGCTGAGCAGTCGCTGCGTTAGATTGCCGCCTTTCTCCGCCGCTTCGATCGCGCGCCCGATCATGCCCGCTTCTCTCGGGCGATCAGCCAGAGCCAAGCGAGCCAAATCGAGATTGCCGAGCATAACGCCAAGAAGATTATTGAAGTCATGGGCCACGCCGGCGGTCAATTGGCCAACGGCCTCCATCTTTTGCGCCTGGGCGAGCTGCTGATGCAATTCGCGGCGCTCCGTGATGTCGAGCACCAAACCGAAATAGCCGCGCACGTTTTGATCGGGATCAAAATCGGGAATCAGCCGCGCTTCCAGCCAACGCCTTGAGCCGTCGGGATAAGGCACGTCATATTCCCAAGTCTGCGGCATGCCCGCCAGAACGGCCAAGACACGGGGACGCAAGCGATCATAATGCTCAGGCAGCAAGACCTCGCTGAGCGTCTTGCCGATGACCTCGCTCGCTGGGCGGCCAAGCCACTTCTCGGCGGTTTGATTGACCCAGCGATAACGCTCGGCGGCATCGACATAGCCGATAAAACCCGGAAGATTGTTGGTGATGACCGCGAGTTCGTTTGTTTTACGAATGGTTTCGCTAATGTCGCTGCCGATCACGAAGTGACCGACCACCTCACCATCGGCGCCGAAATCGGGAACCCATCGCGTATTGATCCAACGTGCGACGCCGTCGTCGCCGGCCCAACGCAATACTGCCTGTTGCGGCTTACCGGTATGATGCACCGCGTCGATCATGGGTTTGGCGGCTTGGTAATAGTCCGGCGGCACAACATCGGAAAGCGGCTTGTCGAGCAGCGTGCTCTTAGGCTGCCCATGCCATCGCTCGCCCGTACGGTTCATGAATCTCAGATATTCCCCGCGGTCGGCATAGGCGATGAGCGCCGGAGTGCTGTCCATGATCAATTCGAGCTGATTCGTCTTACGAACAACCTCGCTGATATCTACCGCAGTGGCAAAATATCCGACGACCGAATTGCCCCTATCGACGTCCGGCACATATTGGAGTTGAACAAAGCGGGTCTGACCATCCGCAAAGGTAGAGCGATAATCGGCACGCTGATGTTTTCCCGCCAACACGCCCGCGATCAGCGGTTCGACGAAGGCATAATAGTCCGGAGGCGCAATATCTTTGAACCGGCGCCCGATGAGTTCACTGGCCGGGCGACAATGCCATTGTTCGCCCGTCTTGTTGACGAACTTGTAACGTTGCTCGACATCGAAATAGGCGATGACGATGGGCAGATTATCGGCGATGAGAGAAAGCTGCTTTGCACTCCGAACCGTCTCAGTGATGTCGGTGACGATGGTGAGCGAGCTATGCGGGAATCTGGGTGACGACGATTGATTGAAGGCGGCGTATCGAGGCGGGTGTCAAGCCTGCCAGAACCTCCCGAAAGGAGCGATACGCCATGTCGAGAGATACCACCGTCATCGCCTTCCGTCATCCTGCCGCCATCGA
>CAMDNF010000107.1:0-8006 GCA_945902735.1 Rhizobium sp. Q54 | reverse complement strand
CGCGCACATAAACCCCACGGCGCGGATTGATCTCGATCAGCCCCTGCCCGACCAAAGGGCACACCGCCTCGCGCACCGCCGGTCGGCTCACGCCCATGCGGTCGGCCAAAGCGCGCTCGCTCGGCAGACGGCTACCGGGCGGAAAGCGCCCGGCCGCGATGCCCTCGCGGAGGCTCTGATAGGTCGCGCCCGAAATCGTGGCGCGTACCGGGCCGAGCGTATTGGGGTTGGTTGCCATCGCGTTCAGACCCTCACCACCGCGCGTCGGCCGAACACGCCATAGGGGCGCCACAGAAGCGCGATGATGACGAGAACGAGCAGCGCCGGATAACCAAAGCGCGTGCCGGCGCCGAATTGCACGCCGGCCTCGATCAGGCCAAGCGCGAAGGCGGCGAAGAACGCACCCGGCACATTGCCGAGCCCGCCCACCACGCAAACGATGAAGGCTTTCATCATCGGGTCATAGCCCATGGTCGGCGCGAGCGTGGTGATCGAGGAAATCATCACGCCCGAAACGGCGGCGACAATGCCGGATATGCCCATCACCTGGGCAAACACGCGCGCAACCGGCACGCCCATCAGAAGCGCGGCCTCGCGGCTTTGAGCGGTGGCGCGAATCGCGCGGCCCATGCGTGTTGCGCGCAGCACGCCGGCGATCGCCAACATGAGGACCGCGCTGACCGCGATGATCACGACGTTTTGCCAGGGCACGAACACGGTGCCGATCTCAAAGCCGATCGAGCGGTCGACCCCAAAAGGCTGCGCCACCGGATAGGCGCCGAACAGCTTCAACACCACATTCTCGAACACCATGGCGAGGCCGATGGTGGCGAGGATGATGTTGGTCTCGAAGCCTTGGCGCTGATACATCCAACGCACCACGGCGTAATAGATCAGCAGGCCAAAGGCGAAGCTCGCCAGCATGGCAAGCGGCAGGCCGAGCCAATTGGGCAGGCCGGCGCTGACGATCGCGGCATAGCACGCATAGGCGCCAACCGTGAGCAGCGCGCCATGCGCCATATTCAGCATCCCCAGCGCGCCCCATAGCAGCGACAGCCCGACCGCGCTCACCGCATACATCGAGCCCAGCAACAGGCCGCTGACGATGATCTGGATAAAGGATTCCATGGGCTAGCTCACGCCGCCGGCGCCGCGAGTGCCGATCCTTTTTTTGCCCGTCATGGCCGGGCTTGACCTGCCTTCGCCGAAGCGAAGCTCCGGCTTCGCGCAGGCAGGCCCGGCCATGACGATCGTACGTTCAGGTTCGGGCGGGCCGCTCATCGTCATTTCGCGTGGCGCTCCCTCTTTGTCGTCATGCCCCGCGACGGCGGGGCATCCAGGGGCGGCGGCAGTTTGATTCCTCAAAGGTAGCTGGATCCCCCGGTCAAGCCGGGGGATGACGGTTCGAGCTGCGGTGGCCCGACCTATCGTCATCTGGCCTGGCGCTCCTCGATCAGATTTTTCAGACGCAGCGAGGCGCCCGTGCCGAGATAGACCTCGACTACCGTCTTGTCGCGCACCAGGCCCTCGGACGAGCCCTCATAAATTTTCTCGCCATGATGCATGATCATGACCCGGTCGGAGAGCGCGACCAGAAAGCGCATGACGTGTTCGATCAGCACGATGGTGATGCCCGCGCCGCGCACGCGCTCGACCAGCTTCATCACATCGTCGATCTCATGCGGGTTCAGCCCGCCGACCGGCTCGTCCATCATCAGGAGCTTGGGTTCGCTGGCGAGCGCGCTCGCCATCATCAGTAGCTTGCGTTGATAGACCGGCAGGGTTTTGACCACGGTGTTGCGTATATCGGCCAGGCCAACCAAATCCATCGCGGCCTCGGCCCGGCGTTTGGCCTGCGCGCTGAGACGCAGACCCGGGATCAAGATATTGCGGTGGCCGAAATAGGCGCCGACCAACACATTGTCGCGCGCCGTCAGCGTGTCATAGCCGGCATTGAGCTGGAAGGTGCGCACCAGCCCCATATGACAAAGCGTTTGTGGCTTGGCGTTGGTGATGTCGCGGCCATCGAACATGACGCGGCCCTGATCGAGCGCGGTGAGGCCCGTGATCACGTCAAACAGCGTGGTCTTGCCAGCGCCGTTCGGGCCGCCAATGCCCAAAACCTCACCCGGCCGCACATCGAGGCTCAAATTGCTGACCGCGGCCATGGCGCCATAGTGCTTGCTGACACCCTCGCAGGCGAGCAAGGAGCGCGGCGCGGTCTCGGTCGCCTGGGACTGGTTCATGGCTCTCCTGGTCCCCCCGAACCCTGATCCCTGAACGCTTTGATCTTGGCCTCATGCTTACAGAGCCGATGGTGCGATTCAAGCACGGTGCGCGATGGCCGACCCCTTTTTGATGTCTGGTCATACCAAATGGCCGGGCCCGGATTTCATAATGTTGTGCTGTTCAAGGGCGCTATATCGACGCCGAACGACATTCTGGTATGACCAACAGACCTTGCCCGCTCGTCCGTTGCAGCGGTCTTGCGGCTGTGTTATCGGGTTGCCGTTCTCGGACATGAGGGTTGGCCGCTTCCTGACCGCGCCGACCCCGCAAATGAGGGCGCCTTAACCTGGCCGGAGGAATGATCATGGCGCGTCGCTTCACGATGAAAATCGCGGGCCGCACGGTTACGGCGGAGCTCTTGGACGACAAGGCGCCGCGCGTATCGGCGGCCTTTGCCGACTGCCTGCCGTGCGATTCGTTTTCGACCCACGCCAAATTCGCGGGCGATGAATTGATCATCATGGTGCCGTTCCATGCCGATTCCGAGAACGAGATCTTGAACGTCAAGGCCGGCGACATCGGCTATTACCCGGGCCGCCAGACGATTTGCATTTTCTATGGCGATGTCACGCCGTTCGGGCGCGTTTCGCTGTTCGCGCGCGTGGTCGATGGCCTGCCGGTGTGCAAGGCGGCGGGCAAGAAAATTCTGAGCACAGGGCCGATCAAGGCCCAGCTTCGCGCGGTTTGAGGAGGCGCGTCATGGCCATCACCAGCACGACTGACATGATCGCGCGGCTCAACGCCTTCACCAAAAAGAATTGGAAGACCGAACCGGCCAATATCAAGGCGCTGCGCCGCTTCAAACGGCCGCCCATGGGTAATCTGCCGTGCGTGATCTACGCCAATTTCGATACGTTCTGGCTCGGCGAGAACATGCAGGTGCTGCGTGATCTCGCGCGCAAAGGCGAGATGCCGGTGGCCGAACTCAATCGCACTGCGGCGGCGTTGGTGACGCGGCACGCGGCGCGGCTCGGCAAATGGAAGATGGTCAATACGGTCAAATTGATGAATGAGATCGTCGGCTATTTCTCGAATGGTGGCGCCAAGAGCCATCGCGAGTTTGTCGATGTGGCGCACGCTGTCATGATCGCGCTCGATCGCATCAACACCTGGATCGATGGTCTGATCCCGTGGGCCGCGCTCGACCGCAAGCTCAAGCTCACGCCCGCGCTGCGTTGAGGGAAGACGGGATGTGCGAGACCTCTCATATCTTCACCTGTCCTCTTGTGGTGAGAAACGCATGGCAACAATGCGGCATTCCTTCTTACCCCTCTCCCCTTGCGGGAGAGGGGGCGACCCTCGGGCTAAGCCCCGAGGGGAGCGGGTGAGGGGTTCCAATTATGCTATTCTCTGCCCCCTCACCCTCCCATTGCTGCGCAATGGGTCCCCCCCTCTCCCGCAAGGGGAGAGGGGGCTCGGACACGTCCGCCGCAAGACAACACGATCGCCCTAACAATCAGCGGAGCGGCTAGCATGTGTGGCATTGGTGGCATTGTTTTCAAATCGCGCCTGCATGGTCAGAAGACCGGCGACATCGCGTACCGGATTCTGAACAGCATCTATCGGCGCGGGCCGAACTCGACCGGCGTCGCGCTGTGGCAGGACAATGACGAGGATCTGACCTATATCGGCGTCAATGTCGAGAAAGCAGGCATGGGCCCCAAGGTGATCGAGCTGTTGGACGAGCTCGGGCGGGTCAAATCCGCGAACGATAGCGATGGCTATATCCGCGCCGCGATCACCTATAAGGGCAAGGACGATGATTTGGTCGAGGCCATCGATGGCCTCGGCAATGGCGTGACCTGCGCCAGCATCGGTTCGCACATCGAGGTGCTGAAATATCTGGGCGGCGTCGTCAATCTCGAAACCAAATTCAAGCTGTCGGCCTATGACGGGCGCGTCGCGATCGGCTTAACGCGCTTTGCGACCGAAAGCGCGATCGACTTTACGCATGCGCAGCCTTTGTCGGCGCGCGGCACGCGCGATTTGGTCGTCATGCACAATGGCCACATCACGAATTATCACCGCCTGCGCTGGCTCTATCAGAACAAGAAGGGCTATCGCTTCACCACGAAAAACGATTCCGAAATTCTCTGTGCGGTGCTCTGGCACGAGATGAGCCAGGGCGCCTCCTTCAAAGAGGCGTTGACCTCGACGATCGATATCGTCGATGGCTGCTTCACCTATGTCGCGATCCACGGCAACGAAGTCGCGCTGGTGAAGGACCGCTATGCCGCGAAGCCCATGGTGGTGGCCGAGACCGATGATTTCATCGCGATCGCGTCCGATGCCTGGGCGATTTGCGAGGGCGTGCAGCGCGAGGTGAATGTTTTCGAGCCCGGCGCCGGCACGGTCACGACCTGGCGGCTGCAATGAGCAAGGCCGATAGGATCACGCTAGACAGCAACAAACTGTCGGTCACGCAACTCAATATCGCGATCCGCGACGCGGCGAAGAATGGCGTCAAGACCGTCGAGATAGAGCACCCGATGGCGCGGCACAATCTCGGCGTCGCGATCACCGATCCGATCCATATCATCTATAAAGGCGATGTCGGCTATTACGCGGTGTCGCTATCCGACCAAGTAACGGCGGAGATCCATGGTTCGGCCGGGTGGGGCATTGGCGATAATCTGATCCGGGGCGAAGTGGTGGTGCACGGCAATGCCGCGACCGCGGCGGCGCCATCGCTCCGTGGCGGCACGGTGGTGGTCAAAGGCTCGGTTGGCTCGCGCTCGGCGATCGGGCTCAAATCGGGCGAGCTCATCGTCGGTGGCGATGCGGGCTACATGACCGGCTTCTTCATGCAAAAGGGGCGCCTGATCATTTGCGGCAATACCGGCGATGCGCTGGGTGATTCGATGTATCAGGGCGCGATTTATGTCGGCGGGCAGATTCACGCGATCGGCTCTGGCTGTCGCTACGCCGATATCGACGCGGCCGAACGCGACGACCTCTACGCCACGCTCGATAAGTACAAAATCAAGGCGCCCAAGAGTTTTCGCAAGGTCGAGTCCGACCGCTCGCTCTGGCACTTCGACAAGAAGGAGTTCGATGTATGGAAGGACGTCCTCTAAAGGACGCGACCTATAGCGGCATCTGGTCGCCCGACACGATCGAAGCGATCCAGGAAAAGGCCGAGCTCGGTCGCTATCAGATTCGCGGTCAGGCGACCAAAAGGCGCGATCTACCCTCGTTCGACGATCTGGTGTTCGTGCCGGCCGGGCTCTCGCGCATGCCGCTTGAAGGCTATCGCGAGCGGTGCGACACGCGCGTCGTGATCGGCGAGGGCCGCGTTAAACGGCCCCTGGTGCTCGACCGGCCGATCATGATCGCGGGCATGAGCTTCGGCGCGCTCTCAATCAACGCCAAACGCGCGCTCGGGCGCGCCGCGACCAAATGCGGCATCTCGACCTGCACGGGCGATGGCGGCATGCACCCCGAGGAGCGCAAGAACTCGGCGAAGCTCGTCTATCAATATTTGCCGAGCCGTTATGGCCTGACGCCCTATGACATGCGCAAGGCCGACATGATCGAGGTGGTGTGCGGCCAAGGCGCCAAGCCGGGCACCGGCGGCGTGCTCCTCGGCAGCAAGGTTTCGGCCGAAGTGGCACGCATGCGCGATTTGCCCGAGGGCGTCGATCAACGCACGCCGTGCCGCCACCCGGATTGGATGGGCGCCGATGATCTGCCGGTCAAAATCCAGCAGATCCGCGAGGCGGTCGGCTACGAAATTCCGGTTTCGGTCAAGGTCGGCGCATCGCGCATCGCGGACGACATCAAGCTGATCGCGCGCGCGGGCGTTGACGCCATCGTGTTCGACGGCATGGAGGGCGGCACGGCGGCCTCGCCTACCATCCAACTCGATCACACCGGCATTCCGACCATCGCGGCGATTGCCGAGGCGGCCGAATCCTTGCGCGATATGGGCCTCAAGGAAGATATCAAGCTGATCGTCGGCGGCGGCATTCGGAATGGCGCGGATGCCGCGAAGTGCATCGCGCTCGGCGCCGACGTGGTTTATATCGGCACGGCGGCCTTGATCGCGCTCGGCTGTCATCGGCCAATCCATGTCGAAGATTATCACCGCATGGGCACGACACCCTATGAGTGCAATCACTGCCACACCGGGCTTTGCCCGGTCGGCATCACCACGCAATATCCGAAGCTGATCGAGCGGCTCGACCCCGATGAGGGTGCCGAGCGCGTCGCCAATTTCCTGAACGCGATGACGATGGAGATTCAGTTGTTCGCACGCGCCTGCGGCAAGAACCGCGTGCACGACCTCGATGGCAATGACATGAAGGCGCTCACTGTGGCGGCCTCGATGATGACCGGCGTGCCGATGGTCGGCCTCAATGGTCGTGTGCCCGCGTGGCGGACATATTGAAGGGGGCGTCGGGGCATACCCATTATCGTCATGCCCGGGCGGAGACCCGGGCATTCAGACTTCTTGAGGTGACACCATTGGCGCCGCCCCTGGATTGCCGGGTCAAGCCCGGCAATGACGAAAAGAAAAAGAGGGCAAGAGCGCGGTCGGACCGAGGGTGGGGAGACTTCGATGGCTGAAACCGGAAAAAAGAACACCGATGCGATCGGGCGCATGGTCGCCGATCTACGCAAGAAGGGCGCCGATTATGTGCGCTTCGAGACGCCTGACCTTCATGGCGTCGGGCGCTCGAAGCTCGTGCCGATCGAGCGCGTCGAGCATTATGCGCGCGCCGGCCTCAATATGTATGGCGGCGTGCTCGCGCTCGACACCGCCTCCTCCGTGGTGCCCGGCGCGCTCTATAACGAGCAGGTGAACTATGCCGATCAGCGGCTCGTGCCCGATCTCGACACCTTGGCGCCGGTGCCCTGGCTCGACAACACATGGCGGCTGATCTGCGACGGCCAGTGGGAAAACGGCACATGGCTCGAAGCCTCGCCGCGCCGCATTGTGCGGCGGCTCTTGGCCGAGCTCGACAGACTCGGCTATGTCGCCGAGATGGCGCACGAATTCGAGTTTTATGTTCTCGACCGCGAAACGCAGAAGCCACTCTTTCCCGGCGTGCATATTTTCAACAACACGCGGAACGAGATGCTGCCGATCATCCGCGAGCTGATGAACCAGCTGCGCGCGGCCGGGCTCGATATGATGACGGCGAATGTCGAGTACTCGCCCTCGCAGTTCGAATTGGTCTATCGCCACACAGCCGGAATGAAGGCGGCCGATAACGCCTTCACCTATAAGAACGCGGTGAAGGAGATCGTCACGCGAGCCGGGCTGAACGCGACGTTCATGTCAAAACCCGCGCCCGATATCGCCGGCTGTGGCGCGCATTTCCATATCAGCCTGCTCGATAAGAAGACCGGCAAAAACGCCATGCTGCAAAAGGGTGCTGCCAATCATATGTCGGCATCTGCGCGTCATTTCGTGCAAGGCCTGATGGATCATGGCCACGCCGCCATGGCCCTCTTCGCGCCGACGCCCAATTGCTATCACCGGCTCAAGCCGCACACCTTCGCGCCGTCGAATATTTCATGGGGTGTTGAAGATCGGAGCGCGATGGTGTATCCTTCAACATATCGCCGCCCAGCGTGGCGATCACCACGGAAATCGGCAACTCTCTTTCTGCAACGCAATCTGTCATGCCTGCTTCATGTCCTGAATGCCACTTTCAACGACCACGCGCCGGATCGCAACAATGAACGTATTGGTTATCGGAGGCACACGT
>CAMDNF010000106.1:0-8087 GCA_945902735.1 Rhizobium sp. Q54 | reverse complement strand
CCGATGCGATCAGCGCGAAGGGGCTGATCGCATCGGCGATGGCGCCACCCGGCAGCGCATCGACGAACGCCTCGATACGATCATAGGCAGCCATGGTCACACCCTCCTCGCGCCCAATGCGGCGGATCAGGCTCGAAACCTCGGCGCGGCCATAAGAATAATCGACGGCGGTTTTTTTTGCGTGCTCCTCGACCGTGGTGCCGTTCTCAAGTTCGACCGAAACCTTGCACGACAGTGTCGGGATTGAGGCGTCGCTTTCAAGCACGACGCGCGCGGTCAACTCATTGACGGCTTTATCGTCATAGCTGGTCATCGAGGTCATGGTCGGCGAGCCGCGTAGCAGTGGCGAGGCCGCGCAGAACGGAATGCTCATCAACGTGCCCGAAATCGAGTTGAACGGCCCCTTCGAATCCATGCCGGCATAGCCGGTTTCAAACGGGTTCATGCGGACGGTAACGCGCTTGATCGGCGCCGCGCCGATGCGTTCTTTCAAAGCCAGAGCGGCGCCGACCAAGGTTTGATTGAAGGCGCAGACCGGATAGGGCTTGAAGGCGACGCGCATGGTCGACCATTCGCGCCCGATGCGCGCCTTGAGCGCGTCGACGTCGCAAGCCTCGCGCACGAAGGCGCGCACGAAGCCGGCGCGACCCTCGATCGATTGCTCGGTCGAGACCGAGCCGGCACGCGCGAGTTCGGCCGCGATCAAGCCGGTGCGCGCGGTGACGCCGACCTGATAACGCCATTCATCGGTGCCTTCGGCGAAGGATTGCAGTATGCCGCCAGTGAACGACACGGCGTTCGCGAGCGCGGCGTTCATGCGCGCCGGCGGCAGCGCCATCAGGCGCGCGGCGGCGGCGGCGGCGGCGATCGTGCCATAAAGCGGCGAGGCGCGGAGCCCAACCGGCGAGGTCAGCCGGTTATAGGCACCCTCCAAGAGCCCGCCCGCCTCATAGCCGGCGACCAGCGCCGGCAAGAGCCGGTCAATCGGGTAGTGATCGACCTCGATCATCGCGGTGAGCAAGGGAATCACGATCGCGCCCAAATGCGCGGCACCCAGCGTGTCCTCCTGGGCGCGGCCATGAAACAGCGCGGCATTGGCGAGTGCGGCGCCCGAGACCGTGGTGCGCCGGCCATCGCCGAGCATGGTCGCGCCATCGGGGCGCGCGCCATCGATGCTGAGCGCGGTTTGGCGGGCGATCGGGGCATAGGGTGTGGCATGGCAACCAAGCGCGATGCCATAGCCGTTGAGGAGGCAGGCACGCGCCTTCTCCATCACCTCGGGCGGGATGGTGCGCGCCTCAAGCTGGCACAGAAAGTCGGCGATCGTCGCGGTCAGGCCCATGATGTCATTCCCTTCGGTCGCATTGTCGGCGCGATTCAGTTCTCTTTTCGTCATGGCCCGACTTGATCGGGCCATCCAGGGCGGCGGCACGGTAGTCAAGTGCGGAAGCCTGGATCCCCCGGTCAAGCCGGGGGATGACGAATTTAATGTTGCGGCTCATCGCGGCGCTAGGTCTTCCTTGAAAACTCGGCACGCAACACGCGCTTGAGGATTTTGCCAGACGGATTGCGCGGGAGCGACTCCCGTATATGCAGGGCCGAGGGCACCTTGAAGCCCGCCAGGCTGGCGCGGCAATGGCGCTCGAGGGCCGGGTAGTCGAGCGTCGCGCCCGGCTTCGGCACGATGACGGCCACCGGGCGCTCGCCCCAGCGCGCATCGGGCACACCGACCACCGCGACATCCTGCACCTCGGGCATTTGGTAGATCACACGCTCGATCTCGGACGACGCGATGTTCTCGCCGCCCGAGATGATCATGTCCTTCTTGCGGTCGGTCAGGAACAAAAAGCCGTCGCGATCCAAATAGCCGACATCGCCGGTGCGAAACCAGGCATCGAAGAAACTCGCGTTGGTTTTTTCCGGGTCTTTCCAATAGCCCTTGGTGATCTTGGGCCCGCGCAAGCAAATCTCCCCTTCCTCGCCATGGGGCAGGCGCGTGCCTGACTCATCCCTGATCTCGATTTCGACATGGGCGAGGGCGCGGCCGGTCGAGCCGATTTTATCGATCTCCCGGCCCGCCTCCATCAGCGTATCGCCGCTGCACGATTCGGTCAGGCCATAGCCGTCGATATAGCGCGCGTTCTTGAACAGTGTGGAGAACGCGCGGATGCGGGCCTCGGGGGTTTTCTCGCCGCCGCCGATGGTCCATTTGAAGCTTGAGAGGTCAAACCGCTCGCGGCCTTCGAGCGATAGAATTTGGCCGGTCATGACCGGCGCGAGCCAAGCGCAAGTCAGACGCTCGGCCTCGATCGAGGCCAGCGCGCGCGCCGCATCGAAATCGCGATGAATGTAAAGCATGCCGCCAACCCAAAGCACGGCGAGGCCCGGCAGGTCGCAAGCCCCGACATGATAGAGCGGGCCCACCACCAATAACCGGTCCCGCGCCGAGAGCCCGAGCGCGACGATGTGATCCATGCACTTCCAATAAAAATTCTCATAGGAATGCATAACGCCCTTGGGCCGATCGGTCGTGCCCGAGGTGTACATCAGGCGAAACAGATCGGACGGCAGACGCGTGACGATCGGTGGAATGATGGTCGCGTGGCCGGCCAGCGCCCGGCTATCGCTTTGCATCGCGGCGTCAAGATAGACGACCGCCCCGAGGCCATCGACGACGGGGCGGAATTCGTCGTCCGCCAGCAATAATTTCGCCTCGGCATTGCCGAGGATGTAACGAACTTCCTCGCGCGCAAGGCGATAATTGATCGGCAGAAACACCGCGCCGACATGGCTCGCGGCAAAAGCGTAGTCGATGAACGCCGCGCTGTTTTTCATGAAGGCCGCGATCACGTCGCCTGGCCCGATGCCCTGCGTGGTGAGCCAGCCCGCGAGCCCGCCGATGCGGTCATCGAGCTCGCCATAGGTCACGCGCCGGTCCTGATAGACCAGCGCCACGCGGCCCGGCTCACGGGCGGCATGGAAGCGGATGAAGGCGCTCAGATTGACCACGGCGGCGAACCTCATTGACCGGGGAACGCCTTGGTTTTATTCCCGCTCCGTGGCGCAGCGCAACCAGCGACAATCGAGGCCCCCATGCTGACCGGCAAATATGAGTTCCTGGCGCAGGATCGGGTGGTGTTCGGCCGGCCGGCCAGCGAGGCCATGGCCGAACAGATCGAACTCTATCGCGCCCAAAAGGTGTTTCTGGTCTCGAGCCAGACGCTGAGCCGCAAAACCGATGTGATTGACACGCTCCGGCGTACGCTGGGGGCACGATTTGTCGGCCTGTTCGACGAGACCGTCCAACACGTGCCGCGCGAGAGCGCGATCGCCTGTGCCGAGGCGGTGCGCCGGGCCGCGCCCGATATGATCGTGACCATTGGCGGTGGCACGCCGATCGACACGGTGAAGGTTGCGCTTGTGTGCTTGGCCGAGAATGTGCGGACGATTGACGCGCTCGGTGAGTATCGCGTGCAGGTGCGCGCCGATGGCATGCGCCATGTGCCGGCAGTCGGGCGCCCGCCGCTGCGCCAGATCGTCGTGCCGACCACCCTATCTGCCGCCGAGTTCTCCAATCTCGGCGGGTGCACCGATCTCGCGCGCAAGGTGAAGGATCTCTATACCGGGCGCGAGATCGGCGCGCAGGTTGCGATCCTCGATCCGCGCCTTACGGTGCACACGCCCGATTGGCTTTGGCTCTCGACCGGTATTCGCGCGATCGACCACGCGGTCGAGACGATCTGCTCGCGCGCGCCCCAGCCCTTTACCGACGCGACGTGCCTACATGCGCTCGGTTTGCTCGACCGCTCGCTCCGGCGCAACAAGGAACAACCCGACAATCTCGACGCCAGGCTTGAGAGCCAGCTTGGTGCTTGGCTCGCCTCAACTGGTTTGGGGCGTGTCGAATGGGGCGCGAGCCATGGCATCGGGCACCAACTCGGCGCGGTCGCCGATGTGCCGCACGGCCATACCAGCTGCGTGCTGCTGCCGAGCGTGTTGCGCTACAACAAGCCGGTGAATGGCGCCCAACAACAACAGATCGCCACCGCCATGGGCCACGAGGACGGCGACGCCGCCGATGCGATCGGCACTTTGATCGCGGCGCTCGGCCTGCCGCGCACGCTCAGAGAGGTTGGCGTTAAGAAGGAACACTATGACCTCATCGCCAATGGCGCGATGCAGAACATGATGGTGCGCTCGAACCCAAGACCAATCACCACGCCCGACCAGGTGAAGGAAATTCTCGATCTGGCGTGGTAGGGACGGTCTTTCGACGACGCGAGGCTTCGGGTATAGGGATTGTTAGCTAGGGCATTCAGGTTTTCGAGCATTGATGTTCGATTTTGCCGTCATCATCCCGACCGTGCTGCGGCCCGACCTGCTCCGGGCCAGTCGTTCCGTCATCGAACAAACGGTCGATGGCACAATTAATCTTGTGATCGGTGTCGATTTTCCGCTTGGCGATCCGGCGGTGCTCGATGCGGTGCGCAAGCTTGAAACGCGGAAACGGCGCGTGACCATTGTCGATCCGGGCTATTCGACGGCAACTTCACGCGGCGGCTTCTTTCCCAATCGCCATGGCGGCTCACTTCGGACGGCGCTGTCGTTTCTCGCCAATGCGCGCCATCTGGCCTATCTCGACGACGATAATTGGCATGCGCCACATCACATCGAGTCGCTGGCGAGCGCACTCAAGGACAAGGCCTGGGCGTTTTCGTTGCGCTATTACTGCGACAGCCGCACCGGCGGGCCGCTCGCCATCGATCTGATTGAATCGGTTGGACCCGGAAAGGGCATGCATGCCGCGCGTTATGGCGGCTTCTGCAACACCTCAACGCTCATGCTAGACACGCAGGCAACTCTCGACGCTTTGCATCATTGGAGCCGGGGTGTCGCGCTGGATGGTCGCGGGCCGGATCGAAGTATTTTCGATGCGCTACGTGCCCTGCCCTATGGTGAAACCAATCAGGCCACTGCCTTTTATTGGATGCAACATTCCGACATCAACCATGCGACGCGGCTCAAATGGCTGCGATCGGTTGGCGCGATACCGTCTTTGCCGATGCCGTTTGAAGAGGCTCTCAAGAAATTGCCGGGTAGGGCCGCGCTCAATGCACCCGCCGGGGACGTACCAAAGGCCAAAGGGCCTGCCATCCTTAGCGATTTGCTGCGTCAAGCCAAAGCCGAGCGCATTATCGTGGTTGGAGAACCCGATCCATCGTTGATCCATGCCATGTTCGAAACGCTCGCGGCAATCGGCATCACGCCCCATCTTCTGCAAATCGATACCAGCGACGCCGAGACGGGGCCGCAGCGTCGCGCGGCCTTCTTGAGCGCGCTGGCTGCTTCGCCTTATCGCGAACGCCTTGTGCTGAGCGATGCGTCGGTCGCCGATGTGACCGCCTTTTTGCGCGAACAAGAGGTGTTGGCCGATTTTATTTATGTCATTCCGACCAACGTCGAATCGCTCGGCGATTTATTGACCGGCCTTTGGGTAATTGTGAAGCGAAACGGCGTTCTGCTTGGGGCAAACTACGATGCGGCGGGCCACCCGGCGCTTGCGCCCGCCGCCGATGAATTTGCCTATCGGCGCGCGGCCGCCTTGGTGCGCTGCGGCGGGGCGGCAGCGCAGCATTTTTTGATTCAACGGGTCTGAGGTTATTTCTTGCGCGCCTTACTATTATGGGCAATCAAATGAGAGTTAGCGGGGCCTTAGAATCCGCCGTTGCGATTGGAGAATCTGCCGTTGCGATTGGGATACTGGCCTAGAAATCATCTCCATAAGATAATTTCACAAAAACTCGCATTTATGTTGACGTCGGCCACATTTATGTGGCGTTGCTATCTGTGATGGCGTGGGATTCTTTGTCTAGAGGCTCAGAGGGTGGTCACCAATCACCACACTAGGATCGTGGCCCCCGCGCCTAGTGACCGCGACTGCGCGTGCCTCGTCGGCTATCGCGGCGACGGTCGAGTTCCTCGAGGCGACCCGAGACGCCGACGATGCCAACACAATCGGGTCGCTCTTCGACACCGTCATTTTGGCGCTCGGCTTTGGCCACTACTCACTCCGATGCGCGCCACAGAGACCTTCTGTTGGCAGCGGTGGCGGTCGGATTTGGACTCATCCGCGTGCGTGGGAAGAGCATTTCGACGCCTCTGACTATGCGGCGTTGTCGCCCGTCATTCAGATGGCCGGGCGCGTGTATCGGCCGTTCAATTGGTTCGAAGTTTTGGCCCAACCGAATTTGAGCGCGGCACAACGGCGGATTTATAGCGAGGCAACCGAGTTTTCGATCGGCATGGCGTTGACCGTGCCGATCCATCAGGCGGAAGGCCCGCCTTCCATCATCATCATCAATGCCGATTCCTCGCTCGACCCGACCGCTGACGTCATTCGCGCGGAAGGCAAGAAAGCCCATTTGCTTGGCCTAGCGCTGTATGAGCGGATCAGACTGCGGATCGGCGACCAATGGATCGCGGTGCGGGAGCCGGGGCCGGCCGACGCGGTCGCGAATGATAATTGATTGGCCGATCGGAGCGCCGCTCCAATTGAGATGCACCATCAGCTCACGCCGTTCGAGCGCGAATGCCTGGTTTGGGCGGCCTTCCAAATCGACGACGCGGCGATTGCTGCGCGTTTTTCACTCCCCGAGACCATGGTGCGCCAGGCGCTTGAAATCGCGCGAATTAAGCTTGGTGCGTCGAGCCGGGAACACGCCGTGGTCCGCGCCCTCGCCCACGGTTTGATCGCGCTATAAGGGCCAGGCCCGGCCACGTTCCGCCGCGCGCCACCAATCATTTGCATGCGCCGCGCCGATCGGGTTGACTGTCGCGCCGCTATTTTTGGGGCGGCATGACGGATGCGAGGCTTGCCGTGGACTATTCGTTTTTCACCATGCCGCTGCACCCCTTCACGCGGGATTACACCACCACGCTGAAGGAAGACCGCGCGGCCATTCAGCTGGCTGACAAGCTTGGCTTCTCCGAGGCCTATATCGGCGAACATGTGACCGATCGCGCCGAGACCATCACCGATTGCGCCACCTTCATCGCCTCGCTGATCGATTCGACCTCGCGCATCAAGCTCGGCACCGGCACGGTCAATCTGCCGAGCAATCACCCACTGCAAGTGGCGGGCACGATCGCGATGCTCGATCATTTGCTCGAAGGTCGCTTCATGTTTGGCATCAGCCCGGGTGGGCTGCTGTCCGACGCCGAGGGCTTTGGCACGCTTGAGCAGGACCGCACCGCGATGTTGGTCGAATCGATCAACCATATTCTGGCCCTGTGGACCACCGAGCCGCCCTTCGATCTGAAGGGCAAATACTGGAACATCTCGACCAAGAAGACCTTCATCGCCGAAATCGGCCAGGGCATGGTCGTGCGGCCTTTTCAAAAACCCTATCCGCCGATCGTGGTGACCGTGGTCGCGCCGTTCTCCAAGGGCGTGGTTTCGGCCGCCGAGCGCGGCTGGTTGCCGATCTCGGCGAATTTCCTGCAACCCGTTTGGGTCGCGAGCCATTGGCCGATGTATGCCCAAGGCCGCACCAATGTCGGCGCGGTCGCCAACCCAAAAGATTGGCGCGTCGCGCGCAGTATTTTCATCGCCGATGACGAGGCGACCGCGCAGCGTTATGGCCGCGGCCTCGATGGCCCCTATGCGCATTATTTCAAATCGCTCATGCGCAAGCTGATCTCGAACGGCCGCGCCGAGCTGTTCAAGAACGACCGCGCGATGGCGGATTCGGCGGTCACGCTCGAATTCGTGCTGGAGACGCTGGTGATCGCCGGCACGGTCGATAGCGTGGTCGATCAATTACTCAAATTCTGCGAGATCACCGGCGATTTCGGCTCGTTGGTCTATGCCGGTCATGATTGGAAGGATGAGAAACTTTCGCGCCGCTCGATGGAGTTGTTCGCGACCGAGGTGATACCGCGCCTCAACCGCGCCATCGGCAAAAGCGCCGCCGCGGAGTGAAGCACGGACCGAAAATCATGACGTCGCCGCTTACCCCCCTCCCTTACCCTCCCCCTCAAGGGGGGAGGGAAATGAAAAAGAGAGCGCCGCGCGGCCTTCCCTCCGA
>CAMDNF010000105.1:0-8108 GCA_945902735.1 Rhizobium sp. Q54 | reverse complement strand
TCGGCCTACGGCCTTCCTCGGGTTCAGCGCCACCGGCGGAGCGGAGGTCTCTCGCAGTCATGCGGGGCATAGCCATGTCGATGTCTCACCTACGCCCTCAAGGGTAATCTTCCGGGGGGACGATGTCTCATCATCATTGGCACGGAGGGTTTCCCTCCAACCCTTGAAAGAGCGGCGTGGTATCGACGCCCGCGGCGAGGGTGAAATACTCGCCGCTAATCTTGCCGAAGCCGGTTGCGTCGCCAAAATCGTTCCGCTGCCGGACGATGGCCCCAGGGATATTCATCTTGATATCGACGCGGTCCTTGGCAATTTTCACGGTCGTTTCTCCTTGTTGGACGGTCCGGGTGAAGGTTTGCGTTTTTGGGCGCTCCGAACGACGACGGGGTTATCCCCTATTCAGTTGCCCTATGCTTGAGGGCCGCGTGGAGATTTGCCGGGGATTACGAGGGGATTGCGGCGTGAGACCTAAAGCGAATTTGCGACCGATCGGCTATGGTCCGCGCTCAGTGAATCTTCGACGCGCTTATTCCAAGGACGTCAATGCGCTACCGGTTCGACGCGTTTGAGCTAGACATCGGCCGATATGAGCTGCGCCGAAACGGCGCGGTGCAGCATGTTGAGCCGTTGGTCTTCGACCTGATCGTGTTCTTCTGCGGCAATCCCGGCCGCATCATCGGACGCGACGAGATTGTCGATCAGGTTTGGCAGGGGCGCGCGGTTTCCGACGCGACCATCTCCAGCTGTATCAAATCGGCGCGGCGCGCGTTGGGAGATGATGGCGATAGCCAAAGCTATATCCGCACCGTCCGCGGTCGAGGCTTTGAGTTCACCGGAGCGGTTTCGCACTCGGAGATAGGGGTGGGCGACACCCCGCCTGCGGTCGTCCGAACGATCGGCGTCGATTCCAAGCCGGTCATCGCGGTTCTGTCGTTCGCGAATCAAAGCGCGGAGGTGGATGAATATTTCGCCGACGGTTTGACCAAAGACATCATCACTAACCTGTCGCGCTTTCGGGATTTGCGCGTCATCGCCAGCACCTCCACCCTGCAATTCAAGGGGCGCGCGATCAATTTGCCGGAGCTCTGCACGCAACTAAACGCCGGCCATGTCGTGCAAGGCAGCGTGCGGCGTGCGGCGGGCCGCGTCCGGATTTCAGTCCAGCTGATCGAGGGATCGAGCGGCGTTCAATTGTGGGGCGAGCGGTTCGACCGCGAGATGGGCGATATTTTCGAATTACAGGACGAAGTGACGCGAACCATCGCCGCCACGCTCGGGGTCAAGATGCAAGATGTCGCGTTACAACGCGCGATGAAAAAAAGCCCGCTCGAATTGGATGCCTATGATTGCCTGCTGCGCGCGCGCCGCTATACGGGAACGTTAAGCGCCGAGATCCACGCCGAGGCCAGGGATTTGCTTGAGCGAGCGGTGGAGCTCGACCCACTCTCGGCGGATGCCCATGCGCTCTTGGCCAATGTCTATCTGGGCGAACATCGCTTCGACATGAACCCGCGTCCCAATCCAATCGGCCGTGCGCTCGTGCACGCGCTGGCTGCGACGCAGCTCGATCCGCAAAATGCCTATGCGCGCTGCTGGCTTGCGATCGTGCATTTTTTTCGCGGCGATAATGAAAAATTCGAGGCGGAGGCGCAGCTTGCGCTCGGTCTAAACCCGAATGATCCGGAAACATTGGCCGATGTGGGCCATTATCTCGCCTTCATGGGTCAGTTCGAGCGCGGCGCCGAGCTTTCAAGACGCGCACAGCAGCTCAATCCCTTACATCCCGGTTGGTACCATTTCAGCTTCGCCCGGCTGCACTACAATCAGCGCGCCTATGAGAACGTCATCGCGGACGTGCAGCGAGCCGGGATGCCGCATTTCTATTGGACTCATCTGCTGAGGGCGGCGGCGCAGGGACAATTGGGTCATGGAGACGCCGGGGCGTCGCTGGCGCGGATCTATGAAGTCAAACCCGATTTCAAGGCGCGCGCGGAACTGCAGAAATGGAACGCGGCGCCGCATGATCTTGAGCATATCATTCAGGGCTTGCTCAAAGCGGGCCTCCGCGAGTGAGCCCCTCGCTCAAGCCCTATAGCGCCGCTCAAGCGCGTCCCAATTCGCCTTGGCGACCACGCGTTGGCGCTCTTCGAACGAGGCCAGGCGATCGGTCACATTGTTCAGCGAGCCGTCCTTCTTGAGCGCGGCCAAGACCTCTTGGATCGCCTTGGCCGCCGCCTGCACCGCGACATTGGCATGGAGCACGAGGCTAACCCCAATCCCCGCTAATTCGGCCTGCGATAGACTTGGCGTCAGACCACCGGGCAACCATATTGGCGATTTGCGGCACGCGGAGGGAGCGCGTGAGGATTTCAAGCTCATCGCGCGAGGTCGGCGCCTCGATGAAGGTCGCGTCGGCCCCGGCCGCGATATAGGCGTTGGCGCGGGCGAGCGCGGCCTGCATGCCATGGGTGGTGCGCGCATCGGTCCGCGCGATGATGAGAAGATCATGCGATGAGCGCGCATCGGCCGCGGCCTTGACCTTGCCCATCATCTCCTCCGCCGAGATCACCTCAGGCGCGGCGGATTGGCCGGTCCGCCTCGGGAAGGTCTGGTCCTCGATTTGAATGGCGTTCGCGCCGGCACGCTCCAGCATGCGCACGGTCCGCACCATGTGAACCGCGCTGCCAAAGCCGCTATCGGCATCGACGATCAGGGGCAGCGTGCAGATATCGGCAATGGTGGCGACCGTGTCGGCCAGCTCGCTCAAGGTGACGAGGCCGATATCGGGCACGCCGAGGCGCATATTGGCGATGCCCGCGCCAGTCACGTAGACAACCTCGAAGCCGAGGTCGGCGATGATGCGGGCGGTCACAGGGCATTGGCGGCGCCTGGCGCCAGCACGGCACGGCGTGCCTCGAGCATCGCTCTCAGCTTGGCGCCATTTCCCGTCGCGATCCCTGACATAGCCGCCTCGCCTCCGCAAAAGTCCGGCCGGTAGATTGGGGCGTAGGTCTCGCACGGGTCAACCCCCGTGACGACCCTTGGCTCAAGGCACGGAGCGCCATGCGTTTTTGGTTCCCTCGGCCCCGCCCCTTCGGCAAGATTGTAGGACGAATGACCCCGCATGGCTTCAGGAGACCCCAATGAAGGCAGCCGTATTCCACGGCCTCGGTAAGCCGCTCGCCATCGAAACCGTACCCGATCCGGTCTGTGGGCCCGGCGATGTGCTGATGCGGATCAATTATTGCGGCATATGCGGTTCGGATTTGCATGCGACGCAGGATGGTGTGTTCGTGGTGCCCGACGGCACCATCCTCGGCCATGAGGTCGCGGCCGAGGTGGTCGAGGTCGGGCGCGACGCCAAGGGCCTGTTCAAGATCGGCCAGCGGGTCACCACCGTGCCCATCAATGCCTGCCCGAATTGTTCGCGCACCTGCCGGCTTGGTCTCGGCATCCACTGCCCGAGCAATCAGATCACCGGCTTTGGCATACCGGGCGCCTATGCCGAGTATTTGCGTGCCGATGCCAATCATGTGCTCGCACTGCCAAACGAGGTGAGCGATGAAAACGCCGCCATGGTCGAGCCGCTCGCGGTCGGCTTCCATGCGGTTGATCGCTCAGGGCTGAAGGCGGGAGCCAATGTGCTAGTGCTCGGCGCCGGACCGATCGGGCTATCGACATCGCTCTTTGCCAATTTTGCCGGCGCGCGGCGCGTGGTGGTGAGCGAACTTGCCCCCGATCGACGCAAGCGCGCGCTCAAATTTGGCGCGACCCATGTGGTCGACCCGGGTGTGGGCGAGGTCAAGGATCAATTCGCCGACATTGCCGGCGGGCCGCCTGATATCATCTTCGAATGCGTCGGCGTGAAGGGCCTCATTCAAAACTGCATCGACATGTTGCCGCCTTTTGGCAAAGCGGTGGTGGTCGGCGTTTGCATGCAGCCCGACACCATCGTGCCGATTTCGGGCATATTGAAGGAAGCCGCGTTGCAGTTCGTGCTCGGCTATAGCAAGCGCGATTTCGAGGTGGTGATCGATTTGCTCGCCGCCGGCCGGATCGATCCAAAGCCGATGCTGACCGACGTGATCGATTTCGCCAAACTGCCGGCTGCCTTCGAGGCCCTCAGAAGGCCGACCCAACAATGCAAAGTCATGCTTAAGCCCCATTGAGGAAATATCAGATGTCAAAACGCTTGGACGGCAAGATTGCGCTCATCACCGGTGCCGGTACCGGCGTCGGTCGCGCGTGCATGTTGATTTTCGCGCGCGAGGGCGCGACCGTGATCGGCGTCTCGCGTACGCAGAAAAACCTCGACGAGACGGCGGCGCTCGTGAAGAAGGCCGGCGGCACGGGAATGTCGGTCGCGGCCGATTTATCCAAGGTCGAGGGTGCCGAAACCGCCATCAAAAAAAACCCTCGATGCCTATGGCCGGATCGACGTGCTCGTGAACGCGGCCGGCGTCGGCTATAGCTGGATGGAAAAAAGCCCCGGCTCGATGAACGATATCGTCAACACCACGCCCGAGAAATGGCATGAGGTTATGGCGATCAACCTCGATTCCTGCTTTTACATGTGTCGCGGTGTGGTGCCGATCATGCAGAAACAGAAGAAGGGCGCGATCGTCAATGTGGCGAGTATTTCGGGCCTCCAGGGCATGTCGGTCGCCCATACCTATACAGCGGCCAAAGGCGCCATGATCAATCTGACGCGCTCGCTTTGCGTGTCCTATGCGATGGATGGCATTCGCTCCAACTGTATCGCGCCCGGGTTCATCGCGACGCCGATGGTTCAGTCTGTGTTGCATCTCTTTGATGACAAGGCGATGGCCGATCGGCTGACGCCGATGCAGCGGCCCGGTACGCCCGACGAGATGGCCTATGGTTGCCTCTATCTCGCCTCCGACGAAGCGGGCTATTGCAATGGTACGGTGCTGGTCATCGATGGCGGCACGACCGCGCGGCAATAGGACAAGATAGAATAGGGAAGGAGTAGGCTATGAAAGCCGCGTTGTGCGTCACGCCCGGGCGGCTTGAAGACATCGCGCTGAGCGAGGTCGCCGATCCCGCCTGCCCGGCTGATGGCCTCTTGGTGCGCGTTCACGCCGCTGGTGTGAACTTCCCCGATGTGCTCCTCGTGCGCGGGCAATATCAGGAGAAGCCGGCGCTGCCGTTCGCGCTGGGGCTTGAGCTTGCCGGCGTGGTCGAGGCGATCGGCGCGCAAGCCCGAGGCTTTGCGGTGGGCGATCATGTCATGGCGGTGGTGCCTAATGGCGCCTTCGCGGAGCTCTGCGCGGTCAACCCCGCCCAGGCCCATAAATTTCCACGCCATATACCGTTCGACCAGGCCGCGATCGTGCCCGTCACCTATGGCACGGCCTATCACGCCTTTGCTCAACGTACCCAGATCAAGGCCGGCGAGACGCTCTTGGTGCTGGGCGCCGCCGGTGGTGTTGGCTTGGCCGCGGTCGAGCTTGGCCGCAAATTCGGCGCGCGCGTGATCGCGGAAGCCAGCACAGCCGAGAAGCGCACGGCCGCTCAAGCGGCGGGGGCCCATGAGACGATCGACCAGGCGTCCGAAGGACTGGTCGACCGGGTCAAGGCGTTGACCGGCGGCAAGGGCGCTGATGTGATCTTCGATCCCGTGGGCGGCGATTTATTCGACCAATCGATGCGCTGCATCGCCCCAGAGGGGCGCGTTCTGGTTATCGGCTTCGCTAGCGGGCGCATCGGCGAGGTCAAGGCCAATCGGCTCTTGCTCAAGGAATGCGGCGTGCTCGGCGTTTATTGGGGTGCCTTCGCACGGCGCGATCCCGATACCAACCGCGCTAATTTTTCAATGCTGATCGATTGGCTCGCGCGGAGCGACATCAAGCCGCCAATCTGGCATCGATTTAGTTTAGCCCAGGTGCCGGATGCGCTCGCGGCCTTGGCTGAGCGCCGCGTCATCGGCAAGGCGGTGATCGTGGTTCGCGAGAGCTGAATTGACCCTGACGACCGAGGTCCGCCCCGCCCATCGCTTCGATGAAGCACGGCTGCGCGATTACCTTTCGACGCGACTAGATGGCATCGGCGCGACGATCGCGGTCCGCCAATTCGCGGTTGGGCAATCTAACCCGACTTTTTTGATTGAGAGCGACGGGCGGCGCTATGTGCTGCGCAAGAAGCCGCCGGGCGTGCTGTTGCCGTCGGCGCATTTGATTGAGCGCGAATATCGTATTCTGGCCGCGCTGAAGCACAGCGCCGTGCCGGTACCCGAGGCGCTGTCGTTTTGCGAAGACGCCGAGGTGATAGGCACGACGTTTTACCTCATGGCCCATGTCGAGGGCCGCGTGGTAGCGGATCCGGCCATGCCCGGGTTCACGCCAGCCGAGCGCGCGGCGATCTATGATTCGATGAACGCGACGCTGGCCGCGTTACATGAGGTCGATTGGCAGGCGCTTGGCCTTGCCGATTATGGCAAGCCCGCCGGTTATATCGTCCGCCAAATCGCGCTCTGGACGCGGCAATATAACAGTGCCAAACGCGACGAAATTCCGGCGATGAATCAGCTGATCGGCCGCCTGCCCCGCTTGATGCCGCAAGAAGAAGAAACCACGATCGCGCATGGCGATTTCCGGCTCGGCAATCTCATTCTGCACCCGAGCGAGCCGCGCGTGGTTGCCGTGCTCGATTGGGAGCTTTCAACGCTCGGTCATCCCTTGACCGATCTCGCCTATAATTGCCTCGGCTATCATCTGGTCGCCGGCGAGGCGATTTCGCCGGGTCTTTTGGGCCTTGATCTCGACACGCTCAGCATTCCGCGTGAGGCGGATTATTTGGCGCGCTATGCGGCACGTCGCGGCAAGGAGCCGATCGCGCACTGGCCCTTCTATGTCGCCTTCGCGTTGTTTCGCTTCGCCTCGATCGTGCAAGGCGTCTATGACCGCGCGCTCAAGGGCAATGCCAGTTCGGAGAACGCGCTGGCCTATGGCGCCGCCGTGCCGCGCTTAGCTGAGACCGCGTGTCGGCTGCTTGATGACCTCTGATCAGCCGAATTGATAGCCCGACATCGCCTTGCCCAGAACGATATCGGCATAGACGCGAACGCCTCGATCATCACCGGCCGCGCCGGCCGCGACGAACAGCGGCGTCAAATGCTCGCTCCGTGGGTGACAGAAGCTCGCATCAGGCGCGTCCGCCCACCCGGCTAAGGCGTTGTCTCGCGCGCTCGTCGTCGGCGCCTCGACGGCCGCGGTCAGCCAATCATCGAAGCGCTTCGCCGCATCGGTCACCTGGCTATCCATCGCGCCGAAGGCCCGCAAATTATGGAAGCTCATGCCGCTGCCAACGATCAACACGCCCTCGTCGCGTAAGGGCGCGAGGGCGTGGCCAATCACGAGATGCGCGCGGGCATCGAGCCCTTCGCGCAAGGACAGTTGGAGGATCGGAATGTCCGCCTCGGAATAAATCAATAGGAACGGAATGAAGACGCCATGGTCGAAGCCGCGCGCCAGTTCTTCGTTTGATGCGATACCGGCTTTACTGAAGAGCTCCCGCACGCGCGTGCCAAGCTCAGGCGCGCCGGGCGCGCCATAGGTTAGGCGATAGGTGTGCTCGGGGAAGCCGTAATAATCGAACAAGAGCGGCGGGTTGCGTTCCATCAGCACGGTCGGGTTCGCCGCCTCCCAATGCGCCGAAATTACCAACAAGGCCTTGGGTCGAGCGCCGATGGATTGGCCGATGCCACGCAAATAGGCGGCCATGCGATCCCATGTGCCTTTGGGGCCGATGCCCTCCTCCATGAAAAAGCACGGGCCGCCACCATGGGGAATGAACAGAGTGGGCAATCGCTTGACGGACATCTTGGACCGGGTCCTGTTGATCGCGGGTCGTGCGGGCCGCGTTATATCGCCCGACGGTCGATCATGTTAAACTGATTTGTTCCTTCAGACATCGACGCGATCCAATGGACGGAAGGGCGTGATCTGCCCCCTTCAGAGTGGTCCAAAAGTTAATTTAGACTGGACCCTGAAGGAGACTGAACATGGGCAAGAAGCACGGGCCTGAAGAAGTTATTGGCAAGCTGCGCGAGGCGGAGATCGTACTGGCGCAGGGTGGCACGGCGAGCG
>CAMDNF010000104.1:0-8137 GCA_945902735.1 Rhizobium sp. Q54 | reverse complement strand
GGGCTGTGACCCGCGCTTCGCTTCGCTACGCGCGCCTCACAGCCCGCGATAGCACAATACCAAACCAGGGCTTCAAAGCCCTTTTCTCGTAACCCGACTGGTACACATTCACGCCGCCATCCGGCACATTTTGTCTCCGCCCTTTACAGTGCGGTGCCCTCGAGCGAGCTCTCAGGGGTCACGATGCAAAAGGCGTGATCGCCAAGGCGTGCGCAGAGATCTTCGCCGCGTACGAGCCGCGCGATCAAGCTGCCGACCGAACGTTGAAGCGAGGCCGCCGCGTCGCGGCCATGATCGTGGCGGATGGCGGCGAATTGCGGCACCACGCAGGTGACAACCGAAAGGCTGAGATCCCAACGAAACGCGTCTTCGATCAGAAGATCGAGGTGCTTATTGAGAAACTCCGGGGTGAACAGACCGGTGGCCGGGTCATTGGTTTCTGGGTGCGCGCCCTTTTGGTAGGCCGCATGCAGGCGGGCACGGAGCTTCGCTTGCCGGCCGACGAGATCAAGCGCGCGCGTCAAGGCCTCTGCCTCGAACGGCGGGGCGAGGACCTCGCTCGCACCTTTGACGAAAGATTGCGCACGCGCGGCGGAATGCTCGCGCGGCTCGAGGTAGACCAGCGGCAAGTGGAACAACGAGGAATGACGCCGAACATCGGCGCACAACTCCGAGCCCGGGTCATCGGGCGAGCCATTGCCGAGAATGATCGCCGCGTCGTAACGCGATCTCAGGAGGGAATCGATGGCGTCCATCGGCTCGACTAGATCGGCCGGATCGCAGCCGGGGACCAAGCGCATGAGGCGCGCCGCCTGGTCGGCCAATGGGCCCGTCGAGGGCCGCACAAAAAGCACGCGGGTTCTTTCGGTTTTCGGCTCGTCAAAGTCGAGGAACCCATCAATGCCATAGCGGCCATAGGTGACATGACGGCGCAACAACTCGGCGCGCATGACTTTCAAGCGAAACGAGCCGCCAAGTTTGGCGATTAGTTCTTCGGTGAGAATTGGCAGCGTGAGCAAGCCATCGAGGCGCCTCGAAAGCTCGGGGCGAATGACCATGTGCTGAACCGCCGGGCCGGCCAGAACGAGCGGCATGCGACGGGTGACGGGGTCGGATTTGAGCTCATTGGCGGCGCGAACCTGCTCGGCCTCTGAAAAGCCGACACCGAGGATCACGACATCGGGTCGCTCGGTCCGCGCCCGATCCTTGATGCGCGATGCGGAGGTCTCGATCAGCGTGAGGCAGCCCGCGGCCCGCATTTGCGCGCCCATGTCGTTCAGGGTCGAAAGGCTGCTATCCGCGATAAGAGCGCGGGAAATCCGTGCCATTGAGGCTGCTCCGTGTCATCGATGGGCTTACCTTGAGCATGGTGCAGCTTTGGCTAAGGATGTATTAAATCGCGTGGGGTTCCTGGCTTGACCTTTGCCGCCGGCGTGCGTATCGCTCAGCCGCACCAGCCACGGGAGCCGTCTGCACATGGATTTCACCCTATCGCCCGAGATCGAAGATTATCGCCGTCGGGTCAAAGCGTTCGTCGCCGCGCATCTGATCCCGCTTGAGAGCGATCCAGGCAATTTCGATCCCGAGCACGATAATATTCGGTTCGATTTATTGGACGCCATGCGGGCCAAGGCCAAGGCCGCTGGGCTGTGGGCGCCGCAAATGCCTAAAGCGCGCGGCGGGCAAGGGCTCTCAATGATCGGGCAGGCGGCATTTTACGAAGCCGCCAATTTCGGCATTTTCGGCCCCGCGACGTTCAATTGCGCGGCCCCCGATGATGGCAATATGCGCCTCCTGGAACAGGTTGCCACGGGGCCGCAAAAGGAGCGGTGGTTGCAGCCGATCGTCGATGGCAACGTGCGGTCGTCTTTTGTGATGACCGAGCCGCATCCCGGTTCGGGCTCCGACCCCGCCGGCATGATGTTGACGCGGGCCGAAAAAGTCGGCGCCAAATGGGTCATCAACGGCCATAAATGGTTCATCACCGGGGCAGGGGCCGCGAGCCATTTTATTGTCATCGCCCGCACGTCCGACGATCCGCGGCGTGGCCTCTCCGCCTTTTTGTTCCACAAGGATCAACCGGGATGGCAGATCGTGCGCAAGGTGCCGATCTTGGGGCCGGAAGAGCATGGCGGGCATTGCGAACTTCGCTTCACCGGTCTTGAAATTGCCGAAGAAAACGTCCTGATGCAGCTGGGCGACGGCCTGCGTGTGACCCAGATCAGGCTTGGCCCGGCGCGCCTCACGCATTGCATGCGCTGGCTCGGCATGACCCAGCGCGCTATGTCGATTGCGCGCGCCTATGTCGGCGAGCGGCGCTCGTTCGGCAAGACCTTGGGTGAGCACGAAGGCATCCAATGGATGCTGGGGCAGGCTGCGGTTGACGTGCAGATCGGTCGCCTTTTGGTCATGCACGCGGCCTGGAAGCTTGATCAGGGCGATAAAGCGCGGAAGGAAATTTCGTCAGCCAAAATTCACGTCTCCGAAACGCTCAACCGGGTTGTCGGCCTTTGCCTGCAACTCTGTGGCGCGCGCGGCTATTCCAAGGATACGCCGCTCCAATGGATGTATCGCTATGGCCCGCAGGCCAAGTTGGTCGACGGCGCCTCGGAGGTGCACCGTATGGTGCTGGCGCAGTTCTATACGAAGGAGGCAGAGGCCTATTGGTCGTGGGGTTAGGCGGAATCGGAAGATTGGCTTGGAAGTCTCGGAAGTATTAAGAAAACCCTCATAACGGTGTAACGATCCACTAACTATTTTGGCGCCATCATGCTGGGCCTTAGACGACTTTCATCGGTCGTTCGAATTGGAGCCCAGCTCATGGCGGAAGAATCGTTGATCCCTAACGAGCCCGATCAAAACGCGGTACCGGCGTTGATGACGAAGGAAGCGCGCGCGACGGCGAATGTGTCCGTCGATCGCCGGGCGCGTCGTGCGCTCGAGTTCGCCGCGTCGGTGAGTGAGCCGGGCCCCGAAGGTCGCACCAGTTCATTGGCCCTCAGTCGTCAATTGCGCACGATCGCGGATGCCTGCACTGAAGCCACGATATTGGCACACGGCCTGATTGGCCGCGTGCTGCCATCCGCCAGTTGACCACGCCGCTGAAACCTAAGCCCGTTCCGATGCCACGCGCCCTCCTTGCCATCGCGCATTGGCCGCTCCGAGAGCTCTATCGGACGATTTTGGAGCGTGAAGGCTATGGTGTTGGGGAGGCCGGGTCGAACGAATCAAGTCTCGACCAAGTGACGCAGGACCCGCCCGATCTTGTCGTCGTGTGCGCGGACGACCCACGCGTGCAGACCACCACGACGTTGGGCAAGTTCGTTGCCGATTTGCGCCTGCAAAATCCGGGGACCGCGGTTCTGGCGCTGACCACCAATGATTTGCGCCGGAGCCAAATGGCCAAAGCAGGGTTGACCGATTGCTTAACGCTGCCGGCCTCGATCGAACGAATCACCGCCACGCTCGAAGAAATCGCACGGCGCAAATTTGGATATGATACGGCGGCCCAGCCGATCGAACCCGAGACGTCCAACGACGATGCCGACGAGACACGATAACCACCTTTAGCCGAGCCTAAGCCGCACTCGATGGCGTGCTCGGTTCTCGTGCTTTAACCGTCTTGATGTGGGCTTTACGCCTTAAGCGCACGTAATTTCTTGACTTTCCAAGCGATCTCGCCTACATACCAGCCGTCCTCAGGACATCCAGGCCGCGTGAACGAGACCCCTCAGAGGGTCGTCGGCCTGCCGGAACTCACCCCCCTTCGACAGCCCAGGCACGCGGGGCCGTACGAGAACCCCGCCAATCGGCGGCCCATTCCGTTTGTGGAATCGGGTCGCGGTGCGGCTCGACACGAAAGAACTCCATTGACCCAATTTACCGATCTAGGCCTCGCGGCGCCGATTATGAAGGCGCTCGCGCAAGAAGGCTATGTTACGCCCACGCCCATTCAGGCCGAGGCTATTCCTCACATCCTTGCCAACCGCGATCTCATTGGGATCGCGCAGACCGGCACTGGTAAGACCGCAGCCTTCGCGCTGCCAATCTTGACCAAACTTGCCCAGCAACCCCGCCAACCGTTCCGCAATGCATGTCGCGTGCTCGTGCTGAGCCCGACGCGCGAATTGTCCGGTCAAATTCTCGACAGCTTCAATGCCTATGGGCGTGAGCTGCGGTTGCACACCGCCCTCGCTATTGGCGGGCTGCCGATCGGCCGCCAAGCACGCGCGGTCGCCCCTGGTGTCGATATCCTGGTGGCGACGCCGGGCCGACTGAAAGACCTTGTCGACAATTGCCGGTTCCGGCTCGATCAGGTCGAAATGTTCGTGCTCGACGAGGCCGACCGCATGCTCGACATGGGTTTCATCCATGCCATTCGCGAAATCTGCGGTAAGCTGCCGAAGGACCGGCACAGCCTGTTGTTCTCCGCGACCATGCCGCCGGCAATCGCCGCACTCGCCGCGCAATTTCTGCGCGACCCGGTGACGGTCGCGGTTACCCCGCAGGCGGCCACGGCCGACTTGATCGCGCAACGCGTGATCATGCTCGATCGCGGCGCGAAGCCCCAGGCGTTGACCGAATTGTTGAACGATCCAACCGTGACACGCGCGCTCGTCTTTACGCGGACCAAACACGGCGCCGACCGCGTCGTGCGTGGCCTGGAGAAAGACGGCATCGCGGTGGACGCCATCCACGGCAACAAATCGCAAGGCCAGCGTGAAAAGGCGCTGGGTGCGTTCCGCAGGGGGCGTGTGCGCGTTTTGGTGGCGACTGATATCGCGGCGCGTGGCATCGACGTCGATGGCATCAGCCACGTGATCAATTTCGATCTCCCAAATATCGCCGAATCCTACGTCCACCGCATCGGCCGCACCGCGCGCGCTGGGGCGACCGGTATCGCCATCTCGTTCTGTAGCGATGCCGATGACCGCAGCTATTTGCGCGATATCGAGAAGTTGATCCGGCAACAAATTCCGACAACTGATCGCGCCGGCGCGGCGGTGCATCGGCCGGCCGCCGCGGCCAAGCCCTTTGAGCGTCCGCGGGGCGATGGCAAACCACGTCCGCCCGCGCACAACAAGCCCTACAAGCACGCCAATGCCAACAACCAACCACGCCGCCCTGCACCGCATCGCGGCCAGGCGGAGGGGCGGTCGAATGACGGCGAGATCGGCGGGCTCAATTTTTTGAAGCCAAGCCCGGTGCGGAGCGCGGGTAATTTTGGCCCACGCACGCAGCGCGCGCGCTAAACTGACCTAGGGATCAATACGGAGAGAGACTATCCCATGGCAAAAGAAGAGCTGATGGAGTTTGAGGGTGTGGTCACCGAAGTGCTGCCTGATGGGCGCTATCGGGTGAAGCTTGATAACGACCACGTCATCCTCGCCTACGCGGCTGGACGTATGAAGAAGCACCGGATCCGGACCTTGGCCGGCGATCGCGTGACCGTAGAAATGTCGGTTTACGATCTCGACAAGGGCCGTATCAATTTTCGACACAAGCCGGAAGGCGGTGCCGGTACCGGCGCCGCGCCGGCTCGGCCGCGCCAGCAATTCCGCCGGCGTTGATGCACTTCACGTCGTGCTGACGTGGATTTGATTGTTCTGTGTGACCATCGGCCCCCATGTTGAGGGTCGATGGCACACGCTCTTCTTAGCCCGGTCCTCGACCGCTCTGGCAAACCCGCGCCCCTCAAGATCGCAACCCTGATCTTGTTGATGGTGCCGCTGATATGGCTCGCCGTGCGTTTTATCGCCGGCGACCTCGGTCCACGTCCTTTGGCTGAACTCAATCACCAAACGGGTCTTTGGACCATCCGGCTCTTATTCATCACTCTGGCAATCACGCCGGTGCGCAGCCTATTGCGCTGGCCCGCGCTTATTCAGGTCCGCCGCATGGTCGGCGTCACGACGGCGCTCTACGCCATCCTCCATTTGCTGACCTATATGGCCGACCAGGCCTTTGTGCTCGATCGCGTGGTGAACGAGATCCTCGTTCGCACCTATTTGACGATCGGCTTTGCCGGATTGATCGGTTTGCTCGTTTTGTTGGCGACCTCGACCGACGGCATGTTGCGTCGCCTGGGTGGCAAAAACTGGCGCTTATTGCATCGCCTGAGCTATGCGATCGGCGCGATCGGCGTCGTGCATTTCGTTTGGCAATCGAAACTCGTCGTGACCCAACCGACGGTCATGGCGGGCCTCTTCCTTTGGCTGATGGCCTATAGATTGCTTGACCTCTGGGTGGGCGAGAAGGGGCGCCTGCCGCTTTGGGCGATCATGGGCTTGGCGCCGCTATCGGGTCTCCTCACGGTATTCGGCGAGGCCCTCTATTTTTGGCTCCGCAATGGGGTCGATCCGGGGCGGGTGCTGAACGCCAATCTCATGCTCGATGCGGGCCTGCGCCCGGGTTGGACCGTGTTCGCGATCGTCGCCGGGCTCGCTTTGGCCGCCCTCATGCGGCGCCGGCGAGCCATGGATCGGCCGGCCTCTGGGCTAATGGCGCCGGTCAGGTGAGAATTCTGTGGCGTCCCCAATTGACGCTCTGGCCAGCACGTCCTCGGGCCAATCTCAGCGACCTGTTAAGAATCGGCGGGCTATAGAAGGGGGTACGTGAGAGAACGCCGCGAAGGGTTCCATGGCCAGCGACACACTGTCGACGCTTATCGATGTGCGCAACCGCATGCTCGCGGATGTGTCGGAGGAGGCCAGGGCCGCCGCCGCCGAGCAGCTTGGTGCGATGTTCACCAAAGGCGAGATGGCGGGACCCGAGCACGAAGTCGCGTTGACGATCTTCCGCAAACTGGCGCAGGACGTGACCGCCCAGGTGCGCAAGGCCTTGGCGATTCAAATCGCGAGTTCGCCTCTAATTCCGGTCGATCTGGCCCGCACGATCGCCGCCGACGTCAATGAGATCGCGATTCCCTTCATCAACGCCTCGCCCGCTTTAGACGACGACCACTTGCTCAACATCATCGCCTCGGGCGACGATGCCAGGCGTATTGCAATCGCCGCGCGCGAGCTGGTGAACGAGGGTGTCTCGGACGCCCTGGTCCAAACGGGCAATGGCGATGTCGTCAAGACGCTGTTGAAAAACCCCGGTGCGGCCGTCTCCGAGCCGTCCCTCCACGAAATCATGGATCGTTTCGCCGCCGACAATATGGTGCAGGTCTTGATGGTTGACCGGCCATCGCTGCCGCTCGGCGTAACGGAACGGTTGGCCGAGGTGGTTTCAGGCGTGTTGCGCGATCGCTTGATCAAACAACATTCGGTGTCGCCTGAATTGGCCGCCGCGATGTCGGGTCTCGCGAGGGAGCGCGCCCTTATCGCCGATCTATCCCTACTGACCAATGATTATGACGTTGAGATGCTCGTCGCACGGCTCAACGGAAAGGGACGGCTGACGCCCACGCTTCTGATGCGGACCTTGATCAAAGGCAATTTACGCTTCTTTGAGATGGGCATGGCTGTGCTCGCCGGGATTCCACCCGACAACGCCGCGCAATTGGTCAAGGATCGCGGCCCGCTCGGCTTCAAAGCGCTCTATGAAAAAAATGGCCTGCCGCCCACCTATTTCCGCGCGTTCAGGGCGGCGATCGACGGTCAGGTCACGCTTCCGGAAACGGCGACTCCCGGTCAGCGACGCGTCGCGGCCAACACCGTGCTTTCGCGCGTGCAGGGTGAGCATGGCGACAAGGGGCCGATCGATCTTGAGAGTTTTCTCAGTCGCATGATCCGGGCGTCGCGCGAGGCCGCCTGAACGCCGCGCTCGACCGCGACCCTATCGGCCGTCTTCCAAAGTCTGAATCGTACAATCGAGCGCGAGCATGCGTTCGCTTAGACCGAGTTTGTCTTCCGGTTTGCCGGCGATCGGCGCACATATCTCGTCAGTGACAAGGCGTCCGCCGCCGGAGCTATGCAGGAGATTGGGTGACGAGGTTGATCAGGCGGCGTGGTGAGCCGGCATTTTGATGACCTCGATGCCATTTGGGAATTTGACGCCTTGGACGACCTTCGGCAACTGGTTTTCGCCGTTCAGGCGCCGCCACGTTTTCGCGGCGGCGGAGACGAGCTTGAACACCATGAGCTTGGCGGTCTTCGCCGACAGGGCTCCCTTGGTCCGCACGGTTCGATGA
>CAMDNF010000103.1:0-8340 GCA_945902735.1 Rhizobium sp. Q54 | reverse complement strand
CGGCCTACGGCCTTCCTCGGGTTCAGCGCCACCGGCGGAGCGGAGGTCTCTCGCAGTCATGCGGGGCATAGCCATGTCGATGTCTCACCTACGCCCTCAAGGGTAATCTTCCGGGGGGACGATGTCTCATCATCATTGGCACGGAGGGGGCGAACTCAAAAATCCGACCGTTGCCTCTGATGTGACGAATGGTCAATCCGCATGGCATCAACGCGGGCGCGACCAATAGCGTGCGATGGCAACGCGCGGGATCCTCCTCCGCACACATGATGGCGCAGGGGCCGTCCCCCGCCAGCGCCATGAGCGCCTCGATCCCAGTCCCGAAGGCCGGCGTGGCCGCCATCTTCTGGTAATCGGGGCGACCATCCTCGGCCAATAGCCGACTATTCTTCGGCTTGCCGCCGAGCGCCTCGCCCAACCAATAATAGGCGATCCCCCGGGCCTTGAGCGCATTCGCGAGCGCGGCTTTGTTAAACTGGGGATGAAAACGCGAGCCAGGGTGCGAGCGCACATCGACCAATTTTTCGATCGATGCCCCTTCGAGCAGCCCGACAAAACGCGTGATCGGGTGGTTGGAGTGCCCGATTGTGTGAAGCACGATGGAGGATCGCGGGCGTTCGGGTTTCTTCATCGGCTTTCCTTCGGCGTCATGACCTGCCAGCATGTCGGTCCCACATCGGCCCGGGCGAGGCAGCGGAGAGGCGCATGATATTCGACAAAGAGATCCTCAAGACCACCTGTCCCCGAGATTGCTATGATGCTTGCGGAATCTCGGTCATCAAGCGCAAGGGCCGGGTTACCAAAATCGTGGGCGACCCGGATCATTATGTCAGCCGCGGCGCCCTCTGCGGCAAGTGCGCCCTGGCCTATAACGGCATTTTCCTCGACCCAAAGGCGCGCCTGACCCAGCCCTTGAAGCGCATCGGCGCCAAGGGCGAGGGGCGTTTTGCACCCGTGTCGTGGGATGAGGCGATCGGCGGTATCGCGACGCGGTTGAAAGAGATGATCGGCACGGGGCCGGCGACGCGCATCGTCCACGCCCATTATACCGGCACCTGTGCCGTGATCGCCGGTAATTTCCCGCTGCGTTTTTTCTATCGGCTCGGCGCGCAAGAAGTCGAGCCCGATACGGTGTGCAACATGGCCGGCCATGTCGCCCTCGGTTACGTGATCGGCTCGTCGGCGATCGGCTTCGACCCGCGCACGGCGAAAGACTCCTCGTGTATTTTGGTCTGGGGGGCCAATCCGTCGGCCTCCGCGCCGCACGCGCACAAACATTGGTTGAAGGAAACCCCAGCGAAAGTGATCGTGGTCGATCCCGTCCGCCACCCGACCGCGGAGGCGGCTGATCTTCATCTCCAACCATTTCCAGGCACCGACGCCGCGCTTGCTTTCGCCATGATGCATGTCTTGACGCGCGATGGCCGCATCGACCGCGCCTTCATCGACAAGGCGACGATCGGGTGGAACGAACTCGAGCCGAGGCTTGAGCATTACACGCCATCTTGGGGCGAGGCGATGACCGGTGTTCCCGCCGCCCAAATCGAGGCGGCCGCGAAGCTCTATGGCGCCGGGCCTTCGCTCTTATGGCTCGGTCAGGCACTGCAGCGCCAACAAAAGGGCGGCAATATTATCCGTGCGGTGTCGCTTCTACCGGCGATTACCGGCAATTATGCCAAACCGGGCGCAGGGCTCCTCTATCTCAATGGCAAAAAGCGCAAGGGCGTCGACATGGGCTACGTCACGGGCGCCTCGCTCAACACCGGCGTGCCGACGTTCAGCCAGATGGATTTGGCGGCGCGCCTCGAAGACAAGGCAAAGAGCGCCGCGTTCTTCTGCTGGAACATCAACCCGGCGGCCTCAAGCCCCGAACAGAAGCGCTTGCACAATGCGCTCAAGCGCGAGGACCTTCTGAATGTCGTGGTCGATATTTTCCCGACCGATACGACCGACTTCGCGGATTATGTTCTTCCGGCGGCGTCGTTTCTCGAACATGACGATTTGGTCTCTGGCTATTTCAACATGTCGTTCTCGGCGCAGGCCAAGGTGATGGAGCCGATGGGCGAGACACTGCCGAATCAGGAAATTTTCCGCCGTCTCGCGCTCGCCATGGGCTATAGCGAAGCCGAACTCTATGAGAGCGATGACGCGATCATCGCGAATGTCATGCGCCAGGTCGGCATCAAGGGCTCGTTTGACGAATTCAAGGCGAAGGGCACGGTGTTCCCAACCGCGGAGCCTGTCATTCAATTCGCCGATTTCAAATTCCCGACGCCCTCGGGCAAGATCGAAATCGCCTCGGCCCAGGCTGAGAAAGACGGCTTCTCCCGGGTTCCCGAGCCCAGCGTCGACGATCGGCCAAAGGATGGCCAGCTTCGCCTGCTCACGCCGGCCTCGCCCTGGTTGATGAACGATTCCTACGCCAATGACGCCAAGATCGCGAAGCAACTTGGGTCCGCGAGCGTCACGCTCAACCCGAAGGATGCTGCGGCGCGCGGGCTCAAGCGTGGCGATCGCGTGCGTCTTTCAAATCGCACCGGCAGCCTCGATCTCATCCTTGCCGTCGATGATGTCGTGCCGGAAGGCGCCGCGCTCAGTTACAAGGGCCGCTGGCCGAAACTCGAAGGCGGCTCGCGCCTCAACGTGAACGCGCTCAACCCCGGTCTCAAGAGCGATATGGGCGAGAGCACCTGCGTCCATGGTGTCGAGGTGACGATCGAGCGCGTCTAGCCCGTGAACGCCTGAATCCCCGTTTGCGCGCGGCCCAGAATAAGGGCGTGGACGTCATGCGTGCCCTCATAGGTGTTGACCGCCTCGAGGTTCATGACATGGCGGATCACATGATATTCGTCCGACACGCCATTGCCGCCATGCATATCGCGCGCGACGCGCGCGATATCGAGCGCCTTGCCGCATGAATTGCGTTTGATCAGCGAGATCATCTCAGGGGCCATACGGCCTTCGTCGAACAAGCGGCCAACGCGCAGGCACGCTTGAAGCCCGATGGAAATTTCGGTCTGCATGTCGGCGAGTTTTTTCTGGATCAACTGATTGGCGGCGAGCGGACGGCCGAATTGCTTGCGGTCGAGCGTATATTGCCGCGCTTGCATCCAGCAAAATTCGGCGGCGCCGAGCGCGCCCCAAGCAATGCCATAGCGCGCGCGGTTAAGGCAGCCGAATGGGCCGCCGAGTCCGCTCGCATTGGGCAATTCATTGTCGGCCGGCACGAAGACCTCGTCCATCTGGATCATGCCGGTGACAGAGGCGCGCAGTGAAAACTTGCCCTCGATCTTGGGCGCGGCGAGGCCCTTCATGCCTTTCTCTAAAATGTACCCGCGAATGACGCCTTCGTCGTTTTTGGCCCAGACTACGAAAACATCCGCGATCGGCGAATTGGTGATCCAATTTTTCGCGCCCGACAGCTTGAAGCCGCCCGGCGCGCTCTTTGCACGTGTCGTCATGCCGCCCGGATCGGAGCCATGATCGGGTTCGGTCAGGCCGAAACAACCGACCCATTCGCCGGTCGCCAGTTTGGGAAGATATTTCTGTTTCTGCATCTCGGAGCCATAGGCGTAGATCGGGTGCATCACGAGGCTCGATTGCACGCTCATTGCCGAGCGATAACCGGAATCCACGCGTTCGACCTCGCGCGCGGCCAGGCCATAGGACACGTAATTCACGCCCGCGCAGCCATAGCCCTGGATGGTCGAGCCCAACAGGCCAAGCGCGCCCATCTCGTTCATGATCTCGCGGTCGAAGCGCTCGTGTCGATTAGCCTCGATCACCCGGGTCAGCAGCTTCTCCTGCGCATAGTCGCGGGCGGTGTCGCGCACCAGGCGTTCGTCCTCGCTCAATTGGTCGTCGAGCAGGAACGCATCATCCCACTGGAAGGCGGGCTTTCCACCCTTGGAAGATGGGCTGGCGGGCTTGGTCGGGGCGGGGTGGCTCACGGCCGAACTCCTTGGCTCAATCGGTTGAATTCACTCTAGTATCTATCACCTGGGAGAGGCGGCTCCAAGCTGACGCGGGGGAGGGCAGGCATGACGAAGAACCCATCGGGGTCCACCACGGCCACCGCACCCGTCACGATCGGCCTGTTGTTCGTGCTCGGCCTCTCATTCGGCATCGTCTATTCGATCAATGTGACGGCCATGGGCGATGGCGTGCCGGTTTTCGCCTATGTGTTTTGGCAGTCGCTTGGCGCGGCTGGGATCGTTCTGTTGTTGTGCGCCGCCTTCCGCCAATGGCCGAGCCTCAAATGGGGTCATCTCCGGGTCTATGCCATCACCGGCATGCTGAATCTCGCTCTGCCTTATGCCGTGCTCGCCTTCGTTGCGCCCAAAGTACCGTCGGGCGTGCTCAGCCTTGGGCTGACCCTCGTCCCCATCTTGGTTTACCTCTTGGCCCTGACGCTGCGCATCGATCGGTTTGGTTGGCGCCGCGCGTTTGGCATATTGCTGGGTTTCGCGGGCGTGTTGTTGGTTCTTCTGCCGCGCACCAGCCTGCCGTCGCCCGATATGGTTGGCTGGGTCGCGCTCGGGCTGGTCGCGCCGCTCACTTACGCGTTGAATGCTGTGATCATCGCGTTGATACGCCCGCCGGCCGCGGGTTCATTGCCGCTGGGCTTCGGCCTGCTCGGCTTCTCGGCCATCTATTCCGCGATTGCGATGGCAGTGAGCGGTGAGTTCTGGGCCTTTCCAGCGCCGTTCAGCGACGCCGATTGGGCCACCATAGCGGCCATGGCCAATAACGCGCTGACCTATGTGTTGGTATTCGAGATTATTCGCCGCGCCGGGCCCGTGGTGTTCTCGACCTCGAACTATATTGCAACGCTGGCCGGGCTTGGCTTCGGCATGTGGTTCTTTGGCGATCGACCGAGTGTCTGGATTTGGGCGGCGCTCGCGCTGATGTGCGCGGGATTGTATCTGGTCAATTTCGCGTTGCCTAAATTCGCAGGAAGATCACGCTAGGCCGGCGTGTGCCTTGCCCTTCGCTCGATCAAGGGTCATCCTCCGAATCGGGGAAGGGACTTCGTGGCACGGTATTGACCGGGTCATGATTTCAACCGGTGAATTGCCGTGTTCGACTTGGCTTGAACGAGGCCGGTCATGGAACGTAGAAAAATCGGCGAGCGCGAGGTGCTGCTCGAATTCCGTCAGATCGGCGACTATGTAAAAGTCACCGCGATTGACGCCGTGACCTTGCACGAAGTCTCGATCGTCGGCAGCCCGCGCACGCCGGAACCCGATTTGATTCGGCTGGTCATGCGCAAGCTCGACTTTACCGAGGCACGTGACACGGCAGCCGCGGCCACGGCGAAAAAGAACGAACCGCCGCCGGGCGGCGGCATTTTAGCCTGATCTGCCATGATTTCGATCGAGCATGTCAGCAAGCGGTTTGGCGGACTGCACGCCGTCAATGATTGCTCGTTCAAGGTCGAGCCCGGCACGATCACCGGATTGATCGGCCCGAATGGCGCTGGCAAGACGACGTTATTCAACATTGTCACGGGCTTTCTGAAACCCGACCAAGGTCGGGTCAAACTTGAAGATCGCGACGTAACCGGCCTTGCGCCGCATCGCTTATTTAAGCTTGGCCTCGTGCGCACGTTCCAAATCCCGCACGAACTCTCGCGCATGACGGCACGTGAAAATCTCATGCTCGTGCCAGCGGGGCAAAGCGGCGAGATGGTGCTGGCCGCCTGGTTCATGCCTGGGCGCGTCGCGCGCCAGGATCGCGCAATCGCCGAGCGCGCCGATGAGGTTTTGGCATTTCTCAAACTATCCCACGTGGCCGACGAGCTCGCGGGCAATCTCTCGGGCGGTCAAAAAAGCTTCTCGAGCTAGGCCGCACCATGATGACCGACGCCAAAATCGTCTTGCTGGACGAACCTGGCGCCGGAATCAATCGCACGCTCCTGGCATCGCTCGCCAGCGACATCAAGCGGCTTCACCGCGAGCGCGGCTACACGTTTTGCATCATCGAGCACGATATGGATTTCGTCGCCGCGCTTTGCGATCCGGTTATCGTGATGGCGGAAGGCCGTGTGCTGACGCAGGGCAGCATGGCTGAAATCCGCCGCAATGAGGCGGTGCTCGATGCCTATCTCGGCGGCGGCGCGGGTCATGACATCGAAGCCGCGTTAAAGGCACGTGATCATGGCACTGCTTGAAGCCAAAGGCGTGGTTGGCGGCTATGGCGGGGCCGACATTTTGCATGGCGTAAGCTTGAATGTGGATGCTGGCGAGGTCGTCGTCATCATCGGGCCGAACGGCGCCGGAAAATCGACAGCGATGAAGGCGGTGTTCGGCCTCGTCAAGGTGCGCCAGGGTCATGTCAAATTCGATGGCAATGATATCGCCAATGAACGCCCCGATCGCATTGTGCGCCTCGGACTGTGCTATGTGCCGCAAGAGAAAAATATCTTCGCGGGCCTCTCGGTTCACGAGAACCTGGAAATGGGCGGCTTCATTCGACCCGACGATATCGGACCAGAACTTGAGCGCGTTTATCGGGTTTTCCCGGATTTGAACGAGCGACGCCGCACGCGGGCCGGCGACCTCTCGGGCGGTCAGCGCCAGATGGTGGCGATCGGCCGCGCGCTGATGTTAAAGCCGAGGATTTTGCTGCTCGATGAACCAACCGCCGGTCTTTCGCCGCGCATGATTGAGCTGATTTTTGATCGCATTCGCGAAATCAATCGGCTGGATATCGGCGTGCTGATGGTCGAGAAAAACGCCAAACTCGCGCTGTCGTTCGCGCATCGCGGCTATGTGTTGGCAATGGGGCAAAACCGCTTCGAGGACACTGGGCCCAATCTTCTCGCCAATCGCGAAGTGGCGGAAATGTTCTTGGGCGGTTGAACCATGGAATACGTACAAACACTGATTTATGGCGTCGTGCTCGGCAGTATCATCGCGGTTGCCGGCATGGGCTTGTCATTGACCTACGGCATTTTACGTTTTGCAAATTTTGCCCATGGCGATCTCCTGACAACCGGCGCCTATATGGGCTTCGTATTTTTCACGCTGCTCGGCTGGCCGATGTATATCGCGTTCCCGTTCGCGATGGCGGTCACCGGCTGCCTTTCGTTGGGGATCGATCGTGTCTTATTCCAGCGCCTCCGGCGTTCGACACCCGTCATATTGTTGATCTCCTCCTTCGGCGTCGCGCTGATCGTGCGCGCGGCGGTGCAGCTCGCCTTCGGGCCCGACAATGTCGTCTACGCGCAAGGGATCGAATTGCCGCTTCGCTTTGGCGAGCTTCGGATCAAACCGACCCATTTTTATATCGTTGGCGGTGCGGTCGCGATCGTCATCGGTCTGCATCTTTTCTTGAAGCGAACCAAGGTCGGCAAGGCGATGCGCGCGATGAGCGACAATGGCGATCTCGCGCGTATTTCGGGCATCGATACCGAGCGCGTGATCGCCTGGACTTGGTTGGTCGGCGGCGCGGTGGCCGGCGCGTCCGGCGTATTCCTCGCCATGGACACGCAACTTCACCCCGTGATGGGCTTTCGCCTATTGCTCGCAATCTTCGCGGCGGCGATCTTTGGCGGTATCGGCAAGCCCTATGGGGCGATATTGGGCGGTCTCATCATCGGGCTGGCCGAGGAATTCTCGACCTTCGTGATTTCGCCCGCCTATAAGCCGGCGGTGGCGTTCGCCATCATGGTGTTCGTGCTGATCTTCCGGCCTCAAGGCCTGCTCAGCGGGGTGAAGACCTGATGGAACTCAGCGGTCTCGCGGCCTATGCCGTATTCTTCTTCACCTTTGTCGGCATTTACGGCGTGCTGATCCTTGGTCTCAATCTGCAATGGGGCCAAACAGGACAAGTCAATTTCGGTGTCGCGGCATTTTTCATGGTGGGTGCCTACACCATGGCGATCATGACGACCGCCCAGACCGAGGATCATCTTGGCGGCTTCGGCCTGCCATTCATTGTGGGGCTCATTATTTCGATGATGATGTCGGCCGTGCTTGCGCTTGTGATTGGCGTGATCACACTGCGTTTGCGCGCCGATTATCTGGCGATCGCAACCATCGGCATCGCCGAAATCGTCCGTCAATTCCTCAAGAACGAAGACTGGCTGACGAATGGCGTGCGCGGCATTACCGCGATCAAAAAACCTTTCGAGGGTGTAGGCGGGGGCGCCGAACCCTTGATCTATTTGTCCATCGTCATCATTGCGGTCGGCGTCGTATTTTTCGCGCTTGAGCGGCTCCGTTATGCGCCGTTCGGGCGGGTCTTGCGTGCGCTGCGCGAGAACGAGGATACCGCGCGCGCCTCCGGCAAAAGCATCATCAACTTTCAGCTGCAATCCTTCGTGCTTGGCTCGGC
>CAMDNF010000102.1:0-8403 GCA_945902735.1 Rhizobium sp. Q54 | reverse complement strand
CCTTTGATGACTCGGTAATCGACTTCGATATGGCGCTGGTTTTGCAAACGCTGCGCGAGTTTCGCGACATTCGGTTCGGGGACGACATCGTCTTTATTGCCCTGCACGATCAAGCCGGAGGACGGGCAGGGCGCGAGGAAGGTGAAATCAAAATGATTGGCGGGCGGCGAGACGGCAACGAAGCCATGGATCTCGGGCCGGCGCATCAGCACCTGCATGGCGATCCAAGCGCCGAACGAGAAGCCGGCGATCCAGCAGCGGCTGGCATTGGCGTTGTGGGTCTGCATCCAATCGAGTGCCGCCGCGGCATCGCTCAGTTCGCCGAAGCCCTGGTCGAACTTGCCCTGCGAGCGGCCGACGCCACGGAAGTTAAAACGCAACACCGAAAAGCCGCGCTCGCGAAAACATTGGTAGATCGAGTAGACCACCTTATTGTTCATCGTGCCCCCATGTTGCGGGTGAGGATGAAGCACGAGCGCAACCGGCGCACCGGCCGTTTCCGAGTGGTGATAACGGGCCTCGAGACGGCCATCGGGGCCGTTGATCATGATTTCAACCATGGCGCAATCCTAGGTTCGCTGCGGCAACCCATTTTAGCGTGGCACGGCGCTCGAAAGCTCCGACCATAAGCGATGAGCCAGGCCGTGGCGTATACTTGACTATATTAGTCGGTTAATATATCCGGGCTCGCAGGCGGGGGAAAGTGGGCCAACTCGCCCAAGAACCCTAGATATACGGATCGACGCCCTTTGGTTCAAGCATTTCACGCGAAAAACGCCAGGATTGTCAGCCGGTAATAGCCAGGAATTGAGATTAATGAAACTTGGCACAAAAGGGCGCTATGCCGTTATGGCAATGGTGGATTTGGCCGGTCAGACCGGGGTGAATTCGAGCCGTGGCCCGGTCGCTTTGGCCGACATTGCTGGGCGGCAAGAAATTTCATTGTCCTATTTGGAGCAGTTGTTCAGCCGGCTCCGGAAGGCCGGCCTCGTCACCAGCGTTCGCGGCCCCGGGGGCGGTTATGTCCTGGCGCGCGCGGCGGGCGAGGTAAGAATTTCCGATATCGTGTTGGCGGTCGATGAACCGATCCGCGCCACGCGTTGCGATCCTGAGAGCGGCCAGGGCTGCATGCCCGATGGGGGTCGCTGCGTGACCCACGATCTTTGGGACGAACTCGGCCAACAGATACACCAGTTTTTGAGCGGTGTTTCACTCGAACAAGTTTGTGCGCGACAGAGCGCCCGGTCCCGCCCTCAGGCCGGCACGGCGCCGGTGGCGTCGATCGACGCGGCACTCTGATCGGATCCGATGAACGCGGTCTATCTCGACTATAACGCGACGGCGCCGGTTAAACCTGATGTCGCGGCGGCTCTTGGTCGCGCGCTGGATCTCGTCGGCAATCCGTCGTCGGTGCATAGTTTCGGCCGCGCGGCACGCAAGGCGGTGGAAGACGCGCGCGAACAAGTCGCCGCACTGGTTGGCGCCAAGCCAGCCGAGGTGGTGTTCACCGCAAGCGCGACCGAGGCCAATAATCTGGTGCTCGCCGGCGCCGGGCGTACGCGGCGCATCGTCTCGGCGATCGAGCACCCGGCAGTGCTCAAGGCGGCGCAATCAATGGCGGGCGAGCTCATCGTTCTCCCGGTCGATGCCAATGGCGTGGTGGCGTTGGATGAGCTCGAAGTGGCGCTGAAACAAAGCGCGGCGCCGACCTTGGTCGCGCTCATGCTGGCCAATAATGAAACCGGCGCGGTGCAACCGGTGGCGGAGGCCGCGCGCTTGGCCCACCACTATGGCGCCTTGATCCATTGCGACGCCGTGCAGGGGCCGGGCCGTCTTCCGGTTTCGATGGCGGATTTGGGCGTCGACTATCTGAGCCTTTCCGCCCACAAATTCGCGGGGCCAAAGGGCGTCGGGGCCTTGATCGCGCGCGAGGGCGTGGCCCTAAAGCCCTATGTGATCGGCGGTGGGCAGGAGCGGGGGCGGCGGGCCGGCACCGAGAATGTGCCGGGTATTGTGGGCTTCGGCGAGGCCGCACGGCTTGCCGTGCTAGATCTTGAGAACGCGCCCCGCCTGGCACAATTGCGCGACCGGCTTGAATCGCGCGCGCTCGACATCGAGCCGCGTTTGCATGTGTTCAGCGCCAAGGCGCCGCGTCTGCCCAACACCTCATGCCTGACCATGCCGGGGGTGCAAAGCGAGACGCAGGTGATGGCACTCGATCTGACGGGCGTCGCGGTGAGCGCGGGCTCGGCCTGTTCGTCGGGCAAGGTCGAGCCGTCCCACGTGCTGCGCGCGAGCGGCGTGCCCGACGCGGTGTCAGGCTGCGCGATCCGGGTCAGCCTTGGTTGGGCGAGCAGCGAGGCCGATATCGAAGCCTTCCTCGCCGCCTGGCGCGCGCTTTATGCGGGCTTGACCAACCGCTGGCGCTCCGGCATTTCAGGCGCGCTCTGAGTTTTCCGATCAGTCGGTAGGCGCCAAGGATCGTTTCATGCCCAAGGTGATTTTCGTCGATCCGAAAGAGGGTCGGCACGAGATCGACGCGCCGCTTGGCGCCACGCTGCTCGAGCTCGCGCACAAGCACAACATCGACATCGAGGGGGCGTGCGAAGGTTCGCTGGCGTGTTCGACCTGTCATGTCGTCGTGGCGCCCGAATGGTACAAGAAATTGCCGGCGCCGAGCGAGGATGAGCAGGACATGCTCGACCTCGCCTTCGGCCTGACCAAGACCTCGCGGCTCGGCTGTCAGATCGTGATGACCGCGGCGCTCGATGGGCTGGTTGTCAGCCTGCCGAAAGAAGTGCGGAACGCGATGAAATGAGCCCGATCGATATCGAACTTGGTTTGAAGAAACCGCGTCGCGAGAGCCGCGTCGTGGTCGCGATGTCGGGCGGCGTCGATTCATCGACGGTCGCGGCACTGGTCGTCGAGAGCGGCTATCAGGCGATCGGCATGACGCTGCAACTTTATAATCACGGCGTGGCGACAGGAAAATCAGGCGCGTGCTGCGCGGGCCAAGATATTCACGACGCGCGTCGGGTCGCCGATCGGCTCGGTATGGCGCATTATGTGCTCGACTATGAAGCGCGCTTTCAGCGCGATGTGATCAACGATTTTGCGGATGCCTATGCTCGGGGCGAAACGCCGATCCCGTGCATTCGCTGCAATGAGCGCGTCAAGTTTCGCGATCTGCTGGAAACGGCGCGCGAGCTGGGCGCGGACGCGCTGGTGACCGGGCATTATGCCCGCCGGATCGAAGGCGCGGCGGGACCTGAGCTGCATCGTGCGCTCGATGCGGCGCGCGATCAGAGTTATTTTCTGTTCTCGACCACGCGCGCGCAGCTCGATTATTTGCGTTTCCCGCTCGGCGATTTGAGCAAGCCGGTCGTGCGCGCCGAGGCGCAGCGGCTCGGTCTCGCCGTTGCCGAGAAGCCCGATAGCCAAGACATTTGTTTCGTACCGAACGGCTCTTATGCCTCGCTGGTCTCGCGCTTGAAGCCCGGCGCGGCGGAGCCGGGGCCGATCGTCGATCTTGCGGGGCGCGTGCTTGGCCGCCATGAGGGTACGATCAATTTCACGATCGGGCAGAGGCGGGGGATAGGCGTCGCCGCCGCCGAGCCGCTGTTTGTCGTCCGCATCGAGCCCGAGGCGCATCGGGTGGTGGTCGGGCCGAAGGCCGCGTTGATGACGCGTCATGTCGAATTTCGCGCGGCCAATTGGCTTGGCCCGGTTCCGCCGGAAGGCACCGTTTTGACGGCGCGGTTACGCTCGACCCAAATGGGCGTGGCCGCGCGGGTCGCGCGGGCGGACGAGGCGGGGGCGACCATCGTTCTTGAGGCGGCCGAACCGGCGACCGCGCCGGGCCAGGCCTGCGTTCTCTATGAGGAGTCGCGGTTGGTTGGGGGCGGTTGGATTGCGCGTATGGCCCCCGAGCGGACGGATTTCCCGCCGGTGACCGAGCCGGACGTGGTGGCGGTCGTGGCCTCTGCTTGACAGGCGGAGGCTGAACTTCGTATAGCCACCGATCCTTCGGCGGCGGGGTAGCTCAGTGGTAGAGCAGGGGAATCATAATCCCTTGGTCGGGGGTTCAAATCCCTCCCCCGCTACCAAGCTCCAGATTCTCCGTTCGGCAATCCTTACGCGTTGAATTAGCAACGCCAGATAGCCCATTGTTTTTACCTAATTAATATCAGATTTGTTGATTTGCTTTCGGGTGCGAAGGACTTGGCGGGCGTCGCGCGCGCGTTTGGTCTCACCGGACGGACAAATCCGGGGCGCCGAATTCCTCTGTTCATATTTTGAACATTGGGCTTGATTACTGTGTTCAGTTCCTGAACAATCCCGCTCGATTGTTGAATCGATCCGATCGAATTGCGTCAAGCGGGTCGGGCGATGGGTGGTCGCTGAGATCACCCGATGGGCGGTAGCGTGCCGATTTATCAGCGGTCCGGCCTCTGCCTAGGCTGCCAAGCGCCTTCTCCAAATTTCCCCCATGTCAAAATCCCGCGAAGACGACATCGTCCGCGACATTCTTTCCCGTATCGATGATTCGGGCGAGGTGAACCAACGCGCCTTGTCGAAAGAGCTTGGCATCGCGCTCGGCATGACCAACGCCTATATGCGCCGGTGCGTGCGGAAGGGCTTCGTCAAGATCAAGCAGATTCCGCCCAATCGCTATGGCTATTACCTGACACCCAAGGGCTTTACTGAAAAGACCCGCCTGACCGCGCAGTTCCTGTCCGATTCCTTCGGCTTCTTCCGTCGGGCGCGCGGTCAATATGGTGACCTCTATGCCCGCTGCGCCGAAAGGGGTTGGCGGCGCATTGCACTCGCGGGCGTGAGCGAATTGGGCGATGTTGCCGTGCTTTCGGCGCGCGATTTCCCGATCGATTTGGTCGGCGTGATCGAACCGGGACGGGCGGGCGAGAGTTTTCATGGTCTTGCCGTGGTCGCGGCGCCCGATGCGATTGGGGCGTTCGACGCGATTTTGCTGACCGCGATCGAGAAGCCGCGCGAGATGAACGCGTGGCTCACGACGATGGTGGCCCCCGAGCGCGTTTTGGCGCCGAGGCTCCTGGGCTTGGAGCGCGGCAATGGCCACGCCAAATTGGCCAAGACCTCGTGAATTTGGTTATCCTCACCACGGACACGCTGCACCATCGCTATTTTGTCCAGGCGGTTCAGGCGGCCCTGCCGATCGCCCGCGTCTTCGTTGAGAGCGAGGCACGGGCGCGACCGGGTTTCGAGACGGCGCATGATTTCGAGACGGCACGCGATCGCCATGAATCCGATTGTTGGTTCAAGGGGTCGGCCCCAGCGCTTGGCACGCTTGCGCCAAGCGAATGGTTCCCCAATTTGAATTCGCCCGACGCGGTTCGCGCGATCGGGGCGGCCAAGCCCGATGCGCTGGTGGTGTTTGGCACAGGACGGCTGAACGAGGCCATCATCGCGCTTTGCCCCGATGGGGCGGTCAATCTTCACGGCGGCAATCCCGAGGACTATCGCGGGCTCGATACGCACCTCTGGGCGATCTATCACGGCGATTTTCCCGCCCTGATGACAACGCTGCATCGCCTGGCACCCAGGCTCGATGCTGGCGATATCATCGAGAAATTGGCGCTGCCGCTGAGGCGTGGCATGGCGCTGCACGAATTGCGCCAGGTCAACACCGAGATTTGCGTGCGCCTTACGCTCGATGCCTTGGCGGGGTTCGTTCGCGTGGGACGGTTTGTTGGGCAGGCGCAGCGCCGATTGGGGCGGTACTACTCGTTCATGCCGGCCGTTCTGAAGGATCTTTGCGTCGAGCGTTTCGCGCGCCACACGAGCGCGCTGTGATCGTCGAGCCCGTACCCGAAGCCTATGCCGCGCGGCTCAGCCATAACGCGCTGACGATTTTTCTGTTTCACGGCGTGGTCGAGCGGCACGAACACAAGATACGGAATTATACACGCAAGCACATTGCGGCAGCCCGCTTCACCAGCATTCTCGACGCGTTGAAATTCGCTGGCACGGCGGTTTCGCTCGACCAGGTGATCAACATCGCGGCGGAGAAGGGGCGTTTGCCCGCGAATGCGTTCGCCATCACCTTCGACGATGGCTTTCGTAACAACCTCATGGTCGCCGCGCCGCTGTTGGCGGATCGAAAAATTCCAGCGACCTTCTATTTGACTACGGGGTTCATCGAACATAATGGCATGTCGTGGATCGACCGCATCGAACTCGCGATCGAACGCGTACCGCGCGGGCGTATTGCGCTGCCGGCAGGCGAGCGCGGCTATGATGACGCGGAAAGCGCACGCGCTTTGCTCGATGAAATTCGCACGGTGGTGAAGGCCGACCCCAGCATCGATACCGATCGCTTCGCGAGCGAGGTGCAGGTTCATCTTGGCGTGCCAGAGACGCGGGCGAGCGACGATCCGCTCGATCGGAAGCTCGATTGGGCCGAGGTCAAAGCCCTGGCGGAAGAGCCCTTGTTCAGTGTCGGGGGCCATTCTCATCGCCACGCCAATCTTGCGTTCCTGGACGCTTTGAGCCTCGCGCGCGAGATCGAGACCAGCCGTATTTTGTTGGCCGAGCGGGCGGGCTTAAGCTGCCGGCATTATTCTTATCCCGAGGGGACACCGAACGCCTATTCCGAGGATGTTATGGCGGCGCTCAAGCGCATCGGCGTCGTGTGCTGCCCGACTGCGGAAGATGGCGTCAACGAACCGCCGCTGGATTTGTTCCGGCTCAAGCGCGTGATGGTGGTGTGATGAAGCTCTTTGGCAAGGATTTGACGCGCGACGTGGCGATCGTGGCCGAGATCGGTGTCAATCACGAAGGCGATCCTGAAGCGGCACTAAAGCTCGTCAGGCTTGCGGCCGAGGCCGGTGCCGACGCGGTCAAATTCCAAAGCTACACGCCGGCGCGCTACGCCGCGGCCAATGATGCCGAGCGGTTGGCACGCGTTGGGCGCTTCGCGCTCGACGAGGTGACGCATGAGCGTCTCGCCGCCGAGGCCAAGGCGCGCGGCATCCATTTCTTTTCGACGCCCCTGAGCGAAGACTGGGTACCCGTCATTGCGCGGCTCGGTGCGGCCATCAAGATCGCGAGCGGCGATCTGACCTTCGAACCCGTGATCCGCGCCGCCGCGCGCACGGGCAAGAAGGTGATCGTTTCAACCGGGCTCGGCACCGATGACGAGATCGATCGCGCGGTCGGCTGGCTGAGAGAGGAAATCGGCGCCGAGCATTTGGGCGAGCGGGTCGTGTTGCTGCATTGCGTGGTTGCCTATCCGACCCCGATCGAAGAAGCCAATCTCTTGGCGATCCCGTTCCTTGCCGAACGTTATCGGTTGCCGATCGGCTATTCCAATCACGTTCTAGGGCTCGATGCGTGCTTGGGCGCGGTCGCGCTCGGCGCCTGCCTGCTTGAGGTGCATTTCACCGACCGTCGCGAGGGGCGCACTTTTCGCGACCATCAATTGTCGCTATTGCCGGACGAACTTGCCGAACTGGTGCGCCGGACGCCGGGCCTCAGGGCGGCGCGTGGCGGGTTTGGAAAACCACGACAGAAGAGCGAGCTGGTGGCGCTTCAGGCGGTTCGCAAAGGCGTTGTCGCCGCGCGCGATCTTTCCGCCGGCACGGTGCTCACGCGCGATGATCTGATGTATGCGCGCCCGGCCACCGAATTGGCCGCAAGCGAGCTTGGCACGCTGATCGGCCGGCGACTGACCAGCGATCTCAAAAGCGGCATGTTGGTGCCGCGCAACGAAATTACCTAATCATGTGCGGGATCGCGGGCGTGATTGCCGCGGCGCCGCCCGATGCGGGGCGGATACGCGCGGCGCTCGCGACCATGAAACAACGCGGGCCCGATGCCGAGGGCGTGCATCAGGGCCGGTTCGGCAATCACGCCGTTACGCTGTTGCACACGCGGCTCTCGATCATCGATCTCGACCCACGCGCCAATCAGCCCTTCATACGCGATGGCCTGGCGCTAAGTTATAATGGCGAGCTTTACAACTATGTCGAATTGCGCGCGGCGCTTGAAGCGCGCGGCCATCGCTTCACGACGCAGTCCGATACCGAAGTGCTGATCGAGGCCTATCGCGCCTGGGGCGAAGGGTGTCTCGATCGGTTCGAGGGCATGTGGGCCTTCGCCTTGCTCGATGAGGCCAAGGGAACGCTGCTTTTGAGCCGCGATCGCTTCGGTGAGAAGCCGCTCTACACGATGCAGAAAGATGGCGCGCTCTATTTCGCCTCCGAGGTGAAAGCGCTCGCCGCCCTGGCGGGCGAGTGGCCGTCGGTCGATCGGGCGCAAATCCGCCGCTATCTCGTCAATGGCTATAAGGCACTCTACAAGCAACCGGCGAGTTGGTTCGAGGGCGTGCAGGAAATTCCGGCGGCGCACTATGTTGCGATCGCC
>CAMDNF010000101.1:0-8460 GCA_945902735.1 Rhizobium sp. Q54 | reverse complement strand
ATAACCCCGGCTTTACGGCGCGCATCCTAAGCGGCGGCGGGCACTACCCACGTACGATTTCCCGCACAGGCGTTACCCCGACGTTACCCCAGCCAAATCGACGACTTGCCAATCCGCCTGTAACCCTTTGATAAGTTTGGCGCGCCCGGAGCGATTCGAACGCCCGACCCCCAGATTCGTAGTCTGGTGCTCTATCCAGCTGAGCTACGGGCGCGCCGCGAGAAACCACCGACGCTCGCGCGCGATGGGGAGTGGAAATTAGGCAAATCAAGGGGCAACCGCAAGGGTTCCGCCCAAACCGGGCGTGACAGCGCCTGAGCGCGCTACGAACCCCTCTCAATTCATGGCTAGAGGTCGCTCAACCGGCCTGGCGTTTGTGTTCGGCTTGCTCGGCCTTTGGCGCGGCCATCATGGATCGACGCGCGGGTTTCGCCTCAGCCGACGCAGCGACCGTCAAAGGTTCGGTTTGTTTGAAGCGGAGCGTGATTGTGGTGCCCGCGCCGACTTCGCTCTCAAGGTCGACACGGCCGCCCTGTCCCTCCATCAGCGATTTGACGATGGAAAGACCGAGGCCGGGCCCCTGCTGCGCCCGCACAAACGAAGAATCGACCTGCTCGAACGGCTCGAAGATCGCCGCTTGTTTAGCGGGCGGAATGCCGATGCCATTGTCTTTGACCGCAAGACCGACCATGCCGTCTTTCGCCTCGAGCACGCTAATTTCAACCCGTCCGCCCTTAGGCGTAAATTTGATGGCGTTGGAAAGGATGTTGCGCAAGGCCCGCTCGGCCGCTGTCGGATCGGCCATCACCGCGATATCGCTAGCGGCATTCGAGGTCAGCGTGATCTGCCCATCGCTCGCCGCCTGTTGCATCGATCGAACCACGGATTCAATCGTCGGGCCAAGCCGGATCGGCTGCGGCTTGAGCGTAAACGTGCCAGCCTTGAGTTTCGTGATATCGAGAATGTCCGACACAAGGCTTGTCAGATGCTCGCCACTTTTCTGAATGTCCTGCGCGAAGGTCTTGTAATTCGGGTGGCCCACGGCGCCGAGGGCCTCATCAGCGATCAATTGGCTGAAGCCGACAATGGCATTGAGCGGCGTGCGCAGCTCATGGCTCATATTGGCGAGAAACTCCGTCTTGGTTTTGTCGGCCTGCTCGGCGCGCAAGCGCGCGGCGGTGTTCTGCGCGGCCGTCCGGCGCAGGAAATAGGCGAACACGAATGAGAGACCGATCACGCAGAGACTGACCGCGAGCACCGGAATACCGATCAACTTCAAGAACGGCGCGCTTGGTGAATCGACCTTCCAATGCAAGGTCGCCGCCACCGCGCCATCCGACGCCTGCAACGGCAGGCTGACTTCCCCGCTATTGGTCTCGGTCTGGGTCTCAACACCAAAAGGTTTGAGGCGAGCGTCGTTCAACAAATAATCCTGGCCAATTTTTGCCACATAATCGGCATCCAAAGCGATCAACAATAGAAACGTCGTGGCCCGCCCCGCCATGATCTCGGTCTCATAGGCGGGGAATGATTCCTGCAGCGGCATGATGGGCGCGATGCCGAAGGCATAAAGTCCGCCCTTGAACGCGATCACACCTTGCGCGCCAGACAGATCATTGCTGACCGCTTTTTCTCGTGCCTGCTTGAGCACCTCATCGATGCCGCCGCCAAAATGGCGCTCGATCTTCGTGCCGTTGAGCGTCTCGGTCTCGGCGCAGATCGATGGCGGACAATACGCGTTGATCAATTGGCCCTCGCCATCGACGACGAACGACGCAGATATGCCAAAATTCTCGGTCAACGTGTCCGTGATGTTGTTGGCGGTCCATTCCTTGTCATAGTCGACCACCAACTTGTTGACCATATCGTCCCAGTGGCCGTAATCGCGCGCGATGGTTTGGAGATGTTTGGTGGCCTGGGCGACCGCGGTCTCGGCTAAAGCCGAAGTCTTTTTCACCTCATAGGCATCGAGCTCATCCGACGCAGTGGCCAGAAGTACAACGGTCACCACCGCGCTGGCGAAAATGAGCGCGAGAAACGCCCAAATGTTCCAGCGAAACGCGGCGCCAGTGCGCACCGGACTGGTCGGTTTCGACGCATGATTTTTAAGCGAATGGGCGTTGGACATGGAACGGCCGCGCGGTCAACGGAAAGCACCTCACCACCCATCTTAGGAGTCCGTCTTTAATGGCGTGTTAACGCTGGCGCTCCGCCTTTCGCGCCGCGCCATGGGTCTCAAACTAGTTCGCTCGACCGAGGCGCCGCGCCTACCCGGTAGGCATGCCGACACTCGAATGTTAGACTTTCTTAATGACCCATCAGCACGGCGCGGCGCTCCCGGCGCACGGCCAAGTATTGAGCCAATGACCAGCTCTTTTCTCAATCGCTTCGGCGCCATGGCGCTGGTTGTCGGCTTGGCGCTTGGCTTGGCCGCGTCAGCCGAGGCAGGCCCGCCGGCGCGCGCGCCTCACGCCATGGTCGCGGCGGCCGATGAACGCGCGGTCGACGCCGCGCTCGACATCTTGAAAGCCGGTGGCAGCGCGGCCGATGCCGCGATCGCCGCCCAGCTCGTGCTTGGCTTGGTCGAGCCGCAATCATCGGGCATTGGCGGCGGCGGGTTCTTGCTCCACTTCGATGCTACGACCGGTACGATCGATTCTTATGATGGGCGCGAAACCGCGCCGGCCGGCGCGACCCCCGATCAATTCCTGACGCTTGATGAGAAAAAGCAGAAGCGTAAAGACGTCGCCCTCGGTGGTCTTTCCGTCGGCGTGCCCGGGCTATTCCGTTTGCTCGAGCTTGTGCACAGCAACCATGGCACGCTCCCATGGGCACGGCTCTTCGAACCGGCGATCGCGCTGGCCGATCATGGCTTCGCGATTTCGCCGCGCCTGGCGGAGGCGATCGCCAAGACGGACGCGCTCAATAGCTTCGATACGACGCGCAACTATTTTTTTGACGCGACCGGCAAGCCGAAATCGGCCGGAACGCGCCTGACCAATCCGGAATACGCCGCCACCTTGCGCGCGGTCGCGGCGGGCGGCGCCGATGCGTTTTATAGCGGCGCCATCGCCACCGATATCGTCGCGGCCGTGCGCGGCGCGTCGATCAATCCGGGCCGCATGGTGGCGGAGGACCTCGCGCTCTATCACGCCGTGCGCCGCCCTCCGCTTTGCGGCAATTATCGGGCACACCTTATTTGCGGCATGGGTCCGCCCACCTCGGGCGGCACGACCGTGCTCGAAACACTCCAACTGCTTGAACGCTTCGATCTGAGTGCGCTCGCGCCAGGCTCGCTCAACGCGGTGCATTTGATCAGCGAGGCGAGCCGCCTCGCCTTCGCGGACCGCGATCGCTATCTGGCCGATCCCGATTATGTGACGGTGCCGCTCGAAGGTTTGTTTGAACCGGAATATATCGCGGCCCGCAGCGCCTTGATCGATCCCGATCGGGCACAGGGCGTTGTCGCGCCAGGCTCACCGAAAGGCTCGGGCATGCTGGCCGATGCGGCCTCCATCGCGCCCGAAGGTGAATCGACCAGCCATCTTGTCGTGGCCGATGTCGCCGGCAATGTCGTTACCTTTACCTCCAGTATCGAGCGCGCCTTCGGCTCATATTTAATGGCGCGCGGATTCTTGCTGAACAATGAGCTGACCGATTTCAATTTCGATCCGAAGAAAGACGGCGCTCCGGTCGCCAATCGGGTCGAGCCGGGCAAACGACCGCGTTCATCCATGGCGCCGACGCTGGTCTTTGCCCCCGATGGCGGGCTTGCTTATGCCTTGGGGTCACCGGGCGGGCCGCGCATCATCGGCTATGTCGCGCAAAGCCTGATCGCGCTGATCGATTGGCGGCTCGATATTCAGGCGGCGTTCGATCTGCCGCGCCATATCAATCGCAATGGCGCGACCGAGCTCGAAGCCGATACGCCGCTCAGTGCGCTGGCGGATGGGCTAAAGTCGCGCGGACATGACATAAAAATCGCTCCGCTCACGAGCGGTCTTCAAGGCATTGCCTTCGGACCGAATGGGCTCGAAGGTGGCGCCGATCCACGGCGCGAAGGCATCGCGAAAAGTTATTGAACATGGCGACGATCGCTCACGAAGCCGCCGCGACCATTCGCCCGATCATCCGCCTATCGGTCGGACATAGCAAACGCGTGCGCCAAGGTCACCCTTGGGTCTATTCCAACGAGATCGACATGAACGAGGCGACCAAGCGCCTCGCCCCCGGCACCGTCGCCACGCTGATTGACGCCGGCGATGAACGGCTCGGCGTCGTCACCTTCAACGCACATTCATTGCTCGCCGCGCGTATTTTAAGTCGCGACCCCAATGCCGAAATCGATACGGCGTTTATCGAAGCACGCTTGAACGCCGCTTTGGCGCTACGCAGCGCACTCATTGACACGCCCCATTATCGCTTGATTCATGCCGAGGCCGATGGCCTACCGGGCCTCATCATCGACCGGCTTGGCGACGTCTTCGTCGTGCAGCTCAACAGCGCGGGCATGGAGAGGCTGCGCGGTGAAATCACGGCGGCGCTCGATACGCTGTTCAAGCCGCGCGCCGTGGTGCTTCGGCGCGACGGCACGGTGCGCACACTTGAGGGCCTCGCTCGTGCCGAGCCCGAATTGATTGGCGCGCTCGATGGCCCGGTTGAAACCATCGAAGGCGGCGTACGTTTTCTGGCCGACCCGCTGCACGGCCAAAAGACCGGTTGGTATTTCGACCAGCGCGATAACCGCGATTTTGCCGCGCGCCTCGCGCCGGGCCGACGCGTGCTCGACGCTTATTGCCACACCGGTGGCTTCGCGCTGCGCGCGGCGGCTTCTGGCGCAAGTGCCGTGATCGGCCTCGATAGCTCGGAGCCCGCGCTGGCCCTCGCGCGTCAAGCAGCGGCCCTGAGCGGTCTTGAAGCTTTGACCACATTCGAACATGGCGATGCGTTCGGCGCGCTCGCCGCGCAAGGTATTGCGGGCGAACGCTATGGCATCGTGATTGCCGATCCGCCGTCATTCGTGAAGAGCAAAAAAGAAATCGCGCCGGGCCTGCGCGCCTATCGGAAGCTGACGCGCCTATCGGCCGCCTTGGTCGAGCCCGGCGGGTTCTTGGTCATCGCGTCTTGCTCGCACCATGTCGAGACCATGGCGTTTTTGGCCGAGGTGCACGCAGGGCTGCGCGACGCCGGGCGTGAAGGTCGCCTGCTGCGCCTTGCGGGCGCCGGGGCCGATCATCCGTCCCACACCGCTCTGCCCGAATCCGCCTATCTCAAATGCGCGGCCTTGGCGTTGGACTGATCGCTATTCAGCAAGGATCGAGCTGTAGACCAGCACGACCACGATCACCACCGAGAACACGACGCTTGAAATACTGCCGGCAAACAACATGTTGCCGACCGTGCTGAGTTTCTGGGCTTGGCGATCCTGTTCGCGCCGCTCTTTCGAGCGCCGTTCGCGTCCCATGACCATGCGAAAATAGAAGCCGCCAAGGCTGACCGGAACGTCGACCGGGTGATTGCTCCACTTCGGTGGAGGCCCGCGCCGCTCTCCTGTTGGATCACCGCCAAACCTCGAACCACCGATTTGGCCGGTGCCGCTTACAACGAGGTCCGACATGGCTCACCTCCTGCGAGCTGATGCGACTATCGCAGTGTGGCCTTGCGGTGATTGAAGGGTGGTTAATCTGTGGCCGCGCGCTCCATTTTTTGAGGCAGTGTGACACGAAAGACAGTCCCCTCGGGGCCTGTGCGAACCAGGCTTATCTCGCCGCCATGGCTTATCACGAGATCGCGCGCAATCACGAGGCCAAGCCCGGTGCCGCCCGAACGGCCGGCGCCGCTGAACGCCTCGAACAAGTGCGCCCGGGCGGCCTCGGGCAGGCCTGGGCCATTGTCCCACACCTCGATGACCACCCGCCCAGCCGGCACTTCGGCCTGAATGGAAATCTCGGCCGGGCTGATGCCGGCCGCACTCAACGCCGTTGACGCATTCTTAACCAAGTTGAACAGCACGCGGAAAAGCGCGTCGCGGTCCGCATCGATGGCGAGGTCCTCGGACACTGCATTGCGCCAAATGATACGCCGTTCGCTTTGGATCAACAGAAGATCGGCGGCCACTTCCTCGATCAAAGGCCGAAGCGCGAATCGCACGCGATCGAGCGGTGCCGCATCCGCCCGCGCGAAGGCGAGCGTTTGGGTGCAAAGATTGATCGCGCGGTCGAGCGCGGCGGTCAGCGGCTGCGCCAAACGCTGCACCTCAGGATTCCGCGCGAGCGCAAGTCGATCGGTCAGTACCGCGGCGGTCGAAAGCATGTTGTGGAGATCGTGATTGATCTTGTTGACCGCGCCGCCGAGCGCGGCGAGCCGCGCCTGACGTCTGAGCGACTGGCGGATTTCTTCCTGCATGCGGCGAAGCTCGCGTTGAGCGACGCCGATTTCGTCGCGCCGCCGGGTAACACGAACATCGCTCGTCGCATTCTCCGGATCGCGCTGAAAGCTGACCAGACTTTGAGTCATCCGACGCATCGGCCGCACCAACAAAAAATGAATGCTGAGGTAAATCAAACTCGCCGTAATTCCCGCGAGCACGAGTGAGAGCAATAAGATCCGCACCGAATAATCAAGCATGGCAGCGCGCAGCGGCTTGGCATCGACCACGATGTCAACCAATAATTCCTCGTCATCCTTGGGCGAACGCGCCACGACGCGGATTGCTTCCCAATCCTCATTCCAAAGGATTTGGAACCCGTCAGCGATCAGATCGAAGATACTGGCACTATCGAGATCATACGACGCGGCAATTTCGCGCGGCATGGTCTCGGCCAAGATGAAGGTGCGGCGGCCGGCGCGTTTGAGCGATATCGCGCGCACATCGGCATGGCGTAGCAATTCGCGGCCGAGCGTTTCGCTCACCATGGCGTCGGGAACGGCCTCGACCGTCAGCGCCGCGAGCCGCGCCTTTTCGATGCGTTGGTCGAGATAGTCTTCACGAAACCGCGCGATAGAGGGCACATAGATCAGCACCTCGCCGAGCAGGACGAAAATAATGGTGAGAATGAGCAACCGGGCAGAAAGACCCCGGGTTGCCGGTGGCAGATTGATTGCTATTTTGGCCACGACGAAAAACTAATCGACCGGCGAACGCTGCGCAACGCAGCCGCGCTCGCGGTCATGGCAGGCGGGCCAAAAGGCGCACCAATCGATGCGTCCGCGCTGAAAAGAGACGCGGCGCATAATATCGCCCGGCCGCGCGGGCCAGCGCTTCGGCGCGCGTCGGATAGGGCACGATCGCACCCGCGAGCGCGCTCAGTTTCAACCGCTGCCCGATCATGAGCGATAGCGGCAGCGCAAGCTCGCTCGCCCCCTTGCCCACCGCGCCACCGCCGACCAAGCGACCATCAGGCGTCGCGATCAGCTTGACCATGCCCTCTTCCGCGCCATCGATCGCCGCCCGGTCGATTTCGGCAAATGGATATCGTAAAATCTCGATCCGCTGACCGGCCGTGCGCGCCGCGTCTTCAGTGAGACCAACTTGCATCAATTCGGGCTCGGTATAAGTGACCCACGGCACGGCACGCCGATCGACCTTGGCCGGCCAATGGAACAGCGCGTTCTTGATGATAACCCCGGCATGGTGGCTTGCCATGTGGGTGAGCCTGTGGCCCCCAGCCGCGTCGCCGGCGGCATAGACGCGCCGATTGGTCGTGCGCAACCGAGCATCGACCGTGATCCCCGCTTCGCTCGTCGCAATCCCGGCGGCGTCGAGCCCAAGTCCATCGATATGTGTACGCCGCCCCGCCGCGACCAGAAGATGCGAACCCTCGAGACGAGCCGGCACGCCATGGCCTTCGAGCACCAGCGCGACACCGTGCTCATGCCATTCCACGCGGGTCGCTTTGGCCCCTTCGAGAATTTGAACGCCATCATGCCGGAGTCGCTGCGAAATTATTTCGGCGAGCTCCGCGTCATCGCGCGGCAATAAACGCAGCGCTTCAACCAAAGTCACGGCAGCGCCAAGACGCCGATAGGCCTGTGCCAATTCCGTGCCCATCGGCCCGCCGCCGAGCACAATCAAATGCGCAGGCCTCGGCGCACGATCGAACAAGGTTTCATTGGTCAAATAGGGTCCATCGACGAGGCCCGGGATCGCCGGCAAGGCCGGGCGCGAACCGGTCGCCAAAACAAACCGACGCGCGCGCATGGTTTTGCCACCGGCCTCGACCGTGCGCGGATCGAGGAACCGCGCGTCGGCCTTGATGACCTCAACACCCAAGGCCGTGAAGCGTTCGGGCGAATCCTGCGGCGCGATGCGCTGAATGGTCTCGCGCATCGAATCATAGGCGGCCTCGAAGCCGAGGCCTTGAGCCGCCGCCGCTAGCAGAGCCTTTGACGGCACACAGCCTGTGTAGAGACACTCACCGCCCAGGCGCGCCGCTTCGACCAACACGATTTTCGCGCCCA
>CAMDNF010000100.1:0-8465 GCA_945902735.1 Rhizobium sp. Q54 | reverse complement strand
GGCTACCGACCGCCGGCTCCGGAAACCGCGACGCCGCCATTGCCGCCTTCCGGTTCCGCTTCGCTCCACCTCCAGCCGGCAATGGCGAAGGAAGGCGTCATGCACTAACATTCTTCTCGGACCACTCAGTGGGGGCCGATCAGAAATCCTGGTCTCTGAGGGTGGTCACGTCAAAGCGGGCACGGTCTTGCTCCAACTCGACACCGGCATCGTCGGCTCCGAACAGAAGGAAAGTCAGCTCGATCTCGACGCCTTGATCTTGACCCGTGCGCGGCTCGCGGCTGAAGCAACCGGCACCGATCTTGCGCTGCCTGAGGCCGAGGCTGGACGCCGACCGGATCAGGTTGGCGCCGAGCGCCAGGCCTATGACGGCCATCTCAATTCATTGAGGAGCACAATCGCGGTCTTGAACGATCAATTGCGCCAACGTGAATTGAATTTGGCGCAACTCAAGGCCGAGCTGCGTGCCGTGGAGAGCAATCACGCCCTGGCGCGCGAGCGTTTCGCCATGGCGGACGACCTGGTGAAGGACGGCTTGATGCCCAAGCTTGAGTACGTTCAACTCAAGCAAGAGATGCAACAATTCGCCGGCGAAGCGAGCTCCTTGCGCGCGCAATTGCCCAAGGCGGAATCGGCCATCGCCGAAGCCCGAAGCCGCATCGAGGAAGAAGAAAACACCGTCAAACGCCGTGCCCTCGAGGAATTGGCGGATATCGAGCGGCGCATCGGGCGAGCGCGCGAAGCTCTTGCCCGCACCACCGATCAAGTGACCCGGACAGAGATCAAAAGTCCGATTGATGGCGTGGTGCAGAGCCTGCGCTACCACACCATCGGGGCGGTCGCTCAGCCGGGCGAGGCGCTCATGGAAATCGTGCCCACGCAGGATAGACTCGTGGTCGAGGCGAAGCTCAGCCCGATCGATGTCGGCCAGGTTAAGGTGGGCCAACCGACCGTGGTCAAGATTTCGACCTATGACTTTTCGCAATATGGCGCGCTTGACGGCCTGGTGACCTACATTTCGGCCGATAGCCAGACCGACCCCAAGAGTGGCGCCACCTATTTTCGCGTGATCTCGGAGACCGACCGGACCTATCTCGGTAGCCAGCCCGGCGAATTGCCTATTACGCCGGGCATGCAGGCGACGCTCGACATCCATACCGGTGAGCGCAGCGTGCTCGATTTTCTGCTCCGCCCGGCAAAGACAGTTGGCAGCGAGGCCTTTCGCGAGCGATAAAATGATCTCCGTCGCGCGCGAAGAGGCATGGTATGCGGAATGATGCTGTTTGGCAGGCCCGGGTCGATCTGGCCGCCGCTTATCGGTTAGCTGCCATTCATGGGTTGAATGAGGGGGTCGACAACCACCTCACCCTTCTGGTCCCAGGCAGGACCGATCGCTTTCTCCTGATTCCGTTCGGTACGCATTGGAGCGAGGTCAGGGCCAGCTCCCTCCTCATCGTCGATCTCGACGGCCGCATTCTCGAGGGCGAAGGCATCGCCGAGGACACCGCGTTTTTTATTCATGGCCGGCTGCATCGGGCCTATCCCGAATGGGCCTGCATCATGCACACCCACATGCCCTACACCTTGGCCCTCAATTTGATCGAGGACGGCCGGATTGAGCCCAATAATCAAAACGCGCTGCGTTTTACTGACCGTATTGCCTATGACGACACCTACACCGGTCTCGCCTTCGATAATTCCGAGGGCGACCGACTGGCGCGTGCGTTAAACGGCAAATCGATTTTGATGATGCGCCATCACGGGGCCCTCGTTTGTGGCCGAAGCGTCGCCGAGGCGTATGACGATCTTTATTTTCTCGAGCGCACCTGCATGACCCAAGTGCTGGCCATGAGCACAGGTCGCCCGCTCAAAAAATTGTCGACGGATATCGTTCGGGAAACCTCGAACCAGATCGCCGGGTTGAACCAAATGAACGCCGCCGGCATCCATTTTTCGGCGCTCAAGCGGCTCTTGGATCGCGACCAACCTGATTACAAGGAATAATGACTTTTATTTGCCTTTGCGCTCGCCACCGTGCCGGCCGATCAGGGTTGTTAGCACGATGCGGGGAACATGCTCTAATGCGAGCCGCCGACCAAAGGAGTACTAGGATCGATGGCTGAGGAATCCGCCGCCCTACCGGCCCCCGTGCCGGTCGAGACCCTCTATCGACACTCCGATCTCAAAGATTTCCCGTTCAAGACAACGGCCGAACTGGACGAGATGACCGGCGTCCTAGGCCAGGACCGTGCGGTTGGCGCCATTCGCTTCGCCGCCGGCATGCGGCCAACCGGTTACAACGTTTTTGTGCTCGGCCCGTTCGGCATCGGCAAACACACCATCGTACGCCGTGTGCTGCGTGACCTCGCCGCCAAGGAGGATGTGCCGTCCGACTGGTGCTACGTCCATAATTTCGAGACGCCGCACAAGCCGCTCGCGCTCAAATTGCCGGCCGGCGTCGGCAATGTGCTCAAGACCGCGCTCGACAAATTGATCGAACAATTGCGCGCCGCGATTCCTGCCGTGTTCGACAGCGAGGAATACCGCGCCCGCCGGCATGCGATCGAGGGCGTCATCAAAACGCGCCAGGAAGAAACCTTGGGCAAGGTTCAGGAGCGCGCGCGGGCCGCCAATGTGGCCATCATACAAACCCCGGCCGGTTTCGCCTTCGCCCCCATGCGCGATGGGGAGATCATTCCGCCCGAGGAATTCAACGCGTTGCCCGAAGACCGGCGCAAAGAGTTCCAGACGAATGTCGAGAGCATTCAAGCTGAGTTCGCCGAAGTCATGCAACAAGTGCCGCTCCTCGCGCGCCAGGCGCATGAGTCCCTGAGCGACCTTGATCGGCAAGTGACTCAGGCTGCAGTGAAGCTTCTGGTCGGCGATACGCGCATGCAATTCGAGGCGCTGCCCCAGGTGATCGATTATTTGGCCGCGATCGAAGTTGACGTCGTGCGTAATGCCCATCTATTCCGCTCGCCGCCGCAAATCGAGGGCCAGCCGGGCATGATCGCGCCGATGCACGCGACCGACGATCTGCCGGCGTTCCGCCGCTACAAGGTGAACGTGCTGGTCGATCGCGCCGGTCAAGAGGGCGCGCCGGTTATTTATGCCGACCCACCCAATTTCCAACGGCTCTTTGGCCGGATTGAGCACGTGGCGGAGATGGGCAATCTACTAACCGACTTCACCCTAATCAAACCGGGCGCCTTGCACCGCGCCAATGGCGGGTACCTTATCATCGACGCGCGAAAAACCTTACTTGAGCCGTTTGTTTGGGACGCGCTGAAGCACGCTCTGCGCGCGAAAGAGATCAGAATCGAAGCGCCGGCGCAGTCATTCGGCCCGCTCAGCACGCAGACGCTCAGCCCAGAGCCAATCCCCCTCAACATCAAGGTCGCGATCATCGGCGAACCCTCGATCTATTACTTGCTCGATCAAAATGATCCCGATTTTCCGGAGCTGTTTCGCGTCACCGCCGATTTCGACGGCGATATGGACCGAACGCCGCAAAACAAATTCATGTTCGCGCAAATTCTGGGATCGCTGGCCCGGCGCGAAGGGCTTCACCCGCTGTCCAATGAAGCAGTGGCGCGCCTGAGCGAGCACAGCGCGCGCCTCGCCGGCGATGCCGAGAAAATGTCCTGGCAGGTGCGGCGCATCGGCGATCTGGCGCGAGAGGCGCATTATTTCGCCAGCCAGGCGGGACGCAGCGTGATCGAACGGGCCGACATTGAAGCCGCGATCGAGGCCGCCGTCGCGCGCATCAGCCGCATTCGCACGCGCATGCAGGAGGAAATCCTGCGCCAGACCATCTTGATCGCCACGGATGGCGAGGTCGTCGGTCAGCTTAATGGGTTGTCGGTGCTGGAACTCGGCCGCTTCGCGTTTGGCAAGCCGAGCCGGATCAGTGCACGCGTCAGGCGTGGGGCCGGTCGCGTGATCGATATTGAGCGGGAGGTTGAGCTCGGCGGCCCGCTGCATTCGAAAGGTGTGTTGATCCTCTCGGGCTTCCTTGGCGCCCGCTATGCGCCCGATGAACCGCTCTCGCTGTCGGCCAGCCTTGTCTTTGAGCAATCCTATGGCGGCGTCGATGGCGACAGTGCCTCGTCGGCCGAGCTCTATGCGCTGCTATCGGCCTTGGCCGACGCGCCGATCAAACAGTCCTTCGCGGTGACGGGCTCCGTCAACCAGTTCGGCGAGGTGCAGGCGATCGGCGGGGTAAATGAGAAGATCGAAGGCTTCTTCGATATTTGCAATAAGCGCGGCCTAACCGGCAAACAAGGCGTTTTAATTCCGCAGGCCAACGTCAAACATTTGATGTTGAGGAAGGACGTGGTCGACGCCTGCAAGGCCGGCAAATTCGTGGTCTACCCGATCGCGACGATCGATCAAGGGATCGAATTGCTCACCGGTGTTTCGGCGGGCGCCCGCGGCGGCGACGGAAAATACCCGAAAGATAGCATCAACGGTCGGGTCGAGCAGCGCCTCAGGCGGTTTGCCGAGGCCCGGCGCAATTTTGGTCGTAGCGAGAATGGCGCCAGAAGCCCTGACTAAATGGCCTCCTCAATACTCCACCGGAATTGGATCCAGACTACGCCAGAGATACCAGGTCGCGACCGTGCGCCAAGGCCGCCACGGCGCGGCGATGCTATTGAGCTCGTCAAGGCTGAGCGTGCGGCCCTCGGCATAACGCAAATTGATGGCGCGCCTGAGACCAAGATCGCCGAGCGGCAAGATATCGGGCCGCTGCATATGAAAAATCAGGAACATTTCGGCGGTCCACCGACCGATCCCCTTGAGCGCGACGAGTTCCTCGATGATGGCTTCATCGTCGAGGCGGCTCCAATCGGGCGCGTCGAGCCGCCCAGCGCGGGCCGCCTCGGACAGGTGCACGAGGTAGCCTGCCTTTTGGCGTGTCAGCCCGCCTTCACGCAGCTTTGTCTCACCAACCGCCAAAACACGATCGGGCGTCACGCCACCACATAGATCGGCGAAGCGCTGCCAAATACTATCCGCCGCCTTGACCGAAATCTGCTGACCGATGATCGCGCGGGAGAGCATGGTGAAGGCGTCGCTGCGCCGCCTTAGCCCCTCGCTCCGGCTGGCCTCTATGATGTCGGCTAGCACGGCATCGGACGCGCTCAAGGTCTTGATTGCTTGCGCCCAATAGCGGGGCCGCCGGCCGGTTGGAATGCGGGCATCAATCATGCCTGCACTCTACAGCGATCGCGTCGTCTTAGGAGAGTCTAACCTGTGAGGCCGCGATGAGCGGTCGCCGAGGTTACGAGCGCGTCAGCCAGCGTGCCGATCACGACATTGATTTCGCGCGGACCGATGCCGAGGTGAAACGGCAGGCCGAGAACGCGGCGCGCCAGATCTTTGGTCACTGAAAGGTCGGACGTGGGACAATTGGCAAAGGCTGATTGTGCGTGGCAACCCTCAGCCCACCAGCGACGTGTTTCAACGCCGCTCTTGGCCATATGCGCCGCGATCTCTGACGCGTCGGGCAGCCCGTGATCGAGCATGATGCTGAACGTCGAGCCCGCGAAGCTACCGTCCAATCCAGGCATCGGCTCGATCCCCGGCAGGCTGGCGAGCCGTACCGAATAGGTCCGTGCCAAATTCGTCAAAGCGATCCGCGTATAGGGCCAACCATCAAGCGCGGCAAGCCCGACCGAGGCGGCGTATTCGCTCAGCTTCGCGTTGAGCGCCGGGAACAATGCATCGCGCGTGCCCGGCTTGAACCCGAAGCATGACATTTGCCGAACCTGTTTCACCAGCGCGACATTGCGCGACAGCACCGCCCCCCCTCGCCGATGCCGAGCGATTTTGTCGCGTGCATGCTGATGGTAAGCGGCACTTGGCCCGGGGCTGCCGTGTCGAATGCCGCCGCGGCATCGATCGCGACGGCAAGGCCGGTCTCGGCCGCGAAACGATCCCAAGCCGCATAGTCAAACGGACAACCGAACGGGACCACGGGAACGACCGCGCCAACGCGTCCCGGCGCCGTTCGAATGGCCTCGGCGGCTAGCGACGGATTGATCGCCCAGGTATCGGCCTCGACATCGATGAAATAGGGCACCAGACCATTGGTCAACGCAGCATGAGGTGTTGCGGCGAAGGTCCATGACGGCATCACACAAAGCGAGCCCGGCGAAGGCATCTGCGCCTTTAGCGCAAGGGTGAGCGCGAGCGTGCCATTGGCCACGCAGGTGATGCCTTCATCAGGGATATCGAACAGGCCGGCCAGGCGGTGCTCAAGATCGATCAGGAGCGGACCGAAATTCGAATAGATGCGCGCTTCATCAATACGCCGCAAATAGGGCGCAATAACGGTCGCTTCTGGCAGCCGTGGCTGCAGGACCCGGATCGTCTCGGTAATTTCTCGGCTCATGCCATAGGCTCGCCCAAGTGGGGAATGGGGCTTTCCTGCTCCACCCGCCTAAATTAGAGCGGCCGCGTAAAGGTCAGCTTAAGAGAGCCGCTGGTCGTGGTTTCGTCCAAAGGGCTTTCAGGCGCTCGTCGAGTTGTTGGACGCGAAACGGCTTCGCCAGCATGAGGGCCGCGAATTGACGCAATTCATTGGCGTCGATCGCGGTTTCGGCATAGCCAGACATGAACAAAATCTTCAGATCGTGGCGCAGGCCACGCGCCGTACGCGCCAATTCGGCGCCATTCAGCCCGCCGGGCAACATGACATCCGTCAACAAAACATTAATGTCGGCCCGCTCGGCCAGTTTGGCGAGGGCGCTTGCGCCATCACCGACGTCAATCGCGCGATGGCCAAGAAGCTCAAGCGCGCGCATGACGAATTCGCGCATTTCTGCGTTGTCCTCAACGAGAAGTATTACCATCCGCGACGCGGTCGCCTGATTCATGTCGGCACAGCCTTTACGACGCCACCCAATGAAAAGGGAATTATATACGAAACTAGACAGGCCGCTTAATTCGGCTTCTTTTTCTTAGGCTTAGCCTGGCGCGCGACTTTCTTGTCTGCGGCCCTAAAGATCGCCCGCGCGATATGTTCCGGCGAGGCCGGGATTTGGTCCACCTTGTTCTTGATGGGGCGGCCTCTGGGGGCGTTCGGTTTTTCTACCATTTCCGCTCCTTAGATGCTTTGGCTGTAGGAGAGCGACTTGATGTAGCCCTCCATCCAATCCCAATCAGGACTGTTTTTAGCAGGAAGCCGGATGAGCGTTTCGTTCATCCGCTCAAGATGCCACTTCCTGCCGTAGTTGTAGCGAAACTGCTCCCGGCGGATGAGCGCGCAGAGAAAGAGCCCGCTGTATTGGTTGAGCGGGAACTTCGGATAGAGAATGTTTACGTCATCCGATGCCCAGAAGGGACTTGGCTGGTAAAATGCCTCGCCGACTGACCCATTGTAGGTGACGGTAATTGTGTTTCCTTCGTGATTAGGGTCCGCCGACACGAATTGCCGCCGCCCGTTGTGCGCATCGATAGCGCCGATGAACGGCGTGTCACCAGGAGTCATCGCGGCCTTCGTGAGTCGCTGTCCCTTCTTGATATCAAACAGTTCATCATATCTGAACGGCTTCCAAGCCGTGACTTCCAAGGGTTGAGGTGCATCATCGTAAAGTGCCGCATTTGCGTCCTTAAATGGGTTCAACTCGGCGGTGGTCACCCACTTCGGCATCTTGCTCTTCCGGGGCAACGCCAATCCAGCGAGGGATTTATTCGCCTGCCTGCCAAATCCGAACCTGAAGCGATTGGCAGTGATGCAACTCACCCACCACAGTTTTTCTAGCTCTGACATCGCGACCTTTGGCGTCAGCACCATGACGTGAAAGCCAGAATAATAAGGCGCGGGCTGCAGGAATGCGGTGCCAGCTCCACCCTGTCCATTGAGAGCGACAGTGATTGTTCCGGCTGGCGACGGTTGCACTTCAGCAATCGGCGCAACTCTTGCACTCACGCCATTGTGCCGTGCGGTCCTCGATACGAAGTTAACCGCGTCCGCAGCATCCGAGGCGGGCAGTCTGTTCAGCTCAAGGCTGTGTCCATATGTGAGGTCGAAGAGGTCGCTAACTGTGGTCATCGTCATCAATCTCGGATGGCACGCCGGACCCGCCTATCAGGCGAAACATCGCGTAGTCTTTGACCACTTTCTCAAAGTCGCTTTTCGTTATGACGCTGTAGTTGGTCTCCATGTAAGCCTCGGCGCACCACTCGTCTTCAGGAGTTACGGCTTCCAGCACACTTAACCCAAGTTCTTTTTCGCGATTGATGTAGAGGTTCAGCCAGCGCGCTCGGATTGCTGGCCATTGCCCCCGATCGATGCGCCCCATGTGCTTGGTCTTCTGAAAGCCATCGTCTTTGAAATAACCAAAGAACGTCTTGAACCCTTTTGGGTGCGGCTTCTTCGCTTCAAACGCCATCACGCATGTGATGACGCCTACGGGGTGGAAAAGCTCTGCTGGCATCGAGAAGACGCCCATCAAAGT
>CAMDNF010000099.1:0-8938 GCA_945902735.1 Rhizobium sp. Q54 | reverse complement strand
GCTCGATCAGCAGCAGCGTGATCTCGCGCGGGATTTGACTAAGCACGTCGACAATTTCATGCGTTTCCGCGCGCGACATGCCGGCGGTGGGCTCATCGAGCAGAATCAGCGCCGGGTCGGTGGCGAGCGCGAGGCCGATTTCGAGCCGGCGTTGATCGCCATAAGAGAGTGTGCCGGCCGCCATGTCGGCGACCGCCATCAAATTGAGCCGCGCGAGGAGCGTCATGGCGGCGTCCGCGGTCGACGCGACGATCGACCGGCCGGCCCACCACACGCCGCGCCCGCCGTGCCGGGCCTGGATCGCAAGCCGCACATTCTCCTTGACCGAGAGGTGCGCGAAAATATTGGTGATCTGAAATGAGCGCGCGAGGCCGAGGCTCGCGATTTTGTGAGGCGCGAGGCCTGTAATGTCCATATTCCGAAAGTGGACGCTGCCGGAATCCGGCCGAAGCCGGCCGGTGATCAGATGGAAAAGACTCGTCTTGCCGGCGCCGTTCGGGCCAATGAGGGCGTGGCGTTCACCCGGTTCGATGCGCAAGCTCATCTCATGCACCGCGGCGAGCCGCCCGAAGGTTTTTGTCAGCCCGCGTGTTTCCAGAAGGCTCATCGACCCCTCCGGGCGAGGGTGGTGACGACACCCCACAGACCTTTCGGCGCCCAAAGCACGACAATGACGTAGAGCACGCCGAAGATGATCAGCCAGTTTTCCATCAGCGAACTAAGAAAATCCGCGAGCGCCATGAGTGCCGCGCCGCCGATCAAGGGGCCGATCAAGGTGCCGACACCGCCGAGCCAGGTCATGATCAGAAACTGGCCCGAGAGGCTCCAATGTAAGAGCTCGGGCGAGACATAGGATTGGTGATGCGCCCAGAGCGCGCCGGCCAGACCGGCGAACATGGCCGCCATGGTGAAGGATCGACGTTTGATCGCGGCGACGTCGTATCCAAGATAGGACGCGCGGTCTTCATTCTCTCGAACGGCGACGAGGCTGGTGCCAAAGGGCGACGCCACGATGCGTCGCGCCACGATATAGGCGAGGACAAAGACCAGCAGCACCACATAATAGGCGGGCAGAGGTTCGAACCAATCGAGCCCAAGAAAGGCCGATATATCGCCCGAGCCTTTGGGCACGCCCGAGAGACCATTGCGCCCCCCGGTCACGCCGCCACCATTGAACACGGCCTGAAAGCCGAATTCGGCGAAGGCGAGGGTGAGCAGAATGAAATAGATCCCGCGCGTGCGAATGGTGAAATAACCGATGACCATGGCCGCGATCGCGCCGATCGCGAGGCCTGACAACATGGCGAGCGGTAGCGAGGGCGCGATATGGAGGAGCACCCAGGCGCTCGCATAGGCGCCAAGACCGAAGAACATGGCGTGGCCAAATGAAACGAGCCCGGTATAGCCCGCCAATAAGTCATAGCCGAGAAGGGCGATCCAGGTGATGACGATGCGGGTCGCGAGATCGAGATAATAGGCGTTGAAGACGTGGTCTGCGCCGAGCGGTAGAAGCCCGAGCAGCACAAGGGCCAAAAGCTCGAGACCACGGCGATGGCCCGCAAAATTTCGCCAGGTCATTTCGCGGCTCGATCCGTGCCGAATAATCCGGCCGGCCTGATGAGCAACACCAACGCAACCACGATATAGGTCATGGCCTTGGCCATTTCGGGGATCACCAAGGCGCCGAGCAATTCCGCGCCGCCGACCAGAAAAGCACCGGCCACCGCGCCGCCGACGCTGCCTAGGCCCCCGACGATGACGGCGATGAACGCATAGACGATCACCTCATTGCCCATATCAGGGTGAACGCTCCAAAGCGGCCCGATTAAAACGCCGGCGAGCGCGGCTAGCATGGTGCCGACGACGAAGACACCGGTGAAAACGCGTTGCACGTTGATGCCGAGGGCATCGACCATGTCGCGGTCTTGGGTTCCCGAACGGATGATGAGGCCGATATTGGTTCGGCGGAGGACAAACCAGATCGCACCCGCCAAGCAAAGTGCGATGAGTAACACGACCAGTCGATAGGTCGGGTATTGAATGCCGAGGAACGCGACCGAGCCTTCCAAAGCGGCGGGAAGCTGGAAGGGTTGAACGCTTGGGCCCCAAACGATGCGCACCGCCTCGCTCAACACGACGGCGACACCAAAGGTAAGGAGCACATGGAGCAGGGGATCGCGTCCATAAAGCGGTCGGATCATGGCGCGTTCAAACACATAGCCCAGCACGCCGACCCCCAACGGCGCGATGATCAGCGCGAGCCAGAATTGACCGGTCGCCGAAACCACGGCGAGACCGAAATAGGCGCCCAGCATATAGAGCGAGCCGTGGGCGAAATTCACCACGCCCATCAGCCCGAAAATCAGCGTCAGCCCCATGGCGACGAGCATGAGGATGGCGCCGATCGTGAGGCCGTTCAGAATTTGCGTGAGGATGGCGTCGGCGGTCATGGAAACAAATGTCAATCGAACGGGCCGGTCGGCCGCGTAACGTTCACCTTTGGTGCGTTACGCGGCGTCGCGGTCAGTTCTTGAATGGAACGGGCGTGTCTTGCCTCAGCCCAGGCTACAGGCTTTCGCGGGGGTCGGCACGATGGGCAAGGTCGCCTTCACGACGTTGGTGTATTTGCCATCGACCAACTGGGTCTCGCGCACATAATAGGGCTGCACGGCTTCATGCGTTTTCGGATCGAACGTCAATGTCCCGCGCGGGCTATCGAGCGTCATTTTTTCGATCGCGGGGATGAGGGCGGCCATATCGGTGCCACCGGCAGCGGTGACGGCCTGGATCATCACGCGCGCGGCGTCGTGCCCGATCATCGCATAGACCGCAGGCTCCGCCTTATAGAGCGTGTTGAACTGCTGGCGAAACGCCTTGTTGGCGGGCGTATCGAGCGTGAGCGCCCAATTCAAGACAGACGTCGTGCCAACCGCCGCTTCGCCTTGCGCCGCCAATACTTCTTCCTCGACCATGAAGCCTTGGCCGGTCAATCTGGTCGTCTTGTGCAAACCGAATTGATGCCATTGCTTGACGAAATTCACGGCATCGCCGCCCGCAAAGAAACAGAAGATCGCCGGCGGTTTGGCGCCCACCAATTTGCTGAGATAGGGCGAATAATCCGCCGTGCCCAAGGGCGGCGCGATGGTGCCTAGAATCTTACCACCGGCCTTCTCGAACGATTCCTTGAAGATCGCGCCGGCGCCCTGGCCCCAATTATAGTCGGCGAAGCCGAGCCAAAATTCCTTGGCGATGTTGTTATAGGCCCATTCCGCGAACGGTGAGCTTAATTGCCAATTGTTCCAACTCACGCTGAACACATTGGGGCTGCAAAGCGGCAGGACATAATCTTCGGCGCCGGCGCCTTGCGTGAGCGCGATCCAGATCGTTTGGGCGCGCATGACGATATCCTTCATCGCGGCATATTCGCTGCTCGCAATGGGGCCGGTGAAGAAATGCGGCTTGAAGGTCGCCAGCACTTTCTTGGCCTTGGCGAGGCCGATCGCAGGGTCGGCCGCGGTATCTTCGACAATCATCTCGATCTTGCGGCCCAAAACCTCATTGCCGACATTGTCGAACGCCATCTTCAAACCCTTGAGGTGAAGATCGCCGAGCAGGCCGTAAACCTTCGAGACATCCTGAACGACCGCCACGCGGATCGTCTCATTGTCGGCGCGGGCGCTGCGCACGAAGCCATAGGGCACTTGCGTCGCCAATAGACCGGCGCCAGTGAGGCCTGCGGCCTTCAATACGCGCCGCCGGGTTATTTGTTTGATCATCTTGCCGTCTCCAACTTTTTTCTGATGCCGAGTGAAGGGCCGGCCGGCCGACGCCTTGCTTGCGACACTATTTGGCAGTTTTGTGCGGCCATCTTTCCGACCGTGAAGCCGCCCGGTGGGGGACTAGACCGGCCGATCATATCACGCACCGCGCGGCTAATTCCTAGATCAAAACCGCGAAGCGCGGTGGGCGCGGCTGACATGCCTGCTATCCCCGAAAATCATGACGCCCATGTTATCGATCGCCACTTGCGGCGCGAATGGCAAAACGGCCGCGTCGAGGCGGCTAGGAGGTTGCGAAAGCTATTGCGCGACGAAGCCACCATCGGCCGAGAGCACGGCGCCGGTCACGAAGGCGGCGGCGTCCGAGCATAGCCACGTAATGGCTTCGGCGATTTCCTCCGGTCGGCCGAGCCGGCCCATGGGCAGGCGCGCCTTGACCGAGACCATGAGTTGATCGCCGATCTCGGGTTGCGCGCGAACAATTTTATCGATCATCGGCGTGTCGATTGGCCCTGGGCAAATCGCATTCACGCGAATGCCGGAGGTGGCGTATTCGAGCGCGGCCGTTTTGGTGAGCCCGATCACGCCGTGCTTGGCCGCCGAATAGGCCGGCATGAAGCTCGAACCGACCAGGCCGAAATTCGACGATACATTGACGATCGCGCCGCCGGCTTCGCCCTGCTTCAGCATTTGCGCGATCTCATGCTTCAGGCAGAGAAAGACACCCTTGAGGTTGATCGCGATGGTGCGATCCCAATTGGCTTCACTGCATTCCGCGGTCGGCTTGAGGTCGCCTTGGATCGCGGCGTTATTCACTGCGCAATGGAGCGCTCCATAGTGAGCAACTGTCCGTTCGATCAACGCGGCCACGGCATCGGCGCGCGAAATATCGGTCGCGATGAAGAGCGCGCTGCCGCCCTCGCGTTCGATGCCGCGAACCGTCGCCGCGCCCGCTTCGGCGTCGACATCGGCGATCGAAACCTTGGCGCCGCGCCGGGCGAACATGAGCGCTGTCGCCTGACCAATGCCGGAGGCACCGCCGGTAATTAATGCGACTTTGCCGTTCAATGGGTCGGACATGGTGCTTGAGCTCGCTTTGGGATTGCGCGGCCGCATTACGCAACGATCGGCCCGCAGCATCGGTCCGTGAACTATACGAATTGCCGGGCCCGACGCCAATTCCGAGCGCGTTCCCGGATCCCAAAGGGTCGAAACGCCGGCAATCCACGCGGCTCATCGGAAAATCAACGCGAAATGGGCTGGGGCCGGCTTGAGCCTTGGCGCCGTCGCGGTCAGAATAGGCCGGCATTCGTTTCCCAAAGGGGAGGGCGGTCTGCCGGCTTCGAACGTGCTCAATCCCCATCAGAAAGCAGCCCCCATGCCCGACACATCGTCCTATACGCCACCAAAGGTCTGGCAATGGATTGCCGAAAATGGCGGTACATGGGCCAAGATCAATCGGCCAGTCGCGGGTGCGACGCACGAGGCGCCACTGCCAATTGGTAAGCATCCGCTCCAGCTCTACTCGCTGGCGACGCCGAACGGCGTGAAGGTCACGATCCTGTTGGAAGAGCTGCTCGCGCTTGGAAAACACGAGGCTGAATACGACGCCTTCCTGATCAAGATCAACGATGGCGAGCAATTCGGCAGTGGGTTTGTGGCGCTGAACCCAAACTCAAAAATTCCCGTCTTGCTCGATCGGAGCACCTCGCCACCTACGCGCGTATTTGAATCGGGCGCGGTCCTGTTTTATTTGGCGGAAAAATTTGACGCGTTTGTCCCGCACCAACCGTCGGAGCGTGCCGAATGTTTGTCATGGCTGTTCTGGCAAATGGGTAGCGCGCCCTATCTTGGCGGCGGCTTCGGACATTTTTACGCCTATGCGCCGGCGAAATATGAGTACGCGATCGACCGCTACACGATGGAAGTGAAGCGCCAGCTCGATGTCTTGGATCGGAATCTTGCAGGCCGACGCTATTTGTGCGGCGATGATTACAACATCGCCGATATCGCGACCTATCCTTGGTACGGGAATCTCGTGCTGAACAACGCCTATGAGGCGGGGGAATTTCTTGACGCCGCGTCTTACAAAAATGTCGCTCGATGGGCCGCCGAGATCGAAGCACGCCCGGCGGTCCGTCGTGGCAGACGGGTCAACAAGACCTGGGGACCGGAAGAAGACCGCGTTCCCGAACGTCATGATGCCGCCGACCTCGATTGAGCGGACCCCATCGGGGCACGCTCTGCATTAGGCCGCGTACCGACGTCGCGGGAGGGATCGCCCCACGCCTGCTCCTCCCCGGGCCCGCGGGGTCGCGATGGGCAATGACGCTGCAATCTTGCGCTTTCGAGCGCATGAGGCTTGACCGGACTTGCCTCGGACGCTGAATATCATTGCGTATACGGCGGACGCTGGGCTCGACAAAAAAACCGGGCTGGCCTGAGGGAGATCGGCGGTGGACCTCGTCCTTCAAAACGCACGCATCCCCGATCGTGGCGCGGCCCTGGCAGATGTGGGGATCGTGGGCGGAAGTATCGTCGCGATCGAACCGCGCATTGACGCCGATGCCGAATCGATCGATCTCAGCGGGCGGTTGCTCGCGCCTGGCTTTATCGAAACGCATATACACCTCGACAAGGCCTGCATCCTCGATCGCTGTCGGGCGGAAACCGGCGATCTTGATGAAGCGATCGCCGAAGTCGCCACCGCGAAAACGCGCTTCACGACCGACGATGTCGCGGCCCGCGCCAGTCGCGTGATCGAGAAATGCATCGGTAATGGGACGACGCATATCCGCAGCCATATCGAGGTCGATCCCGGTGTTGGCCTGCGCGGCTTTGACGGCGTTTTTCCGCTCATCGAGAAATATCGCTGGGCCGTCGATTTGGAAATCTGCGTCTTTCCGCAGGAAGGGCTGCTCAATAATCCGGGGACCGACGAACTTATGGTCGAGGCCTTGAAGCGCGGCGCGCACGTCGTGGGTGCGGCCCCCTATACCGACACTAATCCCCATGGCCAAATCGATCGCGTGTTCGAATTGGCGCGCGAATTCGACGTCGACATCGACATGCACCTCGATTTCGGCGATAGCGCCGATGACCTTGATTTGGATTATGTCTGCCGCCAGACCGACCACCATCGCTATGGCGGCCGCGTGACGATCGGTCACGTCACCAAACTCTCGGTCGCCTCGCTGGAGCGCTTCGACATGGCGGCGCGCCGCCTGGCCAATGCGGGTGTCGCGCTGACCGTGTTGCCGTCGACCGATCTATTCCTCATGCATCGCAAGGATGGCCCGGCCGTGAGGCGGGGCGTCACCGCCGCGCATCGGCTCTTGAAGCACGGCGTCAATTGCTCGCTCTCGACCAACAACGTGCTCAACCCCTTCACGCCATTCGGTGACTGTTCGTTGATCAGGATGGCCAATCTTTATGCAAATATCTGCCAATTGGGCGCGCAATCAGACATGCGTGAGTGCTTCGAGATGATCACCCGGCGCTCGTCACGCATCTTGCGTATGGAGCGGCATGAGGTCGCGCTTGGCGCACCGGCTGATTTAGTTGTGCTCGATACCGAGACACCGGAATTGGCTGTGGCCGAGCTCGCGCCGGCACTTTATGGCTTCAAACGCGGTCGCATGACCTTCCGGCGTCAGCCGGTCGAGCTGTTAAAGCCTCACTAGAAGAAAGAGGAACGTAGACAAGGAATTGGACGGACAACGCAATTCAACCGCCTCGATGGCGTGGGGTCCAGGCGGGTCCCGGCGCGAGGCACATTAGGAGGCGACAATGATCAAGGATCGGAGTTCTCGTTGGATGCCGGATCGTCGAACCGTGTTGAAAGGCAGTGCGGCGCTGGCCGGCGCGGCGGCACTACCCAGGCGCCTTCAAGCTTGGCGAGGCTCAGTCCGCCTCACCCGCAGGAACCATGGTGATCGCGGCACCGGCAACGCCGCAGAGCCTCGATTCCGAATATGATGTGAGCCTCGGCACGTTCGAGGCGGTCGCCTCCTGTTATGACTCGCTCGTCGAGTTCGATAAGATCCCCGATCCCAAAGTGCCGACTGCGCTGCGTGAAGATATCAAGGATTATCCCGACAAGCCGGGCCGCGTGAACATGAGGGGCAAGCTGGCCGAGAGCTGGGAAATCGATCCCAATAGCCAGTCGGTTCGCTTCAAGCTGCGCGAAGGTGTCAAGAGCCACGACGGCAATGAACTGACCGCCGAGGACGTGGTGTGGACGTGGCATCGCAAGCTCGCGCTCGGCGCGATCGGCGGCTTCTTCGCGAATACCATCAGCGTCAAGCGTCCCGAGCAGATCAAGGCCGAAAGCAAATATGTGGTCTCGTTCAATCTGGACAATCCAAACCCGCTGCTCGTGAAATTGCAGCCGAATCTCTACAACCCGATCTACGATTCAAAGAAGTGCAAGGAGATGGCGTCGACGGATGATCCGTGGGCCAAGAAATATGTCGAGAACAACGTCGCGGGCTTCGGCCCCTATCGCATCGAATCACTCGTGCGCGGCCAGCAGGCCGTGTTCAAGGGGCGCGCCGAGTATTATGGCGGCAAGCCCAGGATCGATACGGTGATCTTCAAAGAGGTGCCGACCTCGGCCAATCGCGTCCAACTCCTGCAAGGCGGTGCGGTCGACCTCGCGCAATATCTTCAGCCGCTCGAGCTGATCAGCCTGAAGAAAGCGAAAGACGTCAGGGTTGAGACCATCCCGGCGACCTTCATGTTGTGGATCGAGCTCAACGCCAAGATCCCGCCGTTCGACAAGGTCGAAGTTCGGCGCGCGATGAATTACGCCTTCCCGATGGAGCAGGTGGTCAAGACCGTGTTTCAGGGGCTCGCCTATCCGCTGAACGGTGCGTTGCCCGACATCTATCCCGGCTTTAACGGCGCCTATTTCGAGTATAAGCAGGACTTCGCAAAGGCGAAGGAGCTCTTGAAGGCCGCTGGGTTTGGCGATGGCTTCGAGACCTCGCTCGCCTATAACGCCGGCGATCCGGTTCAGGAACCAACCGCTATTCTCTATCAATCGGCATTGAAAGAGATCGGCGTGAAGCTCGCGCTGAAAAAGGTGCCGGCCGCGACGTTCTATAACAACGTCTCCGAGCGCAAACAGCCGATGATTTTCTATTACGACTCGCCCT
>CAMDNF010000098.1:0-9041 GCA_945902735.1 Rhizobium sp. Q54 | reverse complement strand
ATTTCGCGAAAGCCGAGCCGAAGCGCGCGCTCGTTCGCTGTGTCGAGAGAGCGATCAACCTTCCCTATATCGTCATGGCCGGGCTTGACCCGGCCATCCAGTCTTATGTTGGGCCTGGATGCCCGGGTCACGCCGGGCTCAGGCCCGGCGGCCCGGGCATGACGGAAATTGGTGTCGAGCTCATCGTCGCCGATCGGCTCCAACGTGCAATCCCATGCGCTCGCATTGACGTCGACATCACGCACGATGACGCCATGGTCTTTGGCATCGCGCACGATTTGTGCCGGCGCATAAAAGCCCATGGGCTGGCTGTTCAACAGCGCCGCCGCGAATACCGCCGGATAATGGCATTTGAGCCAGGCCGATACATAAGCGAGCAAGGCGAAGCTCGCGGCGTGCGATTCCGGAAAGCCATATTCGCCGAAGCCCTCGATCTGGCTGAAGCAGCGCTCGGCGAATTCGCGTTGATAACCACGCGCGACCATGCCCTCGATCATCTTCTCGCGAAAGCCGTGGATCTTACCGGTCTTGCGGAAGGTCGCCATGGCGCGGCGCAATTGGTCGGCCTCCTCGGGCGTAAACCCAGCCGCGACGATGGAAATCTTCATCGCCTGTTCCTGGAACAACGGCACGCCGAGCGTCTTGCCAAGCACCGCCTCGAGTTCCTTCGAGGGATAGATGACCTCTTCCTCGCCATTCCGTCGGCCCAAATAGGGATGCACCATATCGCCCTGAATGGGGCCAGGGCGCACGATGGCAACCTCAATGACGAGATCGTAAAACGTCTTCGGCTTGAGCCTTGGCAGCATCGACATTTGCGCCCGGCTCTCGACCTGGAACACGCCAACCGTATCGGCCCGACTCAGCATCTCATAGACCTCGGGATCTTCGGCCGGTACGTCAGCCAAACCAAGATCGAGGCCGTGATGTTGTTTCAACAGCGCGAGGCCTTTTCTGAGGCAGGTCAACATGCCAAGCCCGAGCACATCGATTTTAAGAATACCGAGCGCATCGAGATCATCCTTGTCCCACTCGATATTGGTGCGCTCTTCCATCGCCGCGTTCATGATCGGCACCATCTCGGCCAACGGCCCCTTGGTGATGACGAAACCGCCAACATGCTGCGAGAGGTGACGCGGAAAACCGATCAGCTCGCGCGCCAACGCCAGCGCCATTGAGAGCCTGGCCTCGGTAGGGTCGAGCCCGATCTCGCGCACCTGCGCGTCATTCGCGCCCTCGCGGCTGAAACCCCAGAGCTGGCTTGAGAGTGCGCCCACCATATCGGCCGAGAGGCCGAGCGCCTTGCCAACCTCGCGGATCGCGCTGCGCCCGCGATAGGAGATCACGGTCGCCGCGATGCCAGCGCGCTCGCGGCCATATTTTTCGTAGATATATTGGATCACCTCCTCGCGCCGCTCATGTTCGAAATCGACGTCGATATCGGGCGGCTCATTACGCGCCGCCGAAATAAAGCGTTCGAACAAAAGATCCATACGCGAGGGGTCGATCGCGGTGATGCCGAGGCAATAACACACCGTCGAATTCGCGGCCGAGCCACGGCCTTGACACAAAATGTCGCGCCCGCGCGCAAAATGCACGATGTCGTACACGGTTAGAAAATAAGGCGCGTAATTGAGCCGCTCGATCAGCCCGAGCTCATGCGCGATCTGCACGGTAACCTTTTCCGAAATGCCTTCCGGATAACGCGCCCTCGCCCCTTCCAAGGTCAGGCGCTCAAGCTCCTGCTGCGGCGTGCGGCCCTCGGGCACCGGCTCGACCGGATAATCATAACGCAATTCATCTAGGCTGAACCGACAAGCGTCCGCGATCTTGAGCCCGCGCGCGATCGCCTCGGGGTGGCGGCGGAACAGCCGCGCCATTTCATCCGGCGCCTTCAAATGCCGCTCGGCATTGGCGAACAGACGAAAACCCGCCTCATCGATCGTGCAATGCGCGCGAATGCAGCTCAGCACGTCTTGCAGCGGCCGGCGCGCCGCATCGTGCGCGTGCACGTCATTGCTGGCGACCAGCGGCGCGTTGAGCGCCTCGCCGAGCCGGGCAAGCCCGGCGAGCCGCTTGGCGTCATCGCCGCGATAGAGATGGCTGCCCGCGAGATGAACGCGCCCCGGCGCGGCTTTGACCAGCGCCCTCACCCGCACCGTGAAATCCTGCCCCGGTTCCTCCGGCGGCAGCGCAATCAATTGCTGGCCTTCGGCGTGCGCGATCAAATCATCGAGGCCGAGCCAACATTCGGCCTTCGGCGCGCGCCTTTTGCCGAGCGTCAAGAGCCGTGACAGGCAACCATAGGCCGCGCGATCTTGCGGAAACACCAGCACACCAAAGGTTGAGCCCGCTTGCGGCTTGCTCGCATCGTCGAACAAATCGAGCCGCGCGCCGATGACCAGTTTCAGTTTCGCCCGCTTGGCCGCGCCATGCGCACGCACCACGCCAGCGAGCGTGTTGCGATCGGCGATCCCGAGCGCCTCATAACCGAGCGCCGCCGCCGCCTGCACCAATTCTTCGGGATGCGAGGCGCCACGCAGAAAACTGAAATTACTACTGGCCTGCAGCTCGGCATAACGGGTCATCAGCCCGACAGTCCATGCATGAACCAGGCCGGCGTGGCGCCGGGACGAAAGGCGCCGAGGCGAAACAACCAAAAACGCCGGCCCGTCTCATCCTCGACCCGGTAATAGTCGCGAAAGCGGCTCTCGCCCGCATCGGCTGCATCAATGCCGGCCGCGCGCCACCATTCGGGCGCCAAGCGTTCAGGCCCGGTAGCCGCGCGCACCCGATGCACGGCACGGCGCCAACGGAACATCACCGGCGGATCGTCGGGAATCGGCGCGATCACCTCGATCGGCTCAGGCCTCGGCAACAAGCAAAGCGGCCGCTCGCGCATGACATGCGCCGACCAATCGCTCTGCGGCTCGAGCGCCCCGGCAGAGACCACCGCGCGCTCTGGCAAATGACTCTGGCGCGGCGCCGGTCGGTCGACGCTCTCAGGTCCCAGCCGATTGCCGAGGCGATCGATCAATTGCCCGAGCGCGGCGTCGTCATCGGGCGCATCGGCGCGGCGTGCGCCCATGGCCTCGAAATCGAGGCCGAGTTGCACGCGCGGCAATAGGTCGGTCAGCGGCGCGGCAAGCGTGATTGCATCGACGCCGAAGCCAACATCGACATCCGCCAATTTCTCGACCAAGAGGCGCATCAAATAACTCGGCTCGCGCACCGCGAGGCTGGTGCCGAGCGTGCGTTCATCGACCGCGCCATCGACCTTGAACAACATCAGCTCGAGCCGGCGCACGCCGCGCCCATCGGCCTCGAGCCTTGTGGCGAGCGCCTCGAGTAGCGCGCGCGTCGTGGCATGAACCGCCTCCAGACTCGCGATCGGCTCGGCAAACAGATGCTCGACCCGATAGGGCGCGATGGCGCGCGCGGGCGATAAAGGCTCGTGCGCCGCGCCGAGCGCCTGGTCGAGCCGGCGTCCCAGTGTGGTCCCGAAACGCCGCGCGAGGGCCCCGCGCGGCATACGATAGAGTTCGCCAATACAACGCAAGCCGACGCGATCGAGTGCTTCGACCTCAGCCGCACCGAGGCGCAGCGCCGCGATGGGCAGGGCCGCGAGGCGCGCCCGCGTCTCACCCGCCAGCACCACGCCGCCATCGTCATAACGCGCGAATGCCCCCGCGCGGTAACGCGCAAACGCCCACGCCGCGCCCGGCGTATCGGCCAGCGCCGCCTTGGCCTCGAAGCCGAAGCCGGCAAGCCGGTGCAAAAGATCAGCGAGCAACGCCGTCTCGCCACCACGCAGCGCAGCGCAACCGGTCACATCGAGCCAAAGCCCCGCATCAAGACCAGAGCGATCGAGCGCAACCCACGGCGTGTAGCGCCCACACCACGTGGCCAAGGCTTGGAGCGCCGCCATCTCGGCCGCTGGATCGCTCGGCTCGACGCCGAGGCGAGGCTCGATCGCGCGCGCATCGCTCAGCGTCTGCCCCAGGCGCACACCGCCCGCCTCGGCAACGCCATTAAGCGCCATCACCGCGAGGCCCCGCGTCTCACGCGCCACAACGGCCAGCGGTTCAGCCCGCCAAGCGGGCTTCAGCCGGCTCAACCGATCGGTCGGGAACCGCGGCAGCCAGAGCGAAATCACCCGTCTCATGCCGCCACTCCAAAAGCCATTCGCCCGGCACACCGCCACGGCAGCGCTCAAGCGCCACCCGCCAGCACGGCGCACACGGTCCTTCCTCCACACGCGCTGTTGCGCTGGGGGCGGCGGCGATCCGCCACCGGGTCAGCGCCGCACTCGGCACCAAACCGGCCGCGCGCCGCGAGACCAAAAGCGCGGTCACCCCGCTCGCCCCGGCCGCGAGCTGCAGCCGCCGGCTCGCCGCCAGATCGGGCGCTGTCTCGGTCTCGCCGATCACGACCGCCAGGCGCGCGCAGCCGAGCCCCTCGCGCATCGCCCACAACACCTCGGCATCGCGCCGCGCGCGGGCGAATAGAAGCCGGCCAGGGTCGAGGCCGAAGCCAGCCAGGCCCGGCGCATAGGGCTCCCCGAGTTCATGGCGGGCCGCAGCACTCAAACACCACAGCACCGGACCGCCCACGCCACCCGCCAAGAGCCGCGCCACCAGCGCGACCGCGAAGCCCGCCCCCGCCCCGGCATCGGCGCCCGCCGGGCTGGCACAGACCACCTCGTGCAAGGCGCCGAGGCTGAGCCCGCCCGCCGGCAGAGCCCGGTCGAGCGCCGCGAGCCCGAGTGGGATGTGGCTCGCCCCACCCGGGCTGCCGGGCATTGAAGAGCCGCGCTCAAGCGCGCGGATCAGCCCGCGTAATTCGGCGATGGCGGCGGGATCCCGCCCCCGTTTCGTGGCGAGAGAAGCAGACTGTGGCGCTGCCATGGCTGCATGGCCTTTTTGTTCATGATTTGTTCTAGCATAGTCCGCAGACCTGTCAAGCCACATGCCCGGGGGCAAACCGCGCACCCCGCCCGAAGCTCTTTAACCAAGAACAAAAAATGCGCTAGGGTGGTCGCCCGACAAGTAGTCAGAGCGCGAGACCCACCATCATGCTCTATCTCACGCGCAAAGCCGGCCAGACGGTGGTGATCAACGACGCCATCGAGGTCACGGTGGTCGAGGTACGCGGGCGCGCGGTCAAGCTCGGCTTCACCTTCCCGTCCGAAGCCACTGTCCTACGTAAGGAAATCCACGAAAAAATCTTGCAGGAAAACATCGAAGCGGCGCGCGCCGGCGAGGCGCTGGTCGAGGCCGATCTCAACACCGACCAGATCTCCGCTCGCCTCGGCGACAAGACAAAGCCATAAAAAAGAAACGCGGCGGACCGGCCCGCTTTAGAGCGGGCCGGTCAAAGCATCTAGGCAATTATTCGCCCATCAAACCAACGCGTTCCGGCTTGATCTTGACAATGATTCTAGCCTCGCCCGGCTTGCGGTACGGATAGGAATCAACGCCCATATACTTCTTGGCCATTTTGTCGATGTGGGCGTCGGCACCCTTGGTCTCCATCGAGACCACCTTGCCGCGGATCATCGCCTGCCGATAGGGATTCTCCTGGTCATAGACCGCGATTGCGACCCGGCCATCGCGCTTCATCGACTTCGGCTTCACGCGCCCTTCGGCGGTGTTGAAGATCACGTGCTCGCCATCGGTGTCGACCCAGACCACGCTCGCCGAGGGCGAGCCGTCCTGCATCAGCGTCGCGACGGTCGCGAAATTCTTCCCCTGGAGCAGCTTCTTCGCCATTTCCGGTAGTGCCACCATATCGTCCTCCTTGCTAAGCCTGCCTCGCGTCAAACGACGCGTCGTCCCTCTTTATGCGCCACGCCACGCCGAAATGGGAGCCGCCTTTCGTACCCGAGCGCGGTTTTTGCTGAACCCGCCGCCCTTTTGGCCCGGCCAGAGCGAGGCCATCCCCGGCCCTTGCTTAAGTCAAAATTAAGGTTAACGAACCACCATCTTCGGCGCAGGGCAAGCCCCAGCCGTCGCGCGGACCGCGACGCAATCACCCGGCGAGCCAATGCCAGACCCAGACCCCAAGAACCAGCGGCCGGCCGACCAAAAGGTCGCCGTCGCCCTCAGCTACGACGACGACAAGGACCCAGCGCCCCGCGTGAGCGCGAGCGGCCGAGGCCCGGTCGCCGAACGAATCATCGCGCTCGCCGCCGAGCATGGCATCCCGATTCGCGAGGACGCCGATTTGGCCGAGCTCCTCGGTCAGCTCGACCTCGATAGCGTCATCCCGACCGAGGCCTTCGTCGCGGTCGCCGAGATCCTGTCCTACATCTACCGCCAAAACGGCAAGCTCAAAGAGAGCCGAGCGACGCCATGACCCATAGTCTTGCGGACGCTCGCCACGCCATCGCCGACGTCAAACGCGGCATCGCGATCACTCGCGACCAACTGGCGCGCGATGCGGACGTTGATGTTTCACCGCTCTTGCCCTTGCTCGATAACCTGGTCGAGACGGTCGCCGATCTACCGCGCGCAGTCGCCAGCGGTCTCAAGAACGAGCTGATCGTGCTCTATAGCGAGCTCGACATTCTGGGCACGGAACTCGGCAAGGCGCACGAAGCCCTGGCCGGGCAGTTGAAGGGCCTTTCAGCCGGCGCGCGCGCGGCCAGCGCCTATAACCGCAAGCCCGATTCAGACTGAGCCCAGCCATGGACACCGATGCCTATCTGAGATTTGCGCTCGCCCTCGTTCTAGTGGTCGGGCTAATCGCGCTGCTCGCCTGGTTGGTACGCCGCTTCGGCCTGGCGCAACGCCTGGCCCCAGGCAGCGGCACGCCGCGCCGCTTCCGTCGTCTTGGTGTGGTCGAAGTTTGCGCGGTTGACGGTCGGCGCCGGCTCATCTTGATCAAGCGCGACGGCATCGAACATTTGATCATGCTGTCGGGCACCGGCGGCGGCTTCGTGGTCGAGCGCGGCATTGGCGCGGCCACATCGACAAAGCGGCGCTTTTCAAACGTCCTCGCCGATACGCAACAGGATGAAGACGACGAGACGAGCGACGATGGCGATCAGACCGACACGCCCAAGGCCGCGCCGGGCGCGGGATATTCCGGCCCGTCATCGTGAAAACCAAGTTTCGCCTTGCGATCATCGGTGGCGCGGTGAGCCTGGTTGGCTTCGGCGCGCTCATGCTCGCGGCCCCAGCGACCGCGCAAGAATTAAACTTCGATCTTGGCGGCGGCGGCGGTTCCTCGACCGGTCAGATTTTGCGCCTGGTCGCGCTGCTCACGATCTTAAGCGTCGCCCCCGGCATTCTGGTCGTGGTGACCTCCTTCACCCGCATCGTGGTGGTGCTTTCGCTCCTCCGCAGCGCGCTCGGCCTGCAGCAAACACCGCCCAACACCGTCATCGTGAGCCTCGCGCTATTCCTCACCGCGTTCGTCATGGCGCCCAGGCTCGAGCGTTCCTATAATGACGGCATCGCGCCCCTGATCGCCGAGCAGATCACCGAGGAACAGGCCTTCGAGCGCACGGTCGCGCCGCTCCGCATGTTCATGCTGAAGCAAGTGCGCGAGGGCGATCTAAAATTGTTCATGAACATGGCGAAGGAAGGACCGATCGCGAGCCCGGAGGAAACGCCCCTGCGCTCGCTCATTCCGGCCTTCCTGGTGAGCGAACTACGCCGCGCCTTCGAGATCGGCTTTTTGATTTTCATCCCCTTCCTGATCATCGACATGGTGGTCTCGGGCATTCTCCTGTCGATGGGCATGATGATGCTGCCGCCGATCACGGTTTCGCTGCCGTTCAAGCTGATCTTCTTCGTGCTGGTCGATGGCTGGTATTTGCTCGCGGGCTCGCTCGTGGAGAGCTTCGGGCCGACATAGGGCGGCGAGCGGGCTGAAACCGCGCCGGCCGCTATTGCGTGGTTGAGGCCGCCGCGCGCAATTCGCCGATCATCGCCTGAAATTGGTCGAGCTCAAGCGCGCCGCGCACGATGCGCCCGCCAATGATGAAGGCCGGCGTGCCATTAATGCCAAGCTGGCGCGCCAAAAGATGATTGCGCTTTAGCAGGTCATTCAACGCGGGCTCGGCCATATCCACCGCGAGGCGCGTCGCATCGAGCCCGGCTTCGGCGGCGACCGCCAAGATATGCGCTTGGTCAAAGCCGCCCTCGGCCTGCATCAGGGCGTTGCGGAGCTCATGATAGCGCCCTTGGGCGCGCGCGGCGAGCGCGGCCCGCGCACCCAGCACCGAGCCCTCGCCCAAAATCGGGAATTCCTTGTAGATGATTTACACATCGGCATTGTTGGCGAGCACCTGATCGACCGCCGGGCTCACGCGCCGGCAATGGACGCAGCGATAATCGAAGAACTCGACAATCGTGATGGCGCCTTTTTCATTGCCGCCGATCATGGCGTCCGGGTCGTTGAACAACGCCTCTTCATGTTCGGCGATGGCGGCTTGATCGCGCGTTTCCTGCTGCGCCTGCTCCTTCGCCTGGAGCACTTGATAGGCCTCGCGCAAGGCCTCCGGGTTCTTGAGCAAATAATCATGCACGATGCGCTCGATCGCCTCGACCGGCAGGTCTTCGGCGCGGATTGTGGGTGTGGTGGTGGTTTCGGCGGGAAGCGCGGGAGAATTAGGCGCGGTGCTAACGTCATCGACGCTACAGACTTGCCCTGGCGCATTCGGATCGCACGGCACAGGCGCCCGCTCCGCCGCGTCCGCCGCGCTCGAGAACATCAAGCCCAGAAAGACCAACGCAAGTGGCGCGGCCCAAGACTTCGTCGCCGAAAATTGTCGCATCCCTTGAAAACCCCACGCCTCAAATCCGGATAACGCCAGATCACGTCACATGAGGCAGACTAACAGAAACCTCGCCCCTTGCCCGCGCCGACATCGCTCGGCAACGCTCAGAGCTATTGCCGAATCTTGGTGACGGCCTGACGGATCAGGCGGCGGCTTGGGCTTGAGGCACGGCAGAATTGCCGATGACTTCGATCCCATCGGTGAACTTCACACCTTGGATCACCTTTGGCAACTGGTTGTGACCGTCGAGGCG
>CAMDNF010000097.1:0-9471 GCA_945902735.1 Rhizobium sp. Q54 | reverse complement strand
CGCCTCGACGGTCACAACCAGTTGCCAAAGGTGATCCAAGGTGTGAAGTTCACCGATGGGATCGAAGTCATCGGCAATTCTGCCGTGCCTCAAGCCCAAGCCGCCGCCTGATCCGTCAGGCCGTCACCAAGATTCGGCAATAGCTCGAGGGCGATGCCATGACAGGACATTCCAACTCGAACAGCACTCGTTGCGGTTTACGCAACACGGCGTGCACGATTTGCCGCTAGTCGCGAACGATCGGCTTGTCCTAACCTCAACATCAAGACCGAACATGATTGCCGCTTCCCGATTGAAGTTAGCGACCGAACGCGGCCGCTCAGACATGCAATCAGAGGCGGACAAATAAAGGGGGGCAAATGACGCTCAATCGACGTAAATTCCTCAAGAGTGCGGCGGCGACTGGCCTTGTTGGTAGTGCCATGCTCAGCCCGATTGCCCGGCAGGCTTGGGCGGCCGGCTCCGACCAGCCGATCAAGATCGGTCTGCAGGTCCATCTGACTGGGATCGGCTCGACCTATGGCCGATGGTACGATCGGACGTCGAAGGCCGCCGTCAAGTTGATCAACGAGACTGGCGGGATCGGCGGCCGACCGATCGAGCTGGTGATCGAGGACGATGGCACCGACCCCAAGCGCGGCGGCGAGGTGTGCGGCAAGCTGATCACCGAGCACAAGGTCGATTTCGTTTTCGGCTGTCTCTTCGAGCACGTCATGTACGGCTCGTGGCCGACAGCCAATGAATTGAAGATGCCCTACATGCTGTGTGGCGAGGCGTCTTCGCTTCCGGCCGGCAAAATGAGCCGCTACGTCTTTCAGTCGTGCATCAGCGATGTGAAGTCTCAGATCACCGCCGTCGGCAAGTGGATCACGGATCTCGGTAAGAACGTCACCATGATCTATCCCGATTACGCGTTCGGCTACGACCACCGTGACTATTTCAGCGAGGTAGCCGCGAAACATGGCGGCGTCATCAAAGCGCTCATACCGGTGCCGGCGACCGAAACCTCCTACACGAAGTACTTCCCCAATATCCCGGCGGATACCGACCTGATCTATCACGTCATGGTCGGCCCGGGCGTGCTCACCTTCGTGCGAGAGCTGGGCGAGCACTTTGGCTCGAAGCGGCCGCAGCTATTTGGCTTCATCGATTCGGTCGAGGCGGTCGACATTGCGAGCCCCGGTCTCGAATATCTCGAGGGCAGCTATTTCTGGGAAGCGATGCCGCGCTATGGCAGCGGGTACCCGACGCCATCCGAGAAGTTCTATCGTGGAAAAGTAGGCATTGCCGACGCGGGCCATAGCGTCGACGATAAGAAAGACTTCCCAACCTATTCGCACATGTTCAGCGTGTGGGAGACCCTGTTCGCGATCAAGGAAGTCGTTGAGAAGAGCGGCTATAAGACGCGCACGCCGAAGGACGTCGAGGCCTTCATCACCGCCTTCGAAAGCTTGACCGGCTTCGAGGAAGGCAATGCCCATCCGCAGGGCCGCAAGCTCTTCCTTGGCAAGGCGCATCAGGGCATCGGGCAGAACTTCATCTCGAAGGTCGAAAACCAGAAACTGACCACCGTGTTCAAGACCGAGCCGGAGGAAGGGCTGTACGAAGCGCCGGCGGACTACACGAAAGAATCGCTCTAGACTCGTCGTCGATCTTCGCCAATCGTCGTCCAACCTAATCGGCGGCGAACATCGTGACGCAATTATGGGCTGTCTTTTGACGCGTTGCCGCAGCTGGGTGCGAATCCCAGCCGCAGGCTGGTATGGCGGTCCGCGCGGAGCGGCGGCCGCGCTCGGCTTGGCATGAGCCTCGGCCCACATCTGATCTTAGCGCTGCTCGAAGGTATGGTCAGCGCCTTCGTGTTGTCGATCTCCGCGCTTGGGCTCTCGCTCGTTTTCGGCGTCATGCGGGTGGTCAATATCGCGCATGGCGAGTTTTTCATGTTGGGCGCCATCGTCGCCTATTACTGCTCGACGATCGTCGGCTCGCCGCTTTGGGGTTTTCTGGTTGCCATGGTCGTGGGGCCGCTGATCGTCGGCGGCATCGCCTATGCCGCTGATTTTCTGATTCTGCGCCGCATCAAATATCAGCCTGAAAGCACCATCGTTGCCACCATCGCGCTGCTCTACATCTTCCAGCAGCTCGTGCTCACCATCTACGGCCCGGATGCGCGCCCAGTCGAGCCGCCGGTCTATTTTCGCGTCGTGTTTCCGTGGTTCGGCTATTCGGGCCACAAGCTCGTGGTGGCCGGCCTCTCGGCGGTTCTGCTGCTCGGTACGTGGTTTCTGATGACCCGGACCAAGCTCGGCCTCTACATGCGGGCGACGCAGCAGAATCCGGACATGGCCCAGGCCTTCGGCGTGCCGGTGCGCCGGCTCTATGCCGCTGTGTTTGCCTTGGGGGCGATGTTCGCGGCGATGGCCGGCGTGCTGGTGGTGCCAATCCAGCAGGCCCATTATCTGATGGGGCTCAATCCGCTGATCATGTCGTTCATCGTGGTGATCATCGGCGGCCTCGGCAGCCTCAGGGGCACGCTGATCGCGGCGGCCTTGGTCGGGCTCGGCGATGGCGTGGTCACCGTGCTGTTCTCACCCTTGCTCGCCAAGATCATCATCACCTTGCTCGTCGCCTTGGCTCTGGTCGTCAGGCCACGCGGCCTGTTCGGAGACGAGAGGCAATGAGGCGTCACGATCTCATCAAGGTGCTTGCGCTTCATGGCGGGGTGATCGGGCTTCTGTTCGTCCTGCAGTTTGCTCTGCCGGAATATCATCACAACAGCGTCGCCCGCATCATGGTGCTGGCCACGTACGCCATGGGCTACAATGTCTTGTTTGGCTACACCGGTCTCCTCAGCCTCGGCCATGCAATGTTCTTTGCTGCGGGCATGTATGGCGCGGGGCTGACCGTCCAATACCTTGGCTTTGGGCCGTTCGCCGCGTTCGGTATGGGCATCGTCGCGAGCCTGATGCTCGCGCTGCTGGTGGGCGCGGTCGCGCTCCGCACCACCGGCGTGTCATTCCTGATCGTGACCCTGATGCTGGCGCAGGCCGGCTTTCTGGCGGTGCTCTATTTCAAAGAAATCACGGCGGGCGATGATGGCTTCGTGATTTCGAGCAAGCTCAGCCCGCTCGAACTGGGCTCGGATAAGTTCGCCTTAAGCCACCCCGACGTCAGATACAATATTGCGCTGATCGTCTTCGGGGTGTGCCTGCTGGTGTGTGTCGTACTGATACGCTCGCCGATCGGGCGCGTCCTGATGGCGATCCGTGAGAACGAAGCGCGCACGCTGATGCTCGGCTACGACACCTTTAAGTATAAGCTTCTCGCGCTCGTCATTTCGGGCGTCTTCGCCGGCATCTCCGGGGCGATCTATGCGCTGCTGTTCTCCTATGTCGGATCGGCCTTCGTCGAGATTCAATACTCGATCTATCCGATGCTCTGGTCGCTGCTCGGTGGCATCGGAACAACGCTCGGGCCGCTCGTGGGCAGCGCTCTGATGTATTACCTGATCGACATCTCGAGCGGGTTGACCCAGAGCTATATGTTCGTGGTCGGCGCGGTCCTGTTGATCCTGGTGCTATGGTTTCGCAAGGGAATCGTCGGCACGATCCGCTCGAAGTGGGTGCCATGGCTGCCGTGACGCTCCTGGAGACGCACGCGGTCTCCAAACGGTTCGGCGGCCTGCAGGCCGTGCGCGACATCGAGTTCCGCCTGATGGACGGCGAGATCAGGGCCATTATCGGGCCGAACGGCGCGGGCAAGTCGACGCTCGTCGGCATTATCAGCGGGCGCATCGGGCCGAGCACGGGAACCATCTCGTTCCAAGGCCGCGACATCACGCGCCTTGGTGCCTGGCAGCGCGTCAATCGGGGCATCGTATACACATTCCAGATCACCAGCATCTACGAGGCGTTGACCTGCTACGAGAACGTGGCGCTTTCGGCGCAGCGCCGCCTGATGCGCGGCCTGTTCGACCCGCTTGCGCTCAGTGAACGCCGCATCGCCGAGCAGGCTGACATCGCGCTTGCTCAAGTCGGGCTGACCGAGAGCAAGGAACAGCTTGCGGGCACGCTGCCTTATGGCTATCAGCGGCTGCTCGAAGTGGCCATGGGGCTGGCGCTCGAGCCCAAGCTTCTGATTCTCGATGAACCCACGCAAGGTTTGGCACAGGAAGAGATCACGCGCTTCTGCGATTTGATCCGCGTCATCTCGAAGCGCGCGACGATCCTCTTGATCGAGCATAATATGGCCGTGGTGCTGGCGCTGGCGGACAAGATCACGGTCATGGACAAAGGCGCCATCATCGCCGAGGGCAGCCCGGCGGAGATCGAGCAAAACCCCGACGTTCAACGCGCCTATTTGGGGAAGTGATGTTCAAGATCGAGCGCATCGATTGCTTCTATGGCGGCGTGCAGGTTTTGCACCAGGTCTCGCTCCAGATCGCCGCGGGCGAGATTCTGGCGCTACTCGGCCGCAATGGCGCGGGCAAGACGACCATGCTCAAGGCGATCATGGGGCTGGTCAAACCGCGGTCCGGCAGTATCGCGCTCGACGGCAGCGAACTGACGGCGCTCAGCCCCCACAACGTGCCGCGTTTTGGCGTCGCCTATGTGCCGCAGGGCCGAGGTCTGTTTCCCCGTCTCAGCGTGGAGGAAAATCTGCGCATGGGCATGCTGGTGAAGCACACCAGCCAGGAAACCCATGACTGGGTGCTCGAGCTTTTCCCAGTGCTCAATGAGCGTCTGCGCCAGCGGGCCGGTACGCTCAGCGGCGGCGAGCAGCAAATGTTGGCAACCGCGCGGGCGCTTTGCGTCGGCCCAAAGCTATTGTTGCTCGACGAGCCGAGTGAGGGCCTCATGCCCCGCGTCATCGAGCAGATGATGGCTGCGGTCGCCGGCCTGAGGGCGCGCGGGATGTCCGTGCTGGTAGTTGAGCAGAAGATCGAAGCTGCTTTGCGGATCGCCGATCGCGTCGTCTTTCTCGAGCATGGCGTGATCCGGCACGAGGCGACGCCACAGGCATTGACCGCCGATCCCGAACCGCTGCAACGTTATCTCGGCGTCCGCCGCTGACGATCGGGCGGCTGCGACAAAATGAGGCCCGCCTCGAGCGCAAATCCGAGTGTGGCCCGATCACGGGAGAGCAAGCATGTCAATTCTGATTCGCGGCGCCACCATTATCGCCATGGACAAGACGCATGGCAGCAAGCCGTTTCAGGGCGATATCCTGATCGAGGGCGAACGTATCAAGACGATTGGCGCAGTCGGCGGCGAAATCCGAGCCGACAAGATGATCGACGGCCGCAACCGCCTGGTGATTCCCGGCCTGATCAATGGCCACATCCACACGCCCGAAGCGTTCATGAAGGGCCGCTATGCCAACATGCCGCTCGAGATGTGGTTGACGCTCGCCTATTTCATTCTCGGCACGCCGACCCTGACCGAACGCATGATTTATCTGCGCTCGGCGCTCTGCGCGATGGAAGCGATCAAGAACGGCGTCACCTACTTCGCGGACGACATCCTCGAGTTCCCCCTGCAAACCATGGGAACGCTAGGCGCGGTATTCGATGCCTATGAAGACGTCGGTATCCGGGCCAGCATCTCGGGCCACGTCATCAACCGCAAGCTGCCCGATACGATCGCCTATTTGAACGAGTTGCTGCCGGCGAACCTCAGGCGTGAGATCGACGCGCAAACACCGCCGACCGTCGCGGCGTATTTGAGCTTCTGCAAAGACGCTTTCAAGACCCATCACAACCGGGCCGGTCGGCTGCGCTTCATGCTCGCGCCGTCTGGCCCGCAACGCTGCACCGAAGAGCTCATGTACGGCGCCGACGAGCTCGCGCGCGCTCATGGCGTGCCTTACCACACCCATATTCTCGAATCGAAGGTTCAGGCCGTGACCGGCAAGGAGCTCTACGGCAAGACGTTGATCCGCTACATGCACGATCTCGGCCTCCTCACACGCAACACCACGATCGCGCATGGCATCTGGCTGACCGACGAAGACATGGCGTTGATGGGCCAGGCGCGCTGCTCGGTGGTGCATAATGTGCTGTCAAACCTCAAGCTAGGCTCGGGCATCTGCCCGGTTCGCCGGCTGCTTGACGCCGGCGTGAACATCGCGCTCGGGTCTGACGGGCTCTCGACCAGCGACACGCCGCGCATGTTCAGCGTCATGGCAGCGGCCGGGCTGTTGCACAACATCTCATCGCCCGACACCTATTATTGGCTGACCGCCGAGGAGGTGCTGCACGCCGCGACCATGGGTGGCGCCTATAGCGTCCTCATGGAAGACGAGATCGGTTCGCTCGAAGCGGGCAAGCGGGCTGATTTGGTGATCCTCAACATGAAAACCGCCGCCTTCACGCCGCTCAATGACGTGCGCAACCATCTGGTCTATTGTGAGGATGGCAGCTCAATCGAGACCGTGATCGTCAATGGCGAGGTCATGGTCGAAGATGGCGAGCTGACGCGGGTCGACGAGGCTGCCCTGCACGATGAGTTAAGGGACATGATGCCGGCGATCATGGCGGAGCATGTCATGCTGGAGGATCGGAATCGCCCCTTCATTCCGCTCCTCGCCGAAGTGTGGCGGCGGTGCGCCGAGACCGACATCGGTATCAATCGCTGGGGCAGCGACAACGTGCCGCGCTGGGGCCGCAATCGCTGATCATACGGAGGCGATGAGCCATGAATACGACCACGCTGCGCTATTTCCTCGAGGTCGCGCGGGTCGGTTCGGTGCGGAGCGCCGCCGGGCGTCTCAATATCACGGCGTCAGCGGTCAGTCGCCACATGACGAACTTGGAGCGCGGCGTAGGCTCGCCGCTGTTCGAGCGGCGCGCCAGCGGCATGGTGTTGACCGCCGAGGGCGAGGCTTTCTGGGGGCATGCCAATCGAATCATGCGCGACATCGAGTTGGCGCAGAGCGACATCGATGAGATCAAGGGTGTTCGCCGTGGTATCGTCAAGGTGAGTGCGGTCGAGGGCGCGATCGGTAGTTGCGTGTTTGGCGCCATCGAAAAATTTCGCATGAAACACCCCGGCGTCACGTTCGATGTGAGAGCGGTCGGCACCAATGACGTGATTAACGACTTGAAGCTTGATGTTTGCGACATAGGCATCGCCTTCGAGCCGCCGCATGACGGCGAGATTCATCATGTCATCGCGGTGAACAAGCCCATCGTCGCGGTCATGTCGCCGGACCATCCCATGGCCAATTACAAGAGATTCTCGGTGCGGCATCTGCAAAAGGCCACGGTCGGAATTTTGGATGGGTCGTTTGGCACACGCCGCTTGGTCGATAAAGCGGCTCGTGCTGCTGGGGTCGAACTGCGCTACGCGCTGGTGATCAACTCGATCGCGATGGCGAAGGTGTTTGCGCGCGATCATCAGGGCGTCACGATTCTGCCCGAGTTTGCGGTGAAACGCGAATGCGATCGGGGCGAGTTGGTCGCGATCCCATTGACCGACCCGGCCCTTCGCCAAGCGCGCGTGACACTCAGTGTTCATCGCGGTCGGCTGACGTCGAGAGCGGCCCAGGCGTTTTGCCAGGAACTGGAAGCGCGCGTCAACAGCCTCTAGTTCAACGCGGAACCCGACCTCGCTTCGGGCGGTCCCGTGTTGCCATTTTAGCAACATGACGTGCACGACTTACCGCTAGTGGTGAACGATCGCCTTCTCCTATCCTCAAACTTAGAACAGCATCAGAGATGTCGTTTCAGTGGCTCTCGCACTGAGATGCCAGGCCGGGGCGATCCCGCCTCAAAAGCCGGTCCGTCGGTCCGGTCAATGACAAAGCGACGGCGCGCTTCAACGTCGCGACGCCGTAAATAAAGGGATAGGGGATGCGACCACCACCATTTGCCTATGCTGACCCTCAGAGTCTGGGTGAGGTCTTGGGCCTCCTCAAGCAGTATGGCGACGAGGCCAAAGTTCTCGCGGGCGGCCAAAGTCTGCTGCCGCTGCTGAACTTCCGCGTTGCCCGGCCAAGCTATCTGGTCGACATCAACCGCGTCAGCGAACTCGACTATATCCGGCCGCTCGATGGTGGCGGACTTTCGATCGGAGCGCTCACGCGCCATCGCACGCTCGAACAGTCCACTTTGGTGCGCGAGCGCTGTCCGCTGCTTCACGAAGCGATCGGGCATGTTGCTCACGTGCAGATCCGCAACCGGGGCACGATCGGCGGAAGCCTCGCCCATGCCGACCCGGCGGCCGAGCTGCCCGCTGTCGTGACGGCACTCGATGGCAAGCTCCGCGTGCGCGGTTCGCGCGGCGAGCGAACCCTGAGCCCGAGGGAGTTCTTCGTCAGCAATCTAACGACCGCACTCGAACCGGATGAGGTGCTGATTGCAATCGACCTGCCGGGCTGGCCGGCCGGCACAGGGGCTGCGTTCACCGAGTTCAGCCGTCGCCAGGGCGACTTCGCTCTTGTCGGTGTTGGGGCGTTGGTCGCGCTCGATGCCGGCGGCCGCGTCGCGCGCGCCGGCTTGGCGCTGATCGGCGTCGGCAGCAAGCCGTTCGACGCTGCTCCGATCGCCAACGAGATTCTGCGCGGCGAGCGGCCGGACGAGGCGAAGCTCCGCGCCGTGGCGGAGCGGGTCGCAAAAGCCGTGGAGCCGAATTCCGATCTCCACGCGCCGGCCGACTATCGCAAGCATTTGGCAAACTTGTTGACCCGCAGGGTGCTGCTCGAGGCGGCAAAGCGGGCCGGAGCCGGGCGAGGGGGACACTGAGATGGATACCGAACGTACGATTTCATTGACCGTCAACGGCACGCGCCACACCAGGAGAGTTCCGGTCCGGCGTCTGCTCTCCGAGTTCATTCGTGACGATCTGGGCCTGACCGGCACCCATGTCGGCTGCGAGCATGGCGTGTGCGGCAGCTGCACGGTCGCGCTTAATGGCCAGACCGTGCGCTCCTGCCTGATGTTCGCGGCCCAGGTTGACGGCGCCGCGATCGATACGGTGGAGGGTCTTGCCAAGGACGGTGCGCTGCATCCGATCCAGGAGGCGTTCTGGCAGGAGCACGGCTTGCAATGCGGCTTCTGCACGCCGGGGATTCTGCTGACCGTGAAGGAGTTCCTGGCGCACAAGAAAAAGCCGAGCGAAGACGAGATCCGGCACGCTTTGTCGGGCAATCTCTGTCGCTGCACTGGCTATCACAACCTCGTCAAGGCGGTGCAAACCGCCGATCGTCTGTGGGAGCGCTGAGCTGGGTGCCACCATGATGGGCGCGCGCATCAAGCGCCTCGAAGATCCGAGGCATTTGCGCGGCCAGGCCAGTTTCGTGGACGACATCAAGCTGCCCGGCATTCTTCAGGCGGCGATCGTGCGTAGCCCGTATGGCCACGCCCGCATAAAGCGCATCGATCTCAAGGCGGCGCGCGCCATGCCCGGTGTTGTCGATGCTTTTGCGTTGGACGACGCCTGGCCAAACAACCCGCCGACCATCCCCGTCTTG
>CAMDNF010000096.1:0-9527 GCA_945902735.1 Rhizobium sp. Q54 | reverse complement strand
CGAGGTCACGATCGAGGGACTGACGCCGATGCGCGCCGCCGGGGCTTCAAAACGTGAAGCCGAGCAGGCCGCGGCGTTGGCGCTGTTGGATATCGTGACGTTGGCCGATCATGGCTGAGACGAAGCGCGCCGGCTTCGTCGCCATCCTCGGCGCGCCGAACGCCGGCAAGTCGACGCTGGTCAATCTGGTCGTCGGCAGCAAAATCGCCATCGTCACGCCCAAGGTGCAGACCACGCGCGCGCGCGTTCGCGGCGTGCGCATGGCGGGCGCCACGCAAATCGTTCTGGTCGACACGCCAGGTATCTTCGCGCCCAAGCGTACGCTCGACCGCGCCATGATCGAGGCGGCCTGGAGCGGCGCGACCGAGGCCGATCTGGTCGTGCTGTTGATCGACGCGACGCGCGGCCTCGACGACGACGCGATGCGGATCGTGGCAGGCCTGAAGGAAGCGGGCCGCAGGGCGATCGCCGTCATCAACAAGGTCGACGCGGTTGCCCGCGAAAAGCTGCTGCCGCTCGCCAAGACGCTCGATCAGACCGGTATCGTGACCGATGTTTTCATGGTGTCGGCGCTCAAGGGCGACGGCGTCGACGATCTCGTCCGCCATCTCGCCGCGCGCCTGCCCGAGGGTGAATGGCTCTATCCCGAAGATCAGCTGAGCGATATCACCGAGCGCTTCCTGGCCGCCGAAGTGGTGCGCGAAAAGCTGTTCCTCCAGCTCGGCGATGAACTGCCCTATGCCGCGACGGTCGAAACCGAGCGGTTTTCCGAACAGCCCGATGGCAGTGCGCGCATCGAAGCGACTATTTTCGTTCAGAAGGACAGCCAGAAGCCGATCGTGCTCGGTAAAGACGGGCGCCGCATCAAGGCGATCGGCCAGGCCGCGCGGCTTGAGCTCGAGGGACTGCTCGGCCGCCGCGTCCATTTGTTTCTCTTCGTCAAAGTGCGCAAGAATTGGGCCGACGACCCGGCGCGCTTTCGCGCCATGGGGTTGAATTTCCCGCGCTAGGAGGTCGCCATGTCGATCGACGTCCACGTGACCGGCCATGTCATGCAGGTCACGATCAACCGCCCCGAGGCCATGAACGCGCTCGACATCGAGCACAACGCCGAGCTCCGCGCGATTTGGGAGCGTTTCGCCACCGAGGCGGAGCTGCGCGTCGCGATCCTGACCGGCGCGGGCGAGAAATCGTTCTGCGCGGGCGCCGATCTCAAGAGCCTGATTCCGGCGCAAAGGGCGGCGATCGCGCGCGGCGACACCACGCCTTGGGAATTCGGCGGCGGCCTCGCGCGCGGGCTTCAGCTCGCGAAGCCGATCATCGCGGCGGTCAATGGTCACTGCCTCGCCGGCGGTCTTGAAATGGCGCTCGCCTGCGACCTTCGGCTCTGTTCGCCGAATGCCAAGCTTGGTCTGGCCGAGGTCAAATGGGCGATCATCCCGGGTGCCGGCGGCACGCAACGTCTGCCCCGCGCGGTGCCGCTCGGCATGGCGCTCGAAATGATTCTGAGCGGCGACCCGATTGACGCCGACGAGGCGCTGCGCATCGGTCTGGTCAATCGCGTCGTGCCGCAGGCTAGGCTTCTGCCCGTGGCGCATGAGCTCGCCGGGCGCATCGCGGCACGCGGGCCGCTCGCGGTGCGCGCCGCCAAACAGGCGGTCTATGAGGGGCTCGGGCGCGATTTCGCGGCCGGCATGGCGATCGAGGAGTTGCTGTTCAACAAAGTGATGGCGAGCGAGGATTCGATCGAGGGCCCGCGCGCGTTCGCCGAACGTCGCCCGCCGCAGTTCAAGGGGCGGTAGGATTCAACCGACGTCGCCAACATGGAATGGACCGACCGCGGCATTGTGTTGAGCGCGCGAAAGCACGGCGAGGGCAGCGCGGTGGTCTCGATTCTGACCGCCGATCATGGCCGACACGCCGGCCTCGCGCGCGGCGGCGCGAGCAAGCGCCAGCGCGGCCTTTTCATGGCGGGCAATGAAGTCACCGCGCGCTGGTTTGCCCGGCTCGATGAACATCTCGGCACGTTCGAGTGCGAATTGATCGCCTCGCGCGCGGCGCGCGTGATGGATGATCCGGCGCGGCTCGCCGCGCTCTCATCGGCCTGTGCCTTGATCGAGGCCGGCCTGCCGGAGCGCCATCCTTATCCGGTGCTTCATGCGGCGCTGATCGATTTGCTCGATCGCCTAGAGGGTGGCACGCCGAATTGGGGCGAGACCTATGTGCGTTTCGAAGTGATGTTGCTGACGGAACTTGGCTTTGGGCTCGACCTCAGCGCCTGCGCGGTGAGTGGCGCGACCGCCAATCTCGAATTCGTTTCGCCGCGCTCGGGTCGTGCGGTCACGGCCGAATCGGCCGGGCTCTATCGCGACCGGCTTTTTAAGTTACCGCGCTTCTTGACCGAGGGAGCGGAGGCCTCCCCGGCAGACCTTCGCAATGGCCTCGCTTTGACCGGCCATTTCCTGATCAACCACCTGTTCGCCAGCGCCGGTGGGCGCCTGCCGCCGGCTCGCGAGCGATTGCTTGACCGCTTGGCAAGCCCACGAGGGCTTGACTGAGGCCGCCGGAAGCCTACAAGAGCTAGCGTTTTCCCCTCGAATCGGCCCCGATCATGAGCGTTACCCCCCCAGCCCCCGCCGACGAGATGCGGCCCGTCGAGTTCTCCGACGCGCTGAGCGAGCGCTATCTCGCCTATGCGCTCTCGACCATCATGTCGCGCTCGCTACCCGATGTACGGGATGGCCTGAAACCGGTGCAGCGCCGGCTGATCTTTGCCATGCGCGAGCTCAAGCTTGACCCTGGCAGCGCGTTCAAGAAGTGCGCGCGCGTGGTTGGCGATGTCATCGGCAAATATCACCCCCATGGCGATTCGGCAGTTTATGAGGCGTTGGTGCGCCTCGCGCAGGATTTCGCGCTGCGCTACCCGTTGATCGAAGGCCAGGGCAATTTCGGCAATATCGATGGCGATAACGCCGCCGCCATGCGCTACACCGAGGCGCGGCTGACCGATGTGGCCGCGCGCCTGATGGAAGGTCTGGACGAGGACGCGGTTGATTTTCGCGCCACCTATGATGGCAGCGAAAGCGAACCGATCGTCATGCCGGCGAATTTCCCGAACCTGCTCGCCAATGGCGCGACCGGTATCGCGGTCGGTCTCGCCACCTCGATTCCGCCGCATAATGTGGCGGAGCTCGTTGGCGCGCTAAAAGTTCTGCTCGACGATCCCAAAAGCTCGGTCGCCGATCTTTGCAAGCACGTCAAGGGGCCAGACTTTCCGACCGGCGGTATTTTGGTCGAGCCGAAGGCGAGTATCCGCGCCGCTTATGCCGAGGGGCGCGGTAGTTTTCGCCTCCGCGCGCGCTATGAGGTCGAAGAATTGCCGCGCGGCGCCTGGCAGCTCGTCGTGACCGAAATCCCGCATCATGTCCAGAAGGGCCGGTTGATCGAGCGTATTGCCGAGCTGATCGATAACAAGAAAATCACCCTTCTCGAATCGGTCCTCGATGAATCGACCGATGTCGTGCGCATCGTGCTCGAGCCGAAGAGCCGCACGGTCGATCCAAATCTGTTGATCGAGACGTTGTTCCGCCAGACCGACCTTGAAACGCGCGTCAGCCTCAATATGAACGTCCTCGACAAGGACAATGTGCCGCGCCTGATGAACTTGAAGCAGGTGCTCGAGGCCTATCTCGATCACCGCCTCGATGTCTTGAAGCGGCGCTCCAAACATCGCATCGGTGTCATTACCAACCGGCTCGAAGTACTTGGCGGCTACCTGATCGCCTATCTAAATCTCGATGAGGTGATCAGAATCATCCGGCGCGAAGAGGAACCGAAGGCGGTCTTGATCAAGCGGTTCAAGATCACCGACGTACAGGCTGAAGCGATTCTGAATATGCGCCTGCGGGCCCTTCGAAAGCTCGAAGAGATTGAGATCAGGAAAGAGCACGATGCGCTGAGTAAGGAAAAGACCGATCTCGAAGCGCTGCTGCGCAGCCAAGCGCGCCAAAAATCGGCGCTCGGCAAGGAGCTTGATGGGCTGCTCCACATTTATGGCGCGAAGACGGCGCTAGGGGCGCGCCGCACGGAAATCGGCACGGCACCCGATCCGGTCGACATGCCGGTCGAGGCCTTGATCGAGCGCGAGCCGATCACCGTGATCTGTTCGGACAAGGGTTGGGTCCGCGCGCTCAAAGGCCATGTCGGGCCTGAGACCGAGGTCAAATACAAGGAAGGCGATCAGGAACGTTTTCGGATTCATGCCGAGACGACGGACAAACTCGTCTTGTTCGCCACCAACGGTCGCTTCTATACGCTGGGTGCCGATAAGCTTCCGGGTGGGCGCGGCTTCGGCGAGCCGGTCAGGCTCATGGTTGAACTCGGCAATGATCAGGAAATTGTCGGGCTCTTCGTGCACAGGCCCGGCCGTCGCTTGCTCGTGGCGTCAAGCGATGGGCGCGGCTTCTTCGTGAAAGAGGATGATGTGCTGGCGCAAACCCGCACCGGCAAACAGGTCCTCAATGTGGGCGATGGGGCCGAGGCAGCTTCCTGTGTCGAGGCCGAGGGCGACCATGTGGCGGTGATCGGAACCAGCCGGAAACTCGCCATTTTCAAGGCCGAAGAATTGCCCGAAATGACCCGCGGGCGGGGCGTCATCTTGCAGCGCTATAAGGACGGCACGCTGGAGGACGTTCGGGTGTTTACATTGAAGCAAGGCCTGAGCTGGGTGACGGCCACAGGCCTGCGTACCGAGAAGAATCTGGCGGATTGGATTGGCGAGCGCGGGGCCAAAGGCCGTCTGCCGCCCAAGGGCTTCCCGCGCTCCAACAAATTCAGCTAGACCGAGCCATAGGCCAAATAGGACAGGCTTTTTTGGCGTTTTCCCACCTCGACCTTTCCATTATAAATGGGCGATAGGGAATAATGATTGGCGAGGAGCCAGAACGATGAGTTTGATGACCCCGGTCCATTCGGCACTTGCGACGCCGCTTTGGCAGGATGCCAGACCTGCACAACGTGCCCTCCGTTTCACCTTGCTCGCCATACTCGGCGTCGTCTTCATCGCGCTTTGCGCCCAAGCACGCGTGCCGTTCTATCCCGTGCCGATGACGGGGCAGACTCTCGCGGTGCTCTTGGTCGGCACGGTGTTTGGCTGGCAGCTCGGCCTCACGACCTTGCTCCTCTATATGGGGGCCGGCGCGGTCGGCATTCCAGTCTTCGCCAATTGGTCGGCAGGCCCCGGTGTGATTGCCGGTGCGACGGGCGGCTACATCATCGGCTTTGTGTTGGCCGCCGCGCTGCTAGGCTTTCTTGCACAGCGCGGTTGGAGCCGCAGCCTACCGCTCACCGTGCTTGGCATGGTGCTCGCGGAAATCCTGATCTATTTGCCGGGTGTGCCGTGGCTCGCGGTTTGGTACGGCTCGACCGGCGCGCAATATTTGGCTGAAGGGCAGGGGGCGTGGGATGCGGCGTTTTCCACCGGCCTCATTCCGTTCCTGCTTGGTGATCTTTTGAAGTTGTTGCTGGCCGCGGCCATTGTGGGCGCGGGTTGGCGGCTATTCGGTCGTAGACGCGGCTAAACCTTCAATCACCGTTTGATAAGCGGCCGCCGGGAAACCGGCGGCCGTTTTGTTTACGGCGTCGCTTCGAACGGCGCCCAGCGCCCATCGGCCCCCAACGCCTCGAGCGGCTTAAAGCGCGCCTTGTAAGCCATCTTGCGACAGTCGCCGATGTAATAGCCGAGATAGACATGATCGAGACCGAGCGAAAGCGCACGCTTGACCAACCACGCAATCATGTAACTGCCCGGGCTCGTGCTCTCGAGGTCGGGTTCGAAAAATTGATAGAGCGCCGATAACCCGTTTTCGACCCGGTCATAGATCGCGATGCCCTGAAGTGCGCCGCCGTCATCGCGGAATTCGGCGAGCTTGGTGTTCACGAAACTCTCTTCGACCATGGCGCGATATTCGGCAAAAGACATGCGCGCCATATCGCCACCGTTATGCCGGGTCGCCTGATAGCGTTGAAACAAGCGATAATGGGTGGGTAACGCCGTGGGCTCTGCAAATTCTTCGGCCCGCCACGAGGCGCAGGCCCGGATCGATCGCCTCAAATTACGCGATGGCTGAAATTCACGGGTCACGATTCGCACCGGGATACACGCATCGCATTGTCGGCAGGCCGGGCGATAGGCAACCGTATGGCTGCGCCGGAAACCACGCTTGATCAGATCGTCATAGGTAGAGGGTGCGCGCGAGCCCGTCAGCGGCGTCAGGAGCTTTCGCTCAAGCCTTCCTGCCAAATAGGGGCAGGGCTCTGGCGGCGTCGCGAAGAATTGAATCAGCGGGCCATCCGGCCGCGCCTGGTCAACCGGCGGCGCGCTGCGAGCGGTATAGGAACGCGGCTTGTTCATGGCTCATTATACCAGGAAAAAGGACGCCTTTGGGCGCTCACTCCTTGCCTTCGATCATCTGAATGATGCCCGAGAAATCCTTCGCACTGTGGCCAGCGCCGCAATAAAGCGCGTAGAGCGATTCGGCCGCCGCGCCAAGCGGAACGGCGGAATCGGTGCTTTGCGCGGCGCCGAGCGCGAGCTTCAGGTCTTTCAGCATCATTTGGGCTGTGAAGCCTGCTTGATAGTCGCGGTTCGATGGCGCCTTGGGCACCGGCCCGGGCGCCGGGCAGTATTCGTTCAGTGCCCAACACGAGCCCGATGATTTTGAGCTGATCGCATGCAAGGTCGCGGCATCAAGGCCGAGCCGCTTCGCCAGCGTCAAGGCTTCCGAAACGCCGATCATCGTGATGCCGAGGATCATGTTGTTGCAGATCTTCGCCGCCTGGCCATTGCCCGATGGTCCGGCATGAATGACGGCTTTGCCCATGGCCTTGAGGATTGGCTCGGCCCGATCGAACGCGGCCTTATTGCCACCGACCATGAAGGTCAGCGTGCCTGCCGCGGCGCCGGCCGTGCCGCCGGAGACAGGCGCATCGAGCAAGTCATGCCCACGTTCCAAGGCGGCCTTATGGACCGTCCGCGCAGCATCGACGTCGATCGTCGAGCAATCGATAAAGAGCGTGCCCTTGGCCGCGGCGTCGAGGACACCGCCCTCAATGAGCACCGCACGCACATGTTGGCCGGCCGGCAACATGGTGATGACGATCTCGGCACCCTTCGCCGCTTGAGCCGCGCCATCGGCGAGTGTGGCCCCGGCCGTGCGCGCCGATTCGCGCGCTGGCGCGGCGAGATCGAACGCCGAGACCTCATGGCCGGCCTTGACCAGATTACCGAGCATCGGCCCGCCCATATTGCCGACACCGATAAAGGCGATACGCGCCATGATAGAACTCCCTCCCTATTCAAACGTCATATCGCCCGAGGCCGGCGGCAGGAAATAGGCATCGACCATCGCCTCCGTCACTTCTTCAAGGCGCGCCGGCTGCCATTTTGGCGCCTGGTCTTTATCGACCACGACAGCGCGCACGCCTTCGAAAAAGTCGTGGCTGAAATTGCAATGCACCGCCATGCGATATTCGAGTTTCATCGCCTCCTCGAAAGAGAGACTGCTATAGCGCGTAAGTTGGCGATAGGTCACTTTCAGACTACGCGGCGATTTGGCGCGAAGCTGTTTCAGGGTCTCGGTCACAAAGGGGCTGCCATCCGCCTCGAGCCGCGCAAAGATTTCCTCGACTGACGGCGCGGAGAAGGCACGTTCGATCGCGTGGCGATGAGCCTCGAGCGGCGCGATCGGCGGCTTAGCGGCGAATTCCGTGATCACGGCATCGACCGTCTTGCGTGCATCGCGCGCATAATCCGACTCACATAACGCGCGATCGAGTGCGGCGATGTTCGACGATGGCACATAATGGGTGCCAAGCCCCAAGAACAGGGCATCCGCCACCCCGATACGCGCGCCGGTCAGGCCCATATAGAGCCCGAAATGGCCAGGGCAGCGCGGCAGGAAATAGGTCGCGCCGACATCGGGAAACAGCCCGATGCCGGTTTCCGGCATGGCGAACAGCGTGCGCTCGCTCATCACGCGATGTGAGCCGTGGATTGACGCGCCAACACCGCCGCCCATCACCACACCATCGATCAGCGCCACATGCGGTTTCGGGAATTCGTAAAGGCAGCGGTTGAGCCGATACTCCTCTTGATAGAAACGCACGGCGAAGCTGCGCTTGGGATCGGTGCGTTGATCATAGATCATGCGAATATCGCCGCCGGCACAGAACGGCACCTTGCCGTCATCGCGCGCCGCGCCACGCAAGACGACAGCCTTAACCTGCGGATCGGCGCGCCACGCCTTGAGCGTCGCGTAGAGGCCATCGACCATGATCGGCGTCAGCACGTTCAACACGCGCGGCCGGTTGAGCGTGAGGCTGCCGACTTGGCCGACGCGCACGGCGAGCAATTCATCGGAATCAAAAGAGGTAATCGCTGTCACGGTGACGGGATCTCCCTAAGGGGTAAGAAAACGGCGCGCGATGATCACGCGCATGATCTCATTGGTGCCTTCGAGGATTTGATGGACGCGCGTGTCGCGCACGAAACGCTCGATCGGATGGTCCATCAAATAGCCGTAGCCGCCGAAGAGTTGCAAGGCGGCGTTGCAGACCTCGAAGCCGATATCGGTGGCGAGGCGTTTGGCCATGGCGCACAGCATGGTGGCGTTCTCGGCGCCGGCATCGAGCGCGGCCGCCGCGCGAAAGATCATGAGGCGCGCGGCCTCGAGCTCGGTCGCCATGTCGGCGACCTTGAATTGGAGCGCTTGGAAGGCGGCAAGCTTCTTACCGAATTGCTCGCGCACCAACAGATGTTCGCGCGCCAGCTCAAGGCAGGTCGCCGCCGCGCCAAGCGAGCAGGCGCCGATATTGACCCGCCCGCCATCGAGGCCCTTCATGGCGATGCGAAAACCGTCGCCTTCCGCCCCGATGCGATTGGCAACCGGCACGCGGCAATCCTCGAAGATCACCATGGCCGTGGGCTGACTGTGCCAGCCCAGCTTTCTTTCCTGTTTGCCGAAGGAAAGGCCCGGTGCGTTTTTTTCGACAACGAGGCACGAAATGCCGTCGGCGCCCGCACCACCGGTACGCACCATGCAGACATAAAGATCACTTACCCCACCGCCCGAGATGAACGCCTTCGTGCCGTTCAGCACATAGACATCGCCATCACGCACGGCCCGCGTCTTGAGCGCTGCGGCATCGGAGCCGGAAGCGGGCTCGGTCAGGCAGTAGCTGGCGAAGTGCCGCATGGTACAAAGGTCGGGTAGAAAGCGCTGGCGCTGGGCGGCATTGCCAAACGCGTCGATCATCCAGGCCGCCATGTTGTGGATCGAGATATAGGCGGCGGTCGAGGTACAGGCTCCAGCCAGCGCCTCCAATACTAGCGCGGCATCGAGCCGGCTCAGATTGGCGCCACCGACATCGTCCTTTACATAGAGCCCAGCGAAGCCGAGCGCCGCCGCCTTTCGCAGCGCCTCAACGGGGACAATGAAGCCCTCGTCCCAGCCCGCCGCATAGGGAGC
>CAMDNF010000095.1:0-9685 GCA_945902735.1 Rhizobium sp. Q54 | reverse complement strand
TTGCGGGGATTTTGGAGGGCGCGGCCTTTGGCGAGGCGACCGCCAAATCCTTCCCCAATCTAACCATCAATGCGATCGCGGTACTCTTGGTGGGCGGCACGGCAATCGGCGGCGGTCAGGGCTCGCCGCTCCGCTCGGCCGCGGGCGCGCTATTGATCTCCGTCATCTCCAACATGATGGTGCTGAATGATTTCAGCCCAGGCGGGCGCCTCGCGATTCAGGGCGCGGTGGTCGCGGCCGCCGTGGTGTTGCTCGATTTATTGCGCCGGCGGGGCGTGCGCGGATGATCAAGAGTTTCCTCCTTTGGTCGCGCCCCTACGCGCTCCCGCTCGGGGCCTTGATCGTTACCTGGATCGTGATTTCGGTCCTCACGCCGACCTTTCGTGGCGAGGCCAGCGTCTATTCCGTGCTCGAGGGCTTTTCGCTCGTCGGCCTCGTCGCGCTGGGTCTGGCCGTCACGCTGATTGCCGGCGAATTCGACCTTTCGGTCGGCTCGATGGCGGCGCTGGCCGCCATCATTACGGTGCTCACTTCCTCGACCGGCTTGATCGGCTGTATTGCGATCGCAACCGCGTGCGGCGTCGTATTCGGTGCGCTGCAAGGCATTGTGATCGGGCGCCTCGGTATCTCCTCGCTGGTCTTCACCATCGGCACGCTGATCATGCTACGCGGCCTGACCTATATTTTCAGTGGTCACGAGCCGATCATCATCGAGAATTTCGAAATCACCGATCCGCTACTCGAACGCTATTGGATTTTCTCGATCAGTAGCATCATCGCGCTCTTCATGTTCGTGATGGCCTGGCTGTTCCTCACCTACACGCGCTGGGGCCGAGAGATTTATGCCATTGGCGGCGCGCGCAACAAAGCGATCGCGGCCGGCGTGCCGCGCGTGCGCACGCTGACTATCAGCTTCGCGATCTCATCGGGCTGCGCGAGCCTGGCTGGCGCCCTCGCGGCCACACGCGGCGGCAGCGCCGCGCCCCAAAATTATGACGATCTGTTGTTGACCGGCGCGGCCGCTTGTCTCTTGGGCGGCATCAGTCTTTATGGCGGGCGCGGCACGGTCTTAAACGTGGCTTTTGGCGTGGCGATCTTGGCGGTGGTGGTATCGGGCTTGGCCGCACGCGGCACATCAGCCTCGCTCGTGCAATTGGTCACCGGCTCGCTCCTCTTGACCGTGATCGCGATCGAATTCCTGGCGGGGCGCCTTGTGCCGCGCAAGGCCGGCAGCCGTGCGCAGCGCGGTCGGTCGCGGCGCATGGCCGGCGCCGGCGGCTAGAAGAATAGTTTGGAACGCAGAGGGTTGGCGCCATGGCTGGACGGCTTGAGGGCAAGATCGCGATCATCACCGGGGCATCGACCGGCATCGGCGCCGCCACGGCGCGCCTATTTCTGAGCGAGGGCGCCAAGGTTTTGGCGGCCGACGTCAAGGTGCCCGGGGCGGAACTCGGTGCGTTGCTCGCCTCGCATCGCGACACCATGCGGTTCGAGATTTTGGATATTCGGAGCGAACAAGCCTGGAGCGCCGGCCTCGCCGCCTGCATTAAGACGTTCGGCGCCCCCAATGTGCTCGTCAACAATGCCGGCGCGCTTGGCAGCGGCCGGCCCGTCCACGAAGAAACCATCGATGCCATGATGGCCGCGTTCGAGAGCAACGTGCTTGGCATGTTCCTCGGCATGAAGACCGTGATCCCGGGCATGATCAAGCTCGGCGGCGGCGCGATTATCAACGTCTCCTCGGTCTGGGGTTGGTCGGGCGTCGCCAATAACGTGGCCTATCAAACCTCCAAGGGCGCGGCCGTGATGCTCTCGAAAAATGCCGGGGTTACCTATGCGCCGCACAATATCCGCGTGAATTGTCTCTTGCCCGGCTATGTCGATACGCCCATGTCGCGCGGCGTTACGGCGGAAGAAGCCGAGATGCTAATCAAATTCACACCGCTCGGCCGCCGTGCGGAACCCAATGAGATCGCGCCCATGATCGCGTTCTTGGCCTCCGACGAAGCAAGTTTTGTTGCCGCCGGCAATTATATGGTCGACGGCGGCATGGCGGCGCTTTGAGCGACGTGACGCCTCATCAATTATTTGAGCTCGGCGCTTTTTCGCTTGATGGCGGCGTTGTGTTGCCGAAGGCACGTCTCGCTTATGCCACTTATGGCGCGCTCAACGCACCGCGCGACAATGTGATTGTGTTCCCGACCTGGTTCACCGGCACACACAGTGATCTCGAATGGTTGATCGGCGATGATCGCCCGCTCGATACGCGGAAATATTTCGTCATCGCGCCGAGTCTGTTCGGCAATGGATTGTCATCATCGCCCTCGAACACGCCGGCGCCCTTCGACCGTGGTCGTTTTCCGGCCATCTCGATTCAGGACAATGTGCGCGCCCAACATCGACTATTGACCGAGCACTTTCGCGTCACGCGCATCCAACTCGCGATCGGCGGTTCGATGGGCGCGTTCCAAGCCTATCAATGGGGCTTGGCCTATCCCGACCTGGTCGAGCGCATCGCGCCCTGCTGCGGCGCGGCCAAAGTGAGCCCACATTGTTACGTCTTTCTCGCGGGCGCCAAGGCGGCGCTTCTGGCCGATCCGGCATTCAGAGGCGGCGACTATGACAAGCCGCCCGAGACCGGCATGCGCGCCATGGGGCGCGTCTGGGCTGGCTGGGCGCTGTCGCAGGCGTTTTATCGCGAGGGGCTCTACAAACGGATGGGCTTCACCAGCGTCGACCATTTCCTGGTCGATTTCTGGGAGGCGTTCTGGCTGAGGCTCGACGCCAATAATCTCCTCACCCAATTGCACACATGGCAAACCGCCGACATCGCCAAGACACCCGGCTTCAACGGTGATCTCGAACGCGCGCTGCGTTCGATCCGCGCCAAGGCGGTGCTGAGCCCGGGCGAAACCGATCTCTATTTTCCGCCCGCCGACATGGCGTGGGAGGCGAGCCATCTGCCCAATGCCGAGCTCCGCCCCATCCCCGGACCTTGGGGCCATCTCTCGGAGGCTGGCATCGACCCCGCCTGTAATGAGTTTCTCGGGGCCTCGATCCGCGCGCTGCTCCAGCGCTAACGCGCCGAGCTGCCAAGCGCGCGCTCGATGCGCGGTCGTATCTCGCGCCCGAATAAATCGATGGTTCGGCGCGCCTGCGCCATGGTCGAGCCGAGCGTTTGAATATTCAGCATCACATGCGTGGCGGCGGAGGCCCGGATATCAGCCGCCAGGCGCGCCGCGACGGTTTCGACATCGCCAACCGCCAAATTCGCCGCCATCTCATCGAGCGACGCCTCGTTCTCAACCGGCTGCGCGACCAACATGCCGCCGTCCATGACTTGCTGGCGATTGCGCAACGCCGCGGCAAGGCGCAATTGATGACGCACGTTGATGAGATAGTCGCGGGTTTCTTCGTCACGTTCCGTCACGCAAAGAAAGCGCAAAATACCGAGCGGATGCGGCCGATCAGCCTTCCCTTCGAGCGCGAACGAGGCATCGATCCGCGCGCGCTGAGCGGCCAAATAATCGGGGCCTTGGGCGCGGCCCGTGATGATCGGCACGAAGCCACGGCGCGCCGCGAGCCTGTGCGTCGCCTCGGAATCGCCCGCGAGCCAAATCGGCGGCACTTGGGTCGGTCGCGTGCTGATACTCGCCTGGGGGATCGACGTGAAGCGCCCCTGATAGGCAAACGTCTCGTTCGTGAAAGCCACGTCCATTAGGGCCAGAAATTCATCGAGCCGTTCTTTCGATTGCCCGAGATCGGCCTGATACCGCTCGAACTCAAAGGGCTGGTAACCACTCCCAATGCCGAGCCAAAGCCGGTCGCCGCAGAGCGCCGCAACCATGCCGATCTCGGCTAAAAGCCGGATCGGGTTGTAAAGCGGCACGACGAGCACGGCCGGGCCGAGCTTGATACGCGATGTCGCGGCCGCGCAATGGCTGACCATCAAGAGCGGCGACGGGCAAACGCAATAATTCGAAAAATGATGTTCGGCGAACCAGGCCGCCTCGAAGCCCGCCGCCTCGGCGCGGCGCACCAATTCGACCGTATCGCCCAGCACATCCGCGACCGCCGTGCCGCGCTCGCTATAGCCCATCAAACAAAAGAGACTGAAGCTCACCATCGGACAGGCCGCCCTCTTTGCCGATCGTGCCTGCAATAGAGGTTCGCAGGCGCCGCCCCTGAGCTAACATGGCGCTCCAAGCGGAACTAGGAAGGATTTCATGGCTGATACGATCGTCTTTGCGGGCACCGTCGAATGGTCGGGCGAGAACCCCGGTATTTATTTGAAGGAAAAGCCTGACGGCCCGTTCGTCGCGCTGGCCAGTTTCTTTCGCGTGGTGCTTTCGCCGTTCGGGCGCGGCCATGCCCTTGTGCTCATGCAATCGCCACAGGATGCCAATCCGCCGGCGGAACGCGCGAATTACTGCATCACCGACAACGAAAAACTCGCGCGTTATTTGGTCAGCGACTATTTGAGTAATTTTGGTGCCTTCAAGGGCCTGGCCAGTCTCGCGCACCTCACCTATCGGCCGCTCGATAGCGTGGCGGCCTCGGGCGATCCGGCCTCAAGCTATAGCGAAGCGGTCAAGTCCGGCGATCTGAATGCGCGGTTGACCTGGAGCGGCCTCGGCAAGCCATTCTGTTTCGCCGTGCCGCCCGACAAATCAGCCACCGGCAAACATCACATGCCGAGCCTGTTCGTCGGTTGCCAAAACGCCACGATCGAAGTGAACGGTCGCGCTTTGGCAGGCAAGCCCGTGCCGCGTGAGATCGCCGGCCACACCATCACCACCGCGATGCTGGCTTTCTCGGAAACCTGGATCAGGGCCTAGAGCCGGGCTCGGGATCGCGGCGCGTGATCGTCGCCGATGCCGCGCGAGACTTCTTGGCCTGCGTTCGCGTTGTTCATCTCGCGACCGCCGATCGATCCGGCATTCCGCATATTGTGCCGGTCTGTTTCGCGCTTGCCGGCGACACGCTCTATTCGACGATCGATGAAAAGCCGAAACAGGGCGGCCTCTCGCGGCTCAAGCGCTTGCGCAACATCGCGGAGAACCCACACGTGGCCGTATTAGCCGATCGCTATGACGAGGATTGGGCGCGGCTCGCCTGGGTTCGCCTCGATGGCCGCGCCGAACTTTTGCCCGACGGCGTCGAGCATGACCAGGCGCAAACACTACTTCGTGCCCGCTACAAGCAATATGCCAGAATGGCGCTTGGTCCCCTGCCGGTGATCGCGTGCCGCATCGAGCGTGTCGCGAGCTGGGGCGATTTGAGCGCTGTGCCCTAACGCTTCGGCTTCAGCACGATGCGCTGTTCGGTCGCCTTGTCGACCGCGGCCGCGCTATAGAGCATGGGCACATATTTACCCTTGGCCCAGAGTGGCGCGAGATCGCCATAATGCGGCGAGCGCGGGTCGCCCGATTGACCGGGCGAATTGATCCATTTGCTCTTATCCCAATCGCCGACATCGATGACAATGCGGACCGACGCGCCGAGCGTGACGCGAAAATCCGTCGGGCGATAGGCCGCCATCATCGGCGTCGAATCGCCGCCGCCCTTGGCCAGCGGCCCGACATTGAAGGTGGCCCGATCCGCCTTGTCGGTAATCGCGCTCAGCGCATGCTCGAAGAAGCCATGATGGAGTTTGCCCCATTGCCAGGTCTTCGCATCATCGCCCATGCGCTGAGCGCAATCGCGATAGGCGGAACCCAGTGTCGCGAGCAATAGCCGATTACGCGCGGTTTTCGGGTCGGGCCCAAAGCCCCGCCCCGGTCCCTCAAGCGCCTGCAATATGCTCTCGACATCACCCGGCACGATCAGCGCGCGCGCGGCATCATTTGGCACAAGCTGGGCCAACAAAGTGGGCTTCAAATGTTTGGCCCACCAGATTTCAAAAAGCGCGGCCGGCCCGCTCTCGGCCTCGAGTTGATTGTCCCATTTGGCGAGCAAAGCGAGCGCCTTGCTGATTTCCACCTCGCCGCTCTTGAGTTTTTTGAGCAGCGGCTTCAACCGCTCGGCCGGCTTTGAATACACGTCGGTCTGCAGCGCCATTGAATCGCCCACGCTATGCTTGGGCTGGTCCTTGAGCACGCCTTGAATGCGCCGCGCGCGCGAGGGCTCCCACCATTCATAGCCAATCGGGCGTTTGATGTGTTTCCAATCCGCCGGCACGTTCATTTCATTCGAGGTGGTGACGAACCCCTTCTTCGGATTTTTCACCCACGGCATGTGATCGGGTTTGACATAGCCGCTCCACTCGAACCGGCCATCGCCCGGCGCTGGTAGGAGCCCATCATAATTCTTGCGGATCGGCGTGAAGCCCGCCGTGATCCACCCAATATCGCCCTTGCGATCGGCATAAACCTGACTGACCGCGGGCACGGCCCATTTTTTCATCGCCTCACGAAAATCATCGAAGCTCCGCGTCCGCATTGAGACCAGGCTCGCGCCATAGGCGGTGGTGCCGGGCTCGGTCCACAGCGTCCGCACAGCAAAAGCGAGATTGCGTTTGGTATCTTCGAAGATGACCGGGCCATGACGCGTGAATTTGAGCGTCAGCGTTTGGTCCGCGGCACCTTTGACCGAGACGCGCTCTTTGACGATTTTCATCGGCTCATAGCGACCCTTATATTGATAGCGGTCCGCGTTTTTCGGGTCGGTCTGGTAGACATAAAGATCTTCCTCGTCGGGGCCGAAGAAGAGAGTGAGGCCGCTTGCGGCCTCGCCATTATGGCCGATCATGATGCCGGGGAAGACCGCTTCGCCCGTGCCGATGGCATCGAAGCCCGGCGCCGTTAGATGCACCAAATAGCGCAGCGATGGAATCGCGTGCAGGCGATGCGGGTCGCTGCCCAGAATGGGGCGCCCCGTCGCGGTTCGCTTGCCCGAAACCGCCCAATTGTTCGAACCCTGCATGCTGGTATCGCGAATCACCTCGGCGAGCGGGGTCACCTTGGTCCACGACCAGGCTTCTCCGAGCTTCGCCCCGAGCCGGTCCTGGCTGAACGCCACGGGCGTGATCGCCAGGCGATAATTATCGAGTACCTTGAGCGGAATGGCCTTGAGGTCGATGCCCTTTTCGACCTTCGGCTTGACCATGGGTTCGAGATTTTGCCGCAGCAAATCGGTCTCGGGATCGCTATTGGCCATGATGTTCGCGCGAATCACCTCAGCCAAAATATTGCGCATCCAGGCGTGCGAGCGAATGCGTACGACGTCATCCGCCTTCCAGCGTTGCGGGCGCGTGCCGAGCGCGACGAATTCGGGCGGCAGGCGCTTTGGTTGTTTCTCGATCAAATCGATATAGGCGTTGATGCCTTTGGCGAAGGCCGCACAAATTTGTTTCGAATCCTCGCCATAGCACGGCCATTCCTTTTTCATGTCGCCGCGATAAAGGAAGAGCCGCGCGGCACGATCCTGCGCCAAATAGCCGGGGCCAAAATCACCGGCGAGCAGGCCAAGCCCGCGCTTCCGTGCCAAATCGATCTGCCAGAGGCGGTCGCGCGCGGCGTTGAAGCCTTGGGCGAAAAAAAGATCGCTCAGGCTCTTGGCGCGAATATGCGGCACGCCCCAAGTGTCGATGCATAGTTCGACCGGTGCGCGCAGACCCGCGATGTTGAGATTTTCGTTGCGAACTGCCTTGGCCGCCTTGGCCTTTGCCATCTGCGTTCTCTCCCCATTGCATGGTCGCGATCATGAACGCCCGGTGACCGGGTCTGCTTGACCTTGACATAGCGCACATCAAGGCTCTTAAACAATATCCGTTGATCATGCCATCCCCGGGGCGCCGACCACGATTGAGCGGCAGGGGTCTGACGAGGCTGAACCATGTGTGCGTTTTGCGCCGTCTTTTCCGGCATTCCGCATTGGACCGAAACCGGCACCAATGCGGGCGAGAGCGAGCGTGTCTCGGGTGGGCGCGACTGGCGCCTGCAACGCCATGGTCGCGTTGCCCTGGTCAACAAGATCCTCGAATTCTATGGCTGCAAGGTCGACGATTGGATGGCTGAAAACTATGTCGTCAATAGCCTGCGTGGGCGTAGCGAAATCGTGAATTATCTGCCCCAGATTTGGCTGACGGTCGAAAACATCGCGCAGAAGCCAACCGATCCGCTCGACCCCGAACTGCTCGATTTTTTGCGCGCGAAAATCAGCGCGCAACCCACGCCATGACCGCCTATAGCACGCTGACCCCGATCTTCGTCCTGACCGGATTTCTTGGCAGCGGCAAGACCACCCTGCTCAACCACATGCTGAAGCATCCGGCGCTCAAGAACGCGGCCGTGCTGATCAACGAATTCGGCGAGGTCGGCATCGATCACCAGCTGGTAGAAACGATCGACAAAGACACCGTCTTGCTCTCAAGCGGCTGCATTTGCTGCACCATCCGCGACGACCTGAAGAACGCCATTCTCGAGCTCCACGAAAAGCGCGCGAAAGGCCTGATCCCCGCTTTTGAGCGCATCGTCGTGGAGACCACGGGCCTCGCCGATCCCTCGCCCATCATGTACACGCTGATGGCCGATACCCAGCTGCGCTATCATTACCGGCTTGGCACGATCATCTCGACCGTCGATGCCGTGAACGGCTTGAGCCAACTCGATGAATTCGACGAGGCGCTCAAACAGGCGACCGTCGCCGATCGGCTGGTCCTGACCAAGACCGACCTCGCGACGCCGGCCGATATTGACCGCTTGAGGGCACGCTTGAAGACGCTCAACATGGCGGCGGAAATCATCGTGGCCAAATTCGGCGCGCTCGATGTCGAGGCGCTGTTGACCGCCGATCTTTATGACCCAAGCCGCAAGGGGCAAGACGTCGCCCGCTGGCTGGCCGAGGAAGCGCGCGAGGCCGCTGACGAGCATCACTATCATGTCGATCGCAGCCGCCACGACGCCCACATCCATTCCTTCTGCCTCACCTACGATCAACCGCTCGATTGGACCGTGTTCGGCATTTGGCTGACCATGCTGCTCCACACGCACGGGCAGAACGTGCTCAGGGTCAAAGGGATCTTGAATGTGGTTGGCGTCGACACGCCGGTCGTGATCAACGGCGTTCAGCACATCGTGCACCCGCCGTTTCACCTTGCGGCTTGGCCCGATCAGGATCGCCGCTCGCGCATCGTCTTTATCGTGCGTGATCTCACGCAGGCGCGCATTCTCGATTCACTCGATTTGTTCAACCGCCTTAGCGGCAACAAAGCCGGTCAATCGGCCGCGGCGTAAGAAAACGGCGCCCCCGCTCGGGAGGGCGCCGCTGGCCACTTTGCGTGAGCCGGCTCTATTTTGATTTCTGCGGATTGCGCTTTTTGAATTCGTCGCTGATCTGCTTGAGCGTGACGAAGCGTATGCCGTCATGATGGCGCATGTGGTCAAGCAAGCGCTCGAGCATCATGAGCATTTGCGGATGCCCCGAGGCGTCGGGGTGGAGGCAGATGTTGAAAATGCCCCAATCATAATTGCGGTAGACCCAGTCGAACTGGTCTTGCCACATTTCGCCAAGATGGCGCGGGCTGACCCAGCCGTGGCTGTTCGGGAATTTCTTCACGAACATCACGGGCGGCGCGTCATCGAGATACCAGCTGCACGGAATTTCGACGAGCTTGGTTGGCTTGCCCTCCTTCCACGGCTTCATCCAGCTATCCGCGGGCTTTGAATAGTCGATCTTCGTCCAA
>CAMDNF010000094.1:0-9781 GCA_945902735.1 Rhizobium sp. Q54 | reverse complement strand
GCTAAACCGGCAATCTCAGAACCACGCGCACGCCACCGCCGGCGGCTTCGCTCAACGTTACTTCGCCGCCATGGCCGCGCGCGATGTCGCGCGCGATGGTGAGGCCGAGCCCGGCGCCGCCGCGATTGGGATTGCGCGCGGCGTCGAGCCGAACGAAAGGCCGAAAGACCTTTTCGCGATCGGCCGGCGCGATGCCCGGTCCATCATCCTCGACCGCAATTTCGATTGCACTGTTGTAACGCAACGCGGCCACGCGCACGCCGCCGCCATAGCGGATCGCGTTATCGACCAAATTCGTGATGCACCGTTTGATCGCGCCGGGGCGGAGCGTCACCGCGAGCGGACGTTCGGTCTCGAGCGCGACGGCGGCGCCGCGCCGGCTTGCGCCGGCCACGATGTCGTCAAGCAACGCGGCGAGATCGGTCTCGACCGGCGCTTCGCCGCCTTGGCCGCGCGCGAAGTCGAGATACTCCTCGATCATGCGTTCCATCTCTTCCATATCGGCTTCGAGCGCGCGGATATCGGCCTCGTGTTTGCTGTCGCCGGCGGCGAGCAGAGCGAGTTCGAGCCGCATACGGGTCAAGGGCGCGCGCAGATCGTGCGAGACGCCGGCCAGCATCTCGGTTCGCTGGGTAATCTGGCGCGTGATGCGCTCCTGCATTTCGAGGAAGGCGGCGGTCGCTTGACGGACCTCGGCGGCGCCCGAGGGCTTCAACCAAGTGACCGGCCGGCCCTTGCCGAACGCCTCGGCGGCGCGCGCCAGACGCGAGATCGGGCGCAATTGATTGCGCAAGAAGATCACCGCGATGCCGGTGAACAACACGGCGGCGCCGACCATCCATGTGAAGAAGATGTGCGTGGTCGGGCTTTCAAGCCGCTTGCGTGCGACCGTCACCGTGGTGAGGCCTTCGGGCAGATCGATGCGCATGATGAAAAGATCGTTCGCGCGCGCCTCCCGCACTTCGATCTTGTAGGGCAGGCGTTCATCGAGCGCGCGAAATAGCGATTGTGTCGCGATGCCGCCGTCATAGCCGGGAATGATCGGTTCAGCGGTGCTCGACGGTGATTGAACGAGGTTGATTTGCAGGGCTTCGCTGGCGCGGAGCAAGGTCCATTGGCGGAGCGAGGGGTCTTCGATCACGCGCATCGCATCAAGCACGAACGCGACATCGCCCGCGACGCCGACCGCAAGGCGGCGGCTGGTATTTTCAATTTGGCGTTCGACGAAAATGATCGCGACCGCGCCTTGGAGCAGCACGACCGGAATAAGCACGATCAGGAATGACCGCCAGAATAAACTCTTGGGCAGAATTTGTTTAATCAGACGCATCATGTTCGCCGTGCGATGACCGCGTGCCGTCAACCATCGGGATCGGGGCGAAGGGCATAGCCTTCGCCCCACACGGTGACGAGATAGCGCGGCTCCTTCGGGTTGGTTTCGATCTTGCGCCGAAGGCGAATGATTTGCACGTCGAGCGCGCGGCCGGTGGGTTCGGCGCCGATTTCTCGGCACAACGCATCGCGCCCCAGCGTGCGCCCCGGTGCGGCGCCAAAGATGCGCAGTAGACTCGTTTCGGCGGTGGTGAGTCTGACCGGCGCGTCGCCATTCAACAGAAGATCGCGCCCGCGATCGAAGCTCAAACTGCCAAACCGCAGCAGGGGCGCGGCCTGCGAGCCGTCCTGCGCGCGGGGTTGAGCGCGCCGTAAGATCGTCGCGATGCGCAAGACCAATTCGCGCGGTTCGAACGGCTTGGTCAAATAATCATCGACGCCCGCTTCGAGCCCGGCGATACGATCATCGGGTTCGCCCATCGCGGTTAGCATCAGGATCGGCAGATCGAGCGTATCGCGTAGCGCGCGGGTCAATTCGAGGCCGCTTTCGCCCGGCATCATGACGTCGACCACAATGAGATCGAACGCCATGCCGGCCAGTTTGGCGCGGGCATTGGCGGCATCTTTCGCGCCGGTCACGCGATAGCCCTTGTCGCCGAGATACCGCGCGATCAAATTCCGCAGGCGGTCGTCATCATCGACCACCAAAATATGCCGGGCTTCCGCCGCCGCTTCGGCGCTTTGGGTGTTCGCGTTTTCGCCCCTCATGGCGCGGATTATAGGGGCCGCGATGCCCTGGTCCTAGGCCGCGATTCGGCCTTTGCCCCCCGCGACGCGCGCGGCACGGTGTGGGCAAATTTCCCAAGCTGTTAGGCCGTCACACATGGTTTGCCGAGAATTAACTATACTGCCCTAGCGGGCGACCGTGCACACGCGCTGTGAAACTTACCGCGAAATTGCCACAGAGATTCACATTTGCCGGAATGTTCACCCTATTTCATATAGTTAACGAAGCTTGATCGAGCCAAGAAATTATACATCATTTCATAAAGTTGATTGGTTAATTCGGCTGGCGAAATCGACTAAAGAAAGCCTCGATTTGTCCCTGTTTTCTGAGTTGTGTTTACATCGCTAAAAATTAATGAAGCTATTCAAGTGGTTATATGGTTAATATTGAGATAAGAATTAGCCATACGGGCCAAGCGACGCATCGGTATGCCGCCCTGTTAACATGCGGTCAAATCCGCGCATTGTTTCAGAGGCCTACAGCGTTAATAAATAGAAAAAAATTTAATCAAAATTCTTATTGAACACCGTTAAGCCCCCTCATTATCCTTAAAAAGCCACAGACCGGTCACCGCGACCAGCCCGATTCATCGGGCTGGTTAGAGCGGGACCGGAACAAACATCGCTGGGAAGCGGCATAAACATTCGTCGTTCGATCGGTTCAGCTGGCTGAGCCCCTGAAAACGGCGGAATACAGGAGAGACACATGGTCACGCTGGTCCGTTCCGATCTCGAATTCATCTTCGATCAAATGAACATCGCGTTCGCCAATCGCTTTGGCACCCCGTTCGGCACCGGCGCCAATGACGTGACGAACATCATGCTGCCCTGGGGCGTGCGGACCGTTAGCGGCGTCTTCAACAATTTGATCCCGGGGCAGGAGAATTTTGGCGCGGCCGATCGGGCCTTCAAGCTACTCACGACGCAGACGTGGCAAGATCCTCTGGTCCCTGCGCTGCCGGTTGTCTTGGAGATCAGCGATACCTTTACGGCGGAGGGCTCGCCTGCGACGTTTAGCCTTATGCTGTCGGGGCCGAACTCGACACCGACCGTATTCAATCTGACGGCGGCCTCGGGCACCGCGACAGCGGGAGCGGGCGCCGATTTCAGCGCGATCAATTTCCAGGTCTCGACTGATGGCGGCACAACCTGGGTCGCGGCGGGTGGGGTGAACGGCACGCAGGTGACCTTCGCGGCCGGCCAGACCAGCCTCCTGGTCCGGGTCGCGACCAACAACGACACCGTGGTCGAAAGCGATGAGACGTTCTCGCTGTCGGCCAGCCAAATGTTGGGCGGCGCCGTCTTCACCGGCGATACGGGCATAGCCACGATCACGCCTGCGGCGGGTGTGCCGGTCTTGACGATCAGCGATACCAGGACGGCCGAGGGCCAGTTCGCGGTGTTTAGCCTCTTGTTGTCCGGGCCAAGCGCGACGGCGACCGTGCTCAATCTGACGGCAGTGTCGGGTACCGCGGGAGCGGGCGCCGATTTCAACGCGACCAATTTCGAGGTCTCAACCGATGGCGGCGCGAATTGGGTCGCGGCGGGTGGGGTGAACGGCACGCAGGTGACCTTCGCGATCGGCAAGACCAGCCTCCTGGTCCGGGTCGCGACCAACAACGACGCCGTGGTCGAAGGCAATGAGACGTTCTCGCTTTCGGCCAGCCAAGTGTTAGGCGACCCCGTTGTCACCACAGATACGGGCATCGGCACGATCACGCCTACGCAAGTTCACCTTCTCCCCACGATGCCGCCGGGAACGGTGTGGGGCGATACGTAAAGCACTGTGCGTCTTTTCGATCCTGATGGTGCTGGTGGTCCTTTGCCGGCAACCTATCGGACGACCAGCATCGTCGATGCCGATCCGCGCAAGATCTCGAATTTGATTTCCGATCAATCGGCTTCCAACCCAGCGGCGGCATTGGCGGCGGAGCTCGATCCAACCGGCACGTTTGAAGTCTTCCTGCCCAAGACGTCCAACGCGGTCACCCCGTCATTCTCGATTCCGAACGTGGCGCCGGATGCGGGATTGTCCGCGTCGTTCAATAGCTGGTTCACCATGTTCGGTCAGTTCTTCGATCACGGCCTCGATCTGGTCAATAAGGGCGGCAATGGTGTCGTCTTTATCCCGCTCGCGGTAGACGACCCGCTCTATAGCACTGCGCCCGGCGCGAACAATTTCATGCTGCTGACGCGGGCGACCAATATTTTGATCGATCCGGGTCCGGACGGAATCATCGACGGTACGGTCGGCGGTGGCCTCAATGGCATTGTGACCGGCACACGCGGCGTTGGCGCGGACGGTATTCTGGGCAATGGCGATGACGTTATTACGTATGCCAACCCCGACGACATTCTCACCGAGCTCGACAATCATGACGACGTGCTGAACCAGAGCAGCGACGACATTCACCTGCACAACAACCAGACCTCGCCATGGATTGACCAAAACCAAACCTATACGTCGCACCCGGCGCACCAAGCGTTTCTCCGCGAATATGTGCGGTTCGATCCGCCAAACGGCGGTGTGAACGTCCAAACCTACTCAACCGGCAAATTGCTCGATGGCCCAACGGGCGGCCTGGCGCGCTGGATGGATGTAAAGAGCCATGTGGCCTCCATGCTCGGCCTCCAGCTCGTCGACAATGACGTGCTCAACATCCCGTTGATCAGAACTGATCTCTACGGGCAATTTGTTCCTGGCGCGGTTAGTGGTACCAATGGTGGCTATGCCCAGTACGTCATGTGGGATGGCGTCACGTTCAATGCCGGTACCCCTGCCTATCACTACCAGCAGGGTCGCAACACCGATGGGGGCCTATCCGTCGAAGAGGCCAATCTCTTGGCGGGCCAGGCGGGCGGTGCGCCAAACGCAAACTACAAGGTGTTGTTGACCAATCACGCGTTCCTGGATGATATCGCGCATAGCGCGGCGCCGGGCCAAGGCAAGCAAGCCGATCTTGACGATACAAACGATCCTAATTCGGGCATCGGGCTGTTTAACGCCGATGGCATCACGGCTGCCAATCCGAATACGCGATACGACAATGAGCTGCTCGACCGGCACTTCATCACCGGCGATGGCCGCGGCAATGAGAATATCGGCCTCACGGCGGTGCACACGATCTTCCATTCGGAGCACAATCGTCTGGTCGATGACATCAAGAGCGTCATCCTTGCGACGGGCGACGACGCCTTTATCGAAGACTGGTTGAAGCCTGGTTTCAACGCTGACGATGCCGGGAATCCCAATGCGTGGGATGGCGAGCGTTTGTTCCAAGCCGCACGCTTCGTCACCGAAATGGAATATCAGCACATCGTGTTCGAGGAGTTCGGGCGCAAGGTGCAGCCGGGCATCAATCTGTTCGCCGGCTATGACCCAACCATCGATCCGGCCATCGTGGGCGAGTTCGCGCATACGGTCTATCGCTTCGGCCACTCGATGTTGACCGACGAAATCATGCGCTTCGATGGCAGTTTCAACGCCGACAATATCGGCCTGCTCGAAGGCTTCCTCAACCCGCTGGAGTTCAACGCCAGCGGCGCGACGACGGAAGCAGCCGTCGGCGCCATCGTGCGCGGCATGACGCGACAAGTCGGTTCCGAGATCGACGAATTCGTCGTCAGTACGCTGCGCAATAATCTAGTCGGTCTGCCGCTCGATTTGCCCGCGCTCAACATCGCGCGCGGTCGCGATACCGGCGTGCCGACCCTGAATGAGGCGCGGAGTCAGTTTTACAATATGACGGGCGACGCCATCCTCGCGCCTTATGCGAGCTGGGTGGAGTTCGCGCAAAATGCGAAGCATGAACTCTCGGTGGTCAATTTCATCGCGGCCTATGGCCAGCATGAATTGATCCTCGCGCAGACCACACTCGTCGGTATGCGCGACGCGGCGTTGTCGCTGGTCACCGGCACTGATATCAACGGCGTGGCCGCGGCTTATGCTCTGTCGACCGCCAACCCCGCTGACGACGCGGCTAGCGTCCTTGCCGATCGTCTCGATTTCTTGAATTCGACCGGTGCTTGGACCGCGGCCAATAGCGGTCTCAATCGGGTCGATTTCTGGATCGGCGGTTTGGCCGAGAAGCAAATCTTCGGCAGCATGTTGGGCGCCACGTTCGCGTTCGTATTCGAAACACAAATGGAGCAATTGCAGAACGCCGACCGGTTCTATTATTTGGCGCGCCTGCCGGGCATGAACTTCGCATCGGAGATCGAAGCCAATTCGTTCGCCGATCTGATCATGCGGAATAGCGATCTCACGCGTCTGCCGGCCGATGTGTTCTCGACGCCGACCTATATTCTCGAGGTCAACAAGACCCATGCGACCAACCCGCAGTTCAACATGCGTCTGCCGGGCGAGGATGGCGTGCTCGGTACGGCGGACGACGTGTTCTTTGACACCGCGGGCGTCGGCTATTTGAAAGTGGCCACTGACGGGGCTGATCTCGACACGATCCCAGACCATTTCGTAAAAGTGAACGTCGTCGGCAGCCACAGCAGCGACGACCCGACCGGCACCAGCATATTCAACCCGTTGGTGGTGCGCACCGGCACGAACTATTTGAAGTTCACCGGTGAAGACCATGTCGTTCTCGGTGGTACGGCCAACAATGACACCATGATCGGCGGCATTGGCGACGATGCGCTCTATGGCGATGGCGGCAATGACTTCCTCGATGGCGGCGATGGCGCCGACGCGGTCGATGGCGGCGATGGCCATGACCGTCTGTTCGGCGGCGCCTTTGACGACGTGTTGTTCGGCAAGGAGGGTAATGACGTTCTGTTCGGCGGCCTCGGGCTCGACATTCTGCTGGGCGGCTTCGGCGACGATTATCTCTTTGGCAATGACGACCTGAATGAGGTCTTCGGCGGCATGGGCGACGATCTTCTCCGGGCCGGCGCGCAAGGCGATGAGGTGGTCGCCGGCTTCGGCAATGACTGGATGGACGGCAGCGGCAACCCCGACATTCTCTTGGGCGATTCGGCCAATCCGCTCGGCAATGATCCGAGTGGCGGGCATGATGTGTTGTTCGGCGGCGCCGGCGTGGACGATCTCCATGCCGAGGGCGGCGAAGACATCATGATCGGCAGCATCAACGGCCCGGGCCCCGATTTCCTCGAAGGTCAGCTGGGCTTCGACTGGGCAACTTATATGCGGAGCGTCGGCCCCGTGGAGGCCGATCTCGGCCAGGCCGGCATTATTCCCGAGCCGGTGCCCGGCGCGGCCGGCTTCGGGCTCGACATCTACATCGGCACGGAAGGTCTTTCGGGCTCGCGGTTCAACGACATTCTGCGCGGCGATGATTTGCAGCAGGTCGATTTCCAGGGCGTCGTCACGCCGAACGGGCGCGACAATGTGCTGGTCGATCTCGGCGTGATCGCGGGATACAACGCGTTCAATGTCGGCTTCCAGAACTTTATCGCTGGCGCGAACGCCAATGGTAGCGGCGAAGTGTTCTTCAACTCAGGCAATATGATCCTCGGCGGCGATGGCAGCGACCTCATCACCGGCATGCGCGGCAATGACATCATCGACGGCGATCGTTGGCTCAATGTTTATATGACGGTCACCGATGCCTCGTTCACCGGCATGCAATTGGATGGTCGTTATGACTATCTGACCGAGTTGCAGCAGGCGTTCTTGGACGGCACGCTCAACCCGGGCGATGTCAACATCGTGCGCGAGATTGTCAATACCAGTGACGGCGTGCCCGATATGGATACCGCGGTCTATCGCGGCCTTGCGGCGACTTACACGGTTGCCGTGATCGGAACCGATGCCACGACCGGCCAGTCGATCTATAGGGTGACCGACAATGGCAATAACCAAGACGATATCGATGTGCTTTATAATATCGAGCGCATTCAATTCGCCGACATCACGCTCACGGTCGTTCCCGTGGCGGCGGTCGGTGCGCCGACGATCCTCGATGCCACGGTCGGCAATGGCGCTATGTTGCTCTCGGCCTCGGGCGCGGGCATTACGGACGCGAACAATGTGACCGCGGCCAATCCGACCGGCGCGGTTACCATCACGTCATGGCAATGGCAGGCGTATGTGTGGGATCCAATTAATCTTGTGGTCGATTGGGTCAATCAAGGCGGCCCGATCGCGGCGGGTGCAACCTTCGCGCCGGAAAGTTTTGGTCTACCACCGGGTACACTTGTGCGCGTGATAGGCCTCTATACCGATGGCCTCACCGGTCCTGGCGCGCAGGTCATGTCGGCGATGACGGCAATCGTCGGTGACGGCTTCGCTAATATTCTGGATGGCACGTCGGATCTAAACTTTGGCTTCGACTTGGCGAACGTCATTCTGGGCGGGGCTGGCGACGATACGATCAATGGCGGCAATGGGAACGATGTTCTGAATGGCGGCGCCGGCAATGACACACTCAATATGTCGGCATCGAGCGCGAATATCACGCTCGTCATCAACGCCGCCGGCAGCGGCACCGCGAATTTGGGTGGGCTTCTCGGCACCGACACGTTCAGCAATTTCGAAAGCTTCATCACCGGCTCGGGCAATGACACGCTTACCGGCAATGTGCAGAACAACACGTTCAGCACCGGCGCCGGCAACGACACGATCATCTACACGATCACCGGCGCGACCAATAGCGGGGCTGATGTCGTCGATGGCGGCACGCACACAACGTTTGATACGCTGACCATCAATGGCAGCGCCAACGCCGTCGGCGAAACGCTCGATGTCCTTTATGACGGCGCGTCGATCACTCATGTCGAAGGCGGCGCGATCTCGAACATCGAAGTGATCAACGTCAATCTTCTAGGTGGCGGCGCCGACACGCTGAGCTACACCGGTAGCTCCGGTAATGTCGTGGTCAATCTCACCACGCCATCGGCGAGTGGGTTCAACACCATCCTCGGTGTCGAGAATGCCACTGGTGGCAGCGGCAATGACACGTTGACCGGCAGTGCCGGGGCCAACGTGCTTGCTGGTGGGCTCGGCAATGACACCGTGAGCGGTGCCGGCGGCGATGACATCATCAACTACGCGATGGGCGATGGGGCGGATACCGTCGATGGCGGCGCTCAAGCGGCCTTCGATACGTTGAACATCACGGGGGCCGGTGCCGATAGTGATGAGCTTGATATCACGGTCAATGGCGCCGGCGTCATCACCAATTTCGAAGGTGGCACGGTCGCTACCGTCGAGCGCATCACGGCCAATCTCGGTACCGGCACCGGCGCCGACACGCTGCGTTATTCCACCGCGTTCAATTTGAGCGTCAATCTGGCGACGCAGATCGCAACCGGCTTCTTCCTGCTTTCGGGCGTTGAGAATGTCTTCGGCGGCACCGGCAATGACACGATCACCGGTGGTGCAGGCGTCAATGTTCTCGATGGTGGTGGCGGTAATGATGTCTTCAACGTCGTGCTCAGCGTCGATGCTGATACGATCGTCGGCGGTGCAGGCACGAATTTTTTGAACATCACTGGCACTGGCGGCAACGACACGCTCGATATGACGTTCAACGGATCGGTGAGCTATGCGGGAATCTGGGTGACGACGATTGATTGAAGGCGGCGTATCGAGGCGGGTGTCAAGCCTGCCAGAACCTCCCGAAAGGAGCGATACGCCATGTCGAGAGATACCACCGTCATCGCCTTCCGTCATCCTGCCGCCATCGAC
>CAMDNF010000093.1:0-10396 GCA_945902735.1 Rhizobium sp. Q54 | reverse complement strand
CGGTCGCGGCGGCGGCGCAGCTCGCGTTTGAATCACAGGTGCAGGTCGCGGTGCTGGTGTCGCAGCGCGTGATCGGTGCCAAGGCCTTCGTGGCGGTCAGCCGATGAGTGGACCCATGGATACGACACTTGAACGGCGCGCCGTCGTGGCCGCGCTGCTGAAAAATCGCGGCACGTTGTTGGTGGTCGCGGGGCTTGGCTCATCGGCGTGGGATGTCGCATCGGTCGAAGATAACCCGCTGGATTTCCCGCTCTGGGGCGCGATGGGTGGGGCCGCCATGATCGGGCTCGGGCTTGCCAATGCGCAGCCGACACGTCGTGCGCTCGTGATTGTCGGCGATGGCGAGATGATGATGGGGATCGGGAGTCTCGCAACGATTGGCGCTCAGAAGCCCTGCAATCTATCGATTGCCGTGCTCGATAATGAACGCCATGGCGAAACCGGCATGCAGAAGGGCTTGACCGCGGCGGGTGTGGACATCGCAGGCATTGCGCGCGCCAGCGGCTTCGCGACTGTTTTGACCGCGCGTGACGACCACGAATTCGCGCCTTGCGTCGCCGCGCTCCGGGGCGGGCCGGGGCCGGCGCTCGGTGTCTTCAAGATCAAGGCGGTGGCGGCGCCGCGCGTGCTGCCGCCACGGGACGGCGCCTATTTGAAAGATCGCTTCAGAGAGAATTTGCTCGGCAAAGTCGCCATGCGCTAATCGGCCTTCGCTTCAGCGCGACGTTTTGAAGACGAGACTGAATTGCTCCTGCGGCCCGTCCATTTGCAGAACGCCATGCTGAATGATGTCGAGGCCGATCAAGCCATCGACCGGTTCATCATTCAACTCAAGCTCGATCAGGCAAAAATCGTCAAAACGGCGCGGCGGATCGGCGGCGACAATGCTCAGATCGGCCAAATAGAGATTAACCGGCCCGACATGATTGACGGATTGCAGAATTCGCTGGCCGACAAGCGGCAATCCCAATCGATCCGCCGTACGCTTCGATAGGGCGCTCGCCGTGGCACCCGTATCGATCAGCATGCGAACCGTATGAGAGACCGGGGCTGTGTCATGGTGCTGCGGCCATGATCGCGGCCAATCGACGCGGACCGCCAGAATCGCACCGACATTACGGTTGTATTGGATTGGCGGCAGCGGCATGGGAGAACCAGCCAAGATCGACGGCCTTGTCGGTCACTTCTTGAATTGAAAAAATCTGGTCCTCATAGGTTTTGGCCGCGAACCGCACCGCCGCGCCGATCGTATCGAAATAGTCGACAATCGCTCCATGACGCATCACGGCGAATTGCCCGCGCCGGCTCGCAAGCAGTTCCGGCAATTTCTGCTGGAACGCTTGAAAGTTGCGGGCGACCTCTTGACGACGTGTCTCTGCCTCATTCACGGCGGGGATTCCTGATAGTCCTGGCGCTGTCGAGACGACTCGGGGAATCCTAGTCGCTTGCCATATGGAGGAGAAGCGCGCTGTGCGTCATGGCCGGAATGCGGCCAATTCCGACAGGCCCCCCGGTCAGCGACGACGCATTCAACCCAAAGAGCCTCGGCATTCTCAATTCTTGATCGCGCCGAGGGTGAAGGCCCGGCCCAAATCTCGCCGGATATAAAAGCCGATGGCGAGCGGCGGGATGGCCGCCAACACGGCAAGCGCGGCCTGGAGATTTGGGCTCGCCGCTTTGTCGATGATTTGCACCGGGAGCGTCGTCCATTTGCCATAGGCGAGTGCCACTGCGAGCGGGCCCTCGGTCCAATTCAGAATGAAGATGAAAAGGCCGGTCGCGCCGAGCCCGCCCTTGATGAGCGGTACGGTGATTTTCAAATAGGCCCGCCAGCGCGATAGGCCATCCATCATCGCGGCATCTTCCAATTGCGCTGGCACCTGCTCGATGAAGCCCTTCAAGAGCCAGGCGGAGAGCGGCGCGGTATAGGCGATATAGATCAGCGTCAGCATGAAGGGCGTGACGTTTGGCCCCAGTGTGGCCGCGAAATAAGCGAACGGGATCGCGATCACCATGGCGGGGATCATGCGGAAACTGAGCACATAGAACGGCAAAAAATTGCCGCCTGTGCGATGGCGCGCAAAGGCGAAGGCCGCCATCAGGCCGATCACCATCGAAAAGAATGTGGCGACGCCGGCAACGCCCGTCGAGGTGACGAGCGCGCGCCATGACGCGGTTTCGTTATTGCCCATCGGGTTTTCGTGATCGACGAAAATGTGCCGGTAGTTCTCGAACGTCAGGTTGGTTGGAAACCAAAGGCTTGACGGTTGCTTCTCGGCGACGCTACGCGGCCCTTCGACCGCGCTTGGGGTCGGCACCAGCTCCTTCGTGTCGCGCAGCGTATAAAGATCGGACCAATGTTTGAGCGAAGCGTTGAGCGTCCAATAGATCGGGAACAGTGTCCAGATGATGGCCAGCGTCAGCGCGATGCCATTGATCCAGGTGAAACGTCGACGGAGTCCGTGCGCGACGTCCACCGCCTCATCGCTCAATAGCGACCGACCATCAGCCCGCCGTCGACGATGATGGTTTGCCCGCTGATATAGCGCGCGCCGTGGCCGCACAAAAACACCATGACATCGGCGATATCGTCGGGCTCGCCTACGCGGCCCAAGGGAATATAGTCAGCGGCCTTCTCAAGGCCGGCCAGGCCGAGCGAATGCACGGTCGAGAGCGATTGCGCGGAGCGGATATAACCGGGCGCGATGCCGTTGACGCGTATTTGATCGGCGCCGAGGTCGCAGGCGAGGCCGCGCACCAGGCCGACCACGCCGGTTTTCGCCGCGTTATATTGCACATGGTCGTGCCAGCCATAGCCGACGCCCATGATCGAGGAAGTCGCCACAATCGCGCCCTTTTTACGTTTTCTCATGCCGGGCGCGACCGCGCGGCAGAACCGGAACACACCGTTCAAATCGACATCGAGTGTGTGGCTCCATTTGGCATCGGTCATGTCTTCGAGTTTGACCTTGTGCGCGATGCCGGCATTGGCGATCGCGGCATCGATCGCGCCGTTCTTTTTTTCAAAGGCGGCGACCGCGGCATTGACGTTCTCGGTATTCGTCACGTCGACCTTATGGAATTCGGCCGTGCCGCCGGCGGTCTCGATCGCTTTGACTGTCGCCTTGCCCTCGGCCTCCAGCACGTCGGTCACGCCGACATGATAGCCGGCTTTGGCGAAGGCGAGCGCGGCGGCGTGGCCGATGCCGATGCCGGCGCCGGTGATGATGACGGTCGGTTTGGTCATTTTTTGGTTCTCCCTTTCGTGCCGCGCCGCGCTGGGCCGAACACGCGCGCGAAGATTTCATCGACATAAGCGAGATAGGGCTTGGCGTCGAACAACGCGTCGATCTCTTTGCGGTTGAGCTTGGCCTTGATTTCAGGATCGGCCCAAAGACGCACGGCAAAACTGCCACCAGCCTTCCAGGTTTCCATCGCATTGCGTTGTACGGCCGCATAGGCCGCCTCGCGCGATAGCCCGGCCTCGATTAGGGCGAGCAGCACGGCCTGCGAATGGACGAGGCCACCTAGGCTTTCGAGATTGCGTTTCATCGTGGCTGGGTAGATCAACAGGTTTTCGATCAAACCCGCGAGGCGATCGAGCGCGAAGTCGAGCGCGATCGTGGCGTCGGGCGCGAACACGCGCTCGACGGCGGAATGAGAAATGTCGCGTTCGTGCCAAAGCGTGACGTTTTCAAGGGCGGGGGTTAGGGCGCTACGCACGATGCGGGCGAGGCCGGTGAGGTTTTCAGAGAGCACGGGGTTGCGTTTATGCGGCATGGCGGAAGAGCCTTTTTGGCCCTTGGCGAAGGCCTCTTCCACCTCGCGCACTTCGCTCCGTTGCAAATGCCTGATCTCGGTCGCAAGACGTTCAATGCCAGAGGCGACCAAAGCGAGCGCCGCGAAAAATGCGGCATGGCGATCGCGCGGAATGACTTGGGTCGAGACCGGCTCGACCGCGAGGCCGAGCTTTTGTGCGACATGTGCCTCAACGCGCGGATCGACCGAGGAGAAGGTGCCGACTGGCCCAGAGATGGCGCAGGTGGCGATTTCCTTCTTGGCCGTTTGCAGCCGCTCGAGATTGCGCGCGAACTCAGCATAGTGCCCAGCGAGCTTGAGGCCAAAACTGGTCGGTTCGGCATGAATGCCGTGGCTCCGCCCGACGCAAAGCGTTTCCTTATGCTCGACCGCGCGGCGTTTGAGCGCCGCCATCACGCGCTCGATGCCTTCAATCAAAAGATCGCTCGCCTGCACGAGCTGCACGGCGAAGGCGGTATCGAGCACGTCGGAAGAGGTGAGGCCCTGATGGATGAAGCGCGCCTCGGGCCCGACATATTTGCCGAGATTGGTCAGGAAGGCGATCACGTCATGACGGGTTTCGCGCTCGATCGCCTCGATCGCGACGGGGTCGGTGATTTCCTTGAGGTTGTTTTTCAACGCGCGGCGGAGCGCCGTGAGCGCGCCTTTCGGCGCGACGCCAAGTTCGATTTGCGCCTCAAGCGCATGGGCCTCGATTTCGGCCAGAATCCGAAAGCGGTTTTCGGGCTGCCAAATCGCCGCCATCACGGGGCGGCTATAGCGGGGGATCATGAAAGTACGCCGAGGTTCACCTCTCCCTCAAGGGGAGAGGTGGACGGGCCAAAGTGCGACACATTCGCATTATTGTTATTCCGCCGCTGCTTTGCGCTTGGAGGACGGCTTGTCGCTCGAGAAATGCGCGAACATGCCGGTATAGGTTTTTTGCTCGGGCGGGCGGTAGGTCATGCGCTTGCTCGTCCTCTTGCCGAGCTCGACCATCACCTCGGCTTGCTTGGTGGCGCACACCACGCCATCCAAGACCGGCACACCAAGCTCATCCTCGATCGATTGGGCGAATTCGGCGAAGCCAGCGCAACCAAGGCAAATCGCTTCGGCGTTGTCCTCTTTCACCGCGAGGCGCGCGCCTTCGCGGATTTTGTCGAACGAGCCTTCGGGATCCTTTTCGACATCGAGCACGTAGAGCGGCAGCGTGCGGATCGAGATGACGCGGTGCTCCATGCCATAGCCGCGCACCATTTCTTCCATTAGCGTGCGCGCGCGCGGGATGATGGTGACGATCGAGAAGCGCGCGGCCAGCATCGAGGCCATGTAAAGCGAGGCCTCGGCGATGCCGATGACCGGCTTCTCGGTCAATTCGCGCGCGGCCTGAAGGCCCGGATCGCCATAGCAGGCGATGATATAGGCGTCGATGTTTTCGTTCGCATCGCCCTTCTTGATTTCGTCGAGCACGCCGCAGGCCGAAACGAATTCATCGACGAAGGATTCGATCGAGGCGGGACCGAAGCTCGGGCTGACCGAGACGATCTCGGTGCCGGGCCGCGCGAACTTCCGCGCGCAGTCGCCGATCGTGTCGGTCATCGCCTGGGTGGTGTTGGGATTGATGATTTTGATGCGCATGGCAGCGTTCCTTCTGGTCGGCCGGTTCTAACATCTCGTTCGTCGTCACCCCCACCGGTTCTTGGTGGATCACCCCCACCCCAACCCTCCCCCGTCGAGGGGGAGAGGGAAGAAAAGACGGCGACACGGTACCTTTTTTCGTTCCCCTCTCCCCATCGGGGAGAGGGTTAGGGCGTGTGACGGTCGCGCCGGAGCGCGGTGGTTGCCACTTGATCGATGGTTTTCTCTGGCGTGAGCGCAACGCCGTAATCGGCCTTGGTCGATGCCAGCGTGACGAAGCCGTCGAGCACGTCGGAGAGCACGGCCTCCGGCGCCCGCTTGAATGGGTCGCCATAGCCGCCGCCGCAGGTGCCGGTGAGTATCAGGCGATCGCCCGCCTTGGCGGGCTTGTTCGGCATCATCGAGGGTAGCGAGGCGCTGCCGCCGGCTTTGGGCTCGAAGCGCAGCGCCGAGGTCTGGCCTTCGGCGCCGCCCATGAAGCCCCAAGGCGCGAACATGTGGCCATCACCTTCGATCGAGAAGCTGCCGTCCTCGAGGAACTCGACCTCGCGCACCGAGCCGATGCCGCCGCGCCATTGGCCGGGTGCGGCTTGGCCGTTACGCAATTCATAGCGCAGCACGCGGAGCGGCAAATGCGATTCGATGTCTTCGATCGGGTTGTTGCGCGTATTGGCATAGAGCGTGTCGACGGTATCCATGCCGTCCTTGCCATAGCGGCCGCCATAGCTGCCTTCATGGATATCCATGTGCACCCAATGGCCGCCTTCGCGAAGGCCGCTATAGGCGATCACCTTCAAATTCCCGACACCGGCCGAGACTTGGCGCGGCACGGCGCCGGCCAGAGCCCGCATCAGCGTGTCGGCGACGATATTGCCGGGACAAAAGCGCGCGATGGTGGGGGCGGGGAAGTTCGGATTCACCAGCGTGCCCTTGGGCGCGATGATGGTGATCGGGCGCACCAGGCCGCTGTTTTGCGGGATGTGGCCATGCACGAACGAGTCGAGCAGGATCGAGCGCACGGTGAGCCAGATCGCGCAATCGACCGTGCCTTCGAGCGGCATGTTGAGCGGGCGATCGTCAATCTGCTTGTCGGTGCCGGTTAGGTCGACCGTGATGTCACTGCCCTTGATCTTCACCGTGACCTTGATCTTGAGATCGCGCCGTTCGGGATCGTCCTCGAAGCCATCGACGTGACCGAGCGCGCTATAGCTGCCATCGGGCAGGGCATCGATCGCCTGCCGCATCAGCCGTTCGGAATGATCCATCAGCGCATCGCCCGCGGCCTCGACCGTCTCCAGCCCATAGCGCTCGATCAATTCGAGGAAGCGATCGGCGCCGATGCGGGCGGCCGCGATTTGCGCCTCCATGTCGCCGACCACCAGGTCGGAGGCGCGGATATTGTCGCGCACCATTTGCCAAAGCGGCACGTTGAGCACGCCCTTGTCATAGACCTTGAGCGCCTTGAATTGCAGGCCTTCGGCATAGGCATCGAGCGAATCGACGATGCCGCAACTGCCGGGCGAGGAGGCGCCAATATCCAGATGGTGCGCGGTGGTGACCGAATAGCCGACGAGGCGGCTCTTGAAGAAAACCGGCACGATGAAGGCGACGTCGGGCCCATGCGAGGCGCCGTGATAGGCCGAGTTGTGCATGACTACGTCGCCCGGATTGAGCGTTTGAGCGCGCTCGGCGAGCAGGCCGTTCATGCCTTTGACGTAACCCGGGATCGGACCCGATTGCAGCGGCGTCGATTGACGCGATTCACAAAGCTGACGGACGCGCGCATCGACCAACGCGGCACCGAAATCCTCCGACTCGCGAATGATGCTGGAGTAGGACATCCGCATCAGCTTGTAGCCCATCTCGACCGCGATGCTTTCAAGCGCGCCTTGAATGACGCTCGCGGTGACCGGATCGATCGGCGTCGAGCCGAGGCGGGTCGCGGGTTTTGCTTGGGCCATGATCTAAACTCTCCGATCTGCACGCAAAATGAGATTACCACCTTTATCGGCCTCGGCGCTCCAACCCGGCGGAACCACTGTCGTGGTATCGCGTTGTAGAATGATCGCGGGGCCGGCGACCAGCGTCTCCAGCGGCAAAAGCTCGCGCCGATAATAGGCCGTGTCGTAGGTGCCCAATAGACCGTTCACACGAAACGCGCTCTGGCCGCGTTTGACCAAGGCGCCCTCGACCGAAGCTCCGGCCTTGACCTCGGGCTTGCCAATTTTCGGCATGCCGCCAATGCCGGTGACCCGGATATTGACGATCTCGATCGGGCTATCGACGAAGAAGTGGCCATATTCTTGCTTGTGTTGATCGTGGAACGCGGTCCAGGCTCGCTCGAGCGAGGCAGAATCGAGCTTGCTGGCCGGGAAGGGCACGCGCAGCTCATAGCCCTGGCCGACATAACGCAGATCGCCGAAGCGTTGCAGCGTAACATCGGCCCGCGCAATGCCATCGGCCGCGAATTGCTTCATGAGCAGCGCTTCGAGTTGCGCGAAATCGACTGAGACCTTGGCGAGATCGACCGAGCCCTTGACCTGAAACTCGGTCTTGATCTGATCGTATTTAATGTCGGTGGTGAGCAGTCCGGCGGCCGAGGTGATGCCCGGATGCGGCGGGATCACGACTTCTGGAATGTTGAGCGCGGCGGCAACTTCCGCGCCATGCAGAGGCCCCGCGCCACCAAAAGCGACGAGCGCGAAATTGCGCGGGTCGAGACCCTTTTGCACGGTCTTGGCGCGGATCGCGTTTGCCATGTTCGAATTCAATATGGTGATGACGCCCTCGGCGGCCTCGAGCTTGTCGAGCTTCACCTGTTTGGCGAGTTCGGCGACCACGCGGTGCGCCGCGGCTTCATCGAGCGTCATTTCGCCGCCGAGAAAATTATCCTTCTCAAGGCGGCCGAGCACGAGATTGGCGTCGGTCACGGTCGGCCGATTGCCGCCGCGCGCATAGCAGGCGGGGCCCGGTTGCGAGCCCGCGCTCATCGGCCCGACGCGAAACGCGCCGCCGCCATCGACATGCGCGATCGAGCCGCCGCCCGCGCCGATGGTATGGATATCGATCATCGGCACGAGCACCGGATAGCCGCCGATCCAGGTATCGCGCGCGGTCGCCTCGCTGGTGCGGCCCTCGATCACGATGCCGATATCGGCGCTGGTGCCGCCGACATCGAAGGTGATGATGCGTTGGCGGTCGGAGAGCGACGCCGCCCACGCGCCACCCAGCACGCCGGCCGCTGGCCCTGAGAGCAAGGTGACGACGGGCACGTCGGCCACGGTCGATGCGGTCGCGACGCCGCCATTCGAGGCCATGATATGCAAATCGGCCTTGATGCCGGCGCCGGCTAGGCGCGCCTCGAAGTGATTCACATAGGTGCGCACCTTGGGCCCGATGAAGGCGTTCATCGCGGCGGTCGTAAAGCGCTCGAACTCGCGAAATTGCGGCGCGACCTGGGCCGAAGTGGTGACGAACGCCTCGGGGAATTCCTCTAAAATAATGTCGCGCGCGCGTTCTTCGTGGCGCGGGTCGATATAGGAGAACAGAAAACACACCGCGATCGATTGCACGCCGGCGGCCTTGAGTTCGCGCGCGGCGCGGCGCACGGCCTCTTCATCGAGGACCTTCAGCACCTCGCCCTTGGGCGGCGTCAGGCGCTCGGAGACGGTGAGCCGATGGCGGCGCTGCACCAAGGGCCGCGCCTGCCAGGGAATATCCTGCATGATCGAATAATTCTCGGGCCGCTGATGACGCCCGATATGAATGATGTCGCGATAGCCTTCGGTCGTGATCATGCCGGCGACCGAGCCCTTATATTCGAGCACGGCGTTGGTCGCGATCGTGGTGCCATGAAATACATGGTCGACCGTGCCGGGGTCGATGCCATTGCGTTTGCACAGCGCGACGATGCCATCGGTCACGCCGACCGAGGGGTCATCGGGCGTGGTGGGCACTTTGTGGATCGCGATCATTTGCGTCGCGGTATCCGTGATGATGAGGTCGGTGAACGTGCCCCCGACATCGACGCCGACGAGTTTCATGCTGGTCAAATCCTTGATCCGGGCGGCCGCCTGGCGGCCGCGCCGCGCGGCGAAAACAATGCTCGCGTCAGTGTGGATTCCGGGGCCCCCTTGCGTCAAGGCGAGGGGATCAGCTGGCAATACCGAGGAAGACCAAAATCACTCGGTTCAGGCGCAGTAAATCGGCGTCGCCGAGCTTACCGATGCGCCGTCCTAACTTTGCCCGGGGGAGCGTCGTGATTTTGTCTACCATCAGGCGCGAGGCGCTCCGCAAGCCGTTCGTTCCGTCGGGTTCTATCACCGGCCGAATCAGCGGCGCATCGGTCGGATTGCTGGTCAGTGCACAAATCGTGATCGACTTGGTGTCGTCGAATCGATCGTCTTGGATGATGACGACAGGTCGCGGCTTGCCCGCATAGTCCGGGCCGCCGGCGGCGCTCCATATGTCGCCGCGCTTCATTCGAATTTCAGTTCCGAAACACTGTCGATGAAGGCTTGGTCATCGGCCTCTTGTTCGCTCAACGCGATGGCGCGGGATTGGCGGCGTGCTTCCGCCGCGAACGCCTTGGATCTGGTATCCGGCACCCAGATTTGAATCGGCCGTAATCCGAGCGCGCGCAGGCGATTTCGATGCGCCTGAACCTTGGTACGGGTCGTCTTTCGCTTGGCTGGTGTCGTCATGTCGCGCCTATAGGTTACATGTAACCTAAGACAAATTTGCCCCAAATGCAACCGTCTTAGCAACGAAATTCAGTCGATTTCGGGTGCGCCTAGCTCTTTCAGCTTCACCGGCGGCACGAGGCAGGCGCCCGGGCCATAGTCGCGGATCGGGCCGGCGGGATCGATGCGAAGCACGAGCCAGTTCGCATTAACGTCGCGGTTCAGGAGCCGCACCAGGCTCGATTTCATGTACCAGGAATATTGTTCGGTCGGCGCGC
>CAMDNF010000092.1:0-10531 GCA_945902735.1 Rhizobium sp. Q54 | reverse complement strand
TTGAGATTGATTTCATACTCGATGTCGGCCCGCACCCGCTCCTTGGCGGATTGCAAATTCTGGGATAGCAGCACGAAGACCGAAAGGAAGATGGCTTCGAGCGAAACAGCCATCGTCAACAAGCCGAAGGGAAACGCATCAAATGACATCAGGCCGGGAATGATGTCGAGATTGAGGACGATCCAGACCGCAAAGAACGCGGCATGAATCAATACGAAAGGCACGCTGCCGGCAAAATTCGCGATCGCCTCCGCCACGCGGTCGAGCATCTTTCGTGTTTGCTCGATCTCGACGTTCACATTCCGCGCCACGCGGCCGCGTAACAATTGATCGGCATGGCGCAGCCGACCCGCGATCAACGCCAATTGGTCTAAGGCGGCGTCTGGATGAGCGCGTAAGAAATCCAAGAATCTGTTGCGGTCCAGTAAAAGGAGCTCTGACGTCTCGGTCGCTTCGGCATTTGCCGTGCGCGCGCCGCCATCGAATATCGCAAGCTCGCCAAAAAGATCGCCCGGGCCGCATTGGGCAAGCAGGATCGCCTCACCGACCTGATCACGCATCGCGAGTTCGATGTGGCCAGACCGCACGACATAAAGCGCGTCCCCCGGATCACCGGTACGAAACAATGATTCACCTTTTCGATAGGTGACGCGCGTCATCGCGTCGGCGAGCGTTGAGCGCTCAACCGCGTCGAGGTTTTGGAATAATGGGATGCCGGCCAAAAGCTCGGCGTCGTCGGCCATTGCGGGCTCCCCCCGCCGCGCGCTCTGGCCCGCGGCTCGATTTGACAGGCCTGTAGCCTATGCCCGGCCCTACGCTGGGAGCAAGACGTAGCTCAGCCGGGTAGTGGTACAGTTTGAGGCACCGCTATCGCGGGGGCCACCGCTCCGGGGATGACAGGCAAGATCGATCGTTTAAGCCGGCGTGGGCTCCTCATGAAACTTGACGTCGCCACGTTGATTGCGATTGGCGTTCCGCAGTTGTCGGCGCGCCGCATCAAACGCGTCACGCAGCGCCACATAGGGTTCTTCATGCGCATGATTTTCGGCCGGGTTACGGCTCACCACGATGGGTGCCCGACCCGGCACCGAAAGTTCGACGCGAACATTGAATAAATTGCCTTTCTCGTGCCGCTTGTGGGGCGCCTCAATCACGACGCGACATGCGGTGATGCGAGAATAATAGCGTTCAAGTTTCTTCGCCTCATTTCGAATGCGTTCTTCGATGGCCAAGGAAGAACTCATGCCTTGAAAGACGATTTCTAATGGCGTTTGCATCTTCATCCCCTCACATCTTTGATATCGATCTCAGTGAGCGTCGAATAGGCAGGCTTGCCTCACGCGGGTGAGCCTTTGGCATCGTCAGTGGATCAGACATCCCGGCGGTGCCGCTTTGACCCAGATCATAGCCTCTCTTTATTGATCTGGTGAGCCTTCCATCTATTGCCAAGAGGCTGGCCGCAAGGCCGCAAGGAGGAACCATGAACGAGGAGCCGCGTGAACTTACCCAAGCCGAGGCGCGTGCCATTGTTGGCGAGCTGAGCGATGCCCGAATGGCGGCCCTGTTGAAAATTGGCGCCACAATTGAGGAACTTGAGGAAGCGGCGGCCCTGGCCGATGGCGCCGATGAAATGGTTGCCAGGGTCGGTCACACGCCCTCCCGGATCGTCGCTGAGCTCTACGAAATTTTGCGGCCGACACCCGAGGAAGAGGGCGGATCGGACCACGCCTGAGCCACAAACAAGGTTAAATTCGCCGCGCCAGGCTCGAAATCTCTGGTGCGCCGTGCGCTCGGTGGTTGTCGGACGCCAGCCTATGCCGTAAAACTTAGCGGCTAATTGGGTTCCGTGCGGCGGCAGGGCCGTCGCGGCGTAAAGAACATCGTGGCATAAGCGGCCTTAGGGGAGAACTTTGTATGACACTCGACCAAACGCGCAATCTTTCGTTAGAGGAACTCGACAAGGAGTGCATCCTCCATCCAGTCACTTCGATCGCGGATCATCTGGCGAAGGGGCCCTTGATCGTTAATGAAGGCTCGGGCGTGCGTGTCAGCGATACCAAGGGGCGGCGCTATATCGACGGCGCGGCCGGGCTCTGGTGCGTCAATGTCGGCTATGGCCGCAAGAAGCTTGCGCAAGCCGCCTTCGATGAAATGGAGAAGCTCGGCTTCCACCACACCTTCGGTTCGAACTCCAACCCGCCGCAAATCAAGCTCGCCGAAAAGCTGCTGCGCCTGTTGCACGAAGAGGCCGGCGCCACGCAGATGAGCAAGGTGTTCTTCGGCTGCTCGGGCTCGGACGCCAATGACACGCAATTCAAGCTTGTGCGCTATTACAACAATCTGCGCGGCAAGCCGCAGAAGAAAAAGATCATCTCGCGGATTGGCGGCTATCACGGCGTGAGCGCCGCGGCCGGCAGCCTGACGGGCATTCCGATGTACCACAAGGCGTTCGATCTGCCGCTGGACGGCGTGCTGCACACCACCTGCCCGCATTATTATCGCGAGGGCAGGCCGGGCGAGACCGAGGAAGCCTTTGCCGAGCGCATGGCGAATGAGCTCGAAGCGCTGATCCAGCGCGAGGGGCCCGAGACCTGCGCGGCGTTCATCGCTGAGCCCGTCATGGGCACGGGCGGCGTGATCGTGCCGCCCAAGGGTTATTTCGAGCACATTCAAAAGGTCCTCGATAAGCACGACATGTTGTTCATCGTCGATGAGGTGATCACCGGCTTTGGCCGGCTTGGCTCATGGTTCGGCACCGGCTTCTACAAGTTGAAGCCGGATCTGATGTCATTCGCCAAGGGCATCACCAGCGCCTATTTCCCGGTCTCGGCCGTGACCGTCGGCGAGCGGGTGTGGAACGTGTTGGCCGCGGCCTCGCCCGAAGTCGGCGCGTTCGCCCACGGCTTCACCTATTCCGGTCACCCGGTCGGCGGCGCGGTTGGTCTCGCCAATCTTGAAATCTTCGAAGAAGAAGATCTGGTCGGCAATGCCGCGCGGGTTGGCCCCTATTTCAAGAAGGCGCTCATCGATCGGCTCGGCAAGCATCCGCATATCGGCGACATTCGCGGCGAAGGCCTGATGTACGCGCTCGAGTTCGTCGAGGATCGCGGCACCAAGAAGCCGTTCGACATGAACCCGCGCGTGCACCGCAAGGTGGCCGCCGCGGCGCTCGAGCATGGCGTGATGGTGCGCGCGGTGCCGTTCCTCGATGCCTGCGCGTTCTCGCCGCCTTTGACCTTCACCCGCGCGGATGCGGACGAGACGGTCGATCGCTTCGCCAAAGCGGTTGAGAGCGTGCTCGGCCCGACCGGGCGCTGATCGACGAGGTTAAGAAGCCCCGGTGCGCGAGCGCCGGGGCTTTTGTTTTGCGCTCAGCCCTTCACCACCGGTAGATCGAGGCGCGAGGGCCGCGTCGCATCGTGGAAGATCGTTTGGTTGGCCACCACCCAGCCAAATGGCGCTTCGCCGCCGAGCGGATCGCCCGTATTGGGGTTGCGGTCCCAGGCCGGGAAATTGCTACTGGCGACTTGCACGCGCAAGCGGTGCCCGGCCTTGAACTGGTGGCACACCACACCAACCGAAATGCGATATTCATAGACGCGGTTCGGCTCAATCGGCCGATCGGCCGTCGCGCCATCGCGATAACGCGCGCGCACGACACCCTCTTGCAGATTGATCGACCGGCCTTCCGGCGACACATCGCAAAGCTTGACCACCCAATCGGTATCGCGCGCGGTGGTGGACGCATGAAGGACCGCGTTCACCTTGCCGGCGAGCAGCAAGGGTTGATCGAGCGGCGCCGAGGTATAGACGAGCACGTCATTACGCAGCTCGACACCGGCCTGATCGGCCGGGCCCATCGGCGTGTTCATCGGCATGCAGCAGGAATGACCGCCCGCGCTCTGCACCGGCCCCTCAGGCCCATAGACATAGAAATCCGGCGGCTCCTGCCCCGGCGCCTGCCATGACAGCGTGCCATTGCCGGAGAGCGAATTGGCGCGCCCTTGGCTATGCAGATAAAGGCTCGCTTGTTGCGTGCCCGGCAGCGGCCAGCGATCGGAATCGCGCCAGCGATTGGCGCCGGTGATGAAGACCCGCACCTTCGGGATGCGCTCGAGCGCCTCGCGCTTGCCTTTCATCTGGGCATCCAGCCAATCGAGTTGCAGCTCATCGACCATATTTTTGGCGTCGTCGCCATAGTCGATACAGCCGACTTGTTGGGTCCAGGGAATGTGATACCAGGGCCCGACGAACAGGCGATGATCGGCGCGGCCGAGCGCGGCGAAGCGTTCATAGGCCTCGATTGTTTGGGTGATGAAGCTGTCATACCAGCCAGAAATATGGAGGCACGGAATGTCGATTCGGTCAGCGCGCGGCGGCAACGCCACATCCTGCCAATAGGCATCGTGCAGCGGGTGATTGAAATAATCCGCCAAGAACGGCATTAACGGCGGATCGAGCAGAAACGGAATTTCGCGTAAAGAGAGTGTCGGATTCCAGCGCCCGACACAGGCCGCCGCCGCCCGGATTTTCGCCAGGAGCGAAGGATCGCCGACGCGGCGCGCCTCTTCGGTCGAGAGCAGCATGGCCCAGTCCATCACGGCGGCAAGCCCAAACGTGCCACCAACATGGGTGAAGCCCTCATACATGCCTTGCGGATAAAAACCAGGCATGGCGGTGACGAGATGCGGCGGCTTTTCGCTCGCCGCCAAAAGCTGATTGATACCCGGGATCGAGAAGCCGAAGCTCGCGATCTTGCCATTGCACCAGGGTTGCGTGGCGGCCCACTCGATCGTGTCATAGCCATCGGCCGCGTCATGACGCAGCGGATAGAATTGGCCGTCCGAGGCATAGCGGCCGCGTGAATCCTGAACGATCGTCACATAGCCATGGCGCGCATACCAGGCAGGGTGCGCATAGACATAACATTGCGCGGCGTTCTTGTTATAGGGCTGGCGCTGGATCAACGCGGGCGCCGGCCGGCCATCGGCCGGGCGAAACACATTGCAGCGCAGCGTGACCCCATCGCGCATAAGCACGGGAACGTCTTCTTCATAGATCACGCCTGAATTCTCGCCAAGTTCGACCGCCATGAGCCGCCTCCCTGCCTAGGCGCGTTGAGGCCGATTGACCGGCACGCGCGCGCTCGTTCTAATGGACGCTACTTGATCAATAAAACACGCGGCGGGCAACGCCGCTATGCGGACGGGGCGAGCGAGCGAGCCTCATCCTTCGATAAGCTCAGGATGAGGCCCAAAACTACAGCCCTCATGCTGAGCCTGTCGAAGCATGAGCAGAATGATGCGCCATGATGGGCGCCGGGAGGCCGCGCATGATTCGCGTCGATCCGAAGCGGCTTGATTTAGCCGCCGAGTTCATGACCAAGCCGATTGGCGCGCATAGCGCCGAGTTGCAGCAAATCCTCTGGCTCTTTCGAGGCGCGCCGCCGGCCGGCAAGCATGTGCTGGTCGCGATTGAGCCGCACCGCACATGGGTGCTGGCGCAAATGGATGGGCGGCCCGGCAAGCCGCTAAAATTGCACAAAAGCCAGGTGTTTCGCTCACTCGAAGAGGCCGAGCGCGCGGTGTTTCGCCTGCGCTGGAAGCACTACACCGGCCAAAGCCTGCCGGAGAAACTGCCATGAAAATCACCGCTTATGCCGATCGCTTGAGCGTCGCGCCGGGCGAGACCATTGATTTCTTTGTGAGCTGCGAGGGCGTCGCGCGCTACCGCGCCGATATCGTGCGGCTGATCTGCGGCGATCTGAACCCCAAGGGGCCCGGCTATAAAGAGCGCGTCATCAAGACGCCTGCGAACAAAACCTATAAGGGGCGGAAACAAATCATCGCGGTCGGCTCCTATGGCTGCGTGCCACCCCATGCCGCGCTCGACGACCTGAAAACTCTATCGGTGCAGGCGCTGATCTGGCCGACCACGCCCGACAAGGGCGAGCAGGTGCTGATCGCCAAATGGCAAAACCGTCGCGGCTTTGAACTGATCATCGATGAGAGCGGCGCGGTCGCGCTGCGCTTTGGCGACGGCGCACGCGGCAAAACGATTTCAACCGGCGCGCGCCTCTTGGCGCGACGCTGGTATCGCGTCGGCGGTGGGATCGATGGCGAGAGCGGCGCGATATCGGTTTATCAGGAACCGCTTGAGGCCTTGCCGACGTTGAGTGATAGCGGTCATGCCACGACAAAAATCAAACGGGGCTCGGTCGCGCTGCCGTCTGTGCCCCTCACCATCGCGGCCGGGCTCAGCACCACAGGCACCAAGAGCCGGACCACCCGGCATTATAATGGCAAGCTCGAAGCGCCGGTTATCGCCGATAAAGTGCTCACGCCCGCCGCGCTACAGGCCGCGGCCGCGCGCACGCGGAGCGGTGGCCTGATGCCCAGCATCGTGGCGGCATGGGATTTCAGCCGCGATATGGCAAGCACGCAGATCGTCGATTGCGGGCGTCATGGCCTCAATGGCGCGCTGATCAACCTTCCGGCACGCGCCATGACGGGTCATGCCTGGCCGGGCGGACAAGGTGTCACGCCAGCCAAGCATCCCGAACATTATGGCGCCATTCATTTTCACGATGACGATCTCTATGACGCCGGCTGGGACTGCGATTTCACCCTGACGATTCCGACGGGGCTCAAGAGCGGCATCTATGCGGCGCGCTTACGCGCGGGCGCGCATGAAGATTATGTGCCGTTTTACGTTCGCCCACCCAAGGGCACGGCCACGGCGAAAATCGCGTTTCTGGCGCCGACCGCCTCTTACGCCGCCTATGCCAATCAACGCATGACGACCGACGCGCAATGGGCCGAGTTGATGATGGGCCGGCTGACGTCGTGGACGCCGCAGGATATATTTCTTAACGAGCACCGCGAATATGGCGCGTCGCTCTACGACACGCACAGCGATGGCAGCGGCATTTGCTATTCGTCGATGCGCCGGCCGGTGTTGAATTTTCGCCCCAAGGTCACGCTTTATAATGGCGCGATGGGCTCATCGCTCTGGGCCTTCAATGCCGATCTGCATGTGACCGATTGGCTCGAGGCCAGGAATTTTCGTTATGACGTGATCACCGACGATGATCTGCACGCCGAGGGCCTGGCGCTCTTGAAGCCCTATCGCGCGGTCCTTACCGGTACGCACCCGGAATATTATTCGATTCCGATGTGGCAGGCGGTGAAGGACTACACCGATCAGGGCGGACGCCTGATGTATCTCGGCGGCAATGGCTTTTATTGGCGCATCGCCTATCACCCCACGCTCCCCGGCGTGATCGAGGTGCGGCGGCCCGGCCCCGCCATTCGGGCCTGGGACGCCAAACCCGGCGAGCATTGGCAAAACTTCGATGGCCTTGAGGGCGGCCTGTTTCGCCAATATGGCCTAGCGCCGCAATCGATTACGGGCGTCGGCTTCGTCTCGCAAGGCTTCGACCTGTCGTCCTATTACCGCCGCACCAAAGCGAGCCGCAGCGCGCGTGCGCGGTTTATTTTCGAGGGCGTCAAGGACGAGCTGATCGGCAATTTTGGCTGCCAGGGCGGCGGCGCGGCCGGGATCGAAATCGATTGCGCCGATGTGGCACTCGGCACGCCGCCCCACGCGTTGGTGCTCGCGACCTCGGAGAATCACACGGAAAACTATTTGCTCGTGCTCGAAGAGCTCGTGGTCACCTTGCCCACACTCAGCGGCCGCGACAATCCACGCAACCATGCCGATCTCGTGTTTTACGAAACGCCGAATGGCGGCGCGGTGTTTTCCGTCGGCTCAATCGCGTGGTGCGGCTCGCTCTCGCACAACCGCTATCGCAATAACGTCTCGCGCATCACCGAGAACGTGCTGAAGGCGTTCGCGTCCGAGCGAAAATTTTAGGTGCGCGCTTGAGGCTCAGGCTTTGAGCCAATGGGCCTGTACCGCGCCCTTTTTGCCGCCGATCGGATCGGTCGTGGGCAAGACAGTGCGCGCGATCATGGCCTTGATCGCCGGCAGCTCGGCCTTGCCGACCACCTTGAGTTCCAGCCCTTCGGCATCCGGGCGGGCGCGCGCTATGTCCGCTTCGCTCTCTAGGAGGACGCAGATATCGGCCTTCTGTCCCGGCGGATAGGCGCCGACCGAAATATAGCCCGGCCGATCATCGAGCCGGCAATGAACGACGCCCGCCGGAATCAGCACGGCATCGCCGGCCTCGACCTCGACCACGGGGCCGGTTGGGCCGCCGAATTGAAGCGTCGCCTGGCCGCGCGCGCACCCAACCACCTCATGGGCGAATGAATGATAATGGTGGAAGGGAAAGGTATCGCCGCGAAACCCATCGGCCCAATTATTGGCCCAAAAGGTTTTCTCGACCGAGCCTTCAGGGTCGCGCGCATCGATGGGCACGGCCGCCCGATAGAGGAGCAAGGGAAGCACGGCGTTGTTGGGATTTTCGCCGATTTCTGGGAGCAAAATGGTCTCGACTGAACTGGCCGCCATATTCCAATCCTCCACGCCATAGGGATTCCCGGATGGCACTCCCCATCACCCGCCACACTAGCATGGCGGGAGATAATGGCCAATCGGAGGGTAGTGGGTTAGTTTGACCTCATGTCGAACTCATGTTTCGTCCCTCGACAAGCTCGGGATGAGTAGGCTCAGCATGAGGATTCTGGTTTAGGCCTCATCCAGCTTGTCGACCTGCCTGCGCGAAGCCCCCGCCTTCGCCCGCCCGGCTTCGGCGGGCAGGAAAGCGGCTTCGCTTCGGCGGAGGCAGGAGGATGGGGCCGGCCAAATCGAGCCAACAATCAATCCGCCGCATCAAAATCAGGCCCTGCTCTATTTTACATTGACTCATGCGGTTTCCGAAGATGAATATTTCTTCTCTAAGCGGGCGGTGATCGCAATGAGACGCGGCCACGTGCCGGGGCAATTGGACCAAGGGGGATTAAACACAATGCGCGCACGGAAACTGGGTTGGCTCAAAGGCTTGGCGCTCGGCGTCGGCCTGACCGCCGCAGCGACGCTCGGCTTCGGTGCCGACGACGCGTCGGCCAAAACCAAAGACGGCAAGTACCTCATCTATTACAGCATGAGCTATGTCGGGAATGCCTGGCAGACCGAGGCCAAGAACGCCGTCACCGCGATGTCGAAGACCGCCGCCTACAAAGATCGCGTCGAAATGCGCACCCAGGCCGCCGGCGCCAACGCGCAGAAGCAGATCCAGCAGATGAACGCGATGATCCAGGCCGGCGCGGACGCCATCCTCGCCTTCCCGATCTCGCCGACGGCGTTGAACGGCGTGATCAAGAACGCCTGCGAGAAGGGCGTCGTCGTGGTCGTCATCAACGGTGTGACCGAGCCGTGCGCCTATATCGTCAAGATCGACGGTGTAAAGTTCGGCGCGCTCAAGACCGACTGGGTGATCAAGCAGATGGGCGGCAAGGGCAATATCGTCACCGTGACGGGCGTGCCTGGTGTCTCCTACAGCGAAGACCATCAGCAGGGCTTCAAGGAAGCGGTCGCGAAACACCCCGACGTCAAGGTGATCGGCGAGTTGGTCGGCATGTGGGACCAGTCGGTCGCACGCGTCAAGATGAAGGAGTTCCTTGCTACCCATAAGTGGGAAGACATTCAGGGCATCGTCGCCGGCACGGGCTGCTACACGCTCTCTTTGATGCAGGTCGAGGACGGCTATTATCCGAAGAACCCGATCATCCCGTGCGCTGGCGAATCATCGAATGGCGGGCGGCTCCAAATGTTGCCACCCGATTCGAAGGTCGAAGGCGCGCTCGGGCGCAACGGCCTCTCGGTCGGCTCGGGCCTCTGGGCGGTGCCGTATCTGCTCAAGGTCGCGGTTGACGTGCTCGACGGCAAGAAGCCCGCGAGCAACCCAATCTTCTATAACGACGCCGTGGTCGAAGTGACCAAGAACAATGTGAAGATCTGCGACAGTGGCACCGCGGCAGACTTCGCGGCGGGCTGCAACACGATCGCGCCTGGCATCATTCCGCCCGACTACGCGATCGACTTCTGGTCACCGAGAACGCCGGAGCTCGGTTTCAATGCGGTGTTCCTCGGCGAGCCCGATTATTGAGCCCAGGCCTCGCATAAGCAGCATGCACTGAGAGACCAAGGGGCCGCGACCGCATCGCGGCCCCTTTCTTTTCCGGCGTCAGGAACCCTCCGCCATGGATGCCAACGCGCCTGCCATCGATGTCCAAGGGCTTTCGAAGCGCTTCGAGGCGACAATCGCGCTCGACGATGTCAGCCTTTCGATCGGCCGAACCGAAGTGCGCGCGCTGATCGGAGAGAACGGCGCCGGCAAATCGACGCTCGTCAAAGTGCTGAGTGGTCTGGTTCGGCCGGATCAGGGGGTGGTGCGCGTGTTTGGCGATGCCGTGCCGTTCGGTCGGCCCAAGGCGGCCTACCGCTCTGGCATTCAAACCGCCTTCCAAGAACTGACTTTAATCGCCGATTTGACGGTCACACAGAATTTGCTGGTGCCCTACGAACCAATCGCTTTTGGCCAGCTCCGCCGGCGCCACGCGCGGCA
>CAMDNF010000091.1:0-10635 GCA_945902735.1 Rhizobium sp. Q54 | reverse complement strand
GGGTTCCAAGAAGATTCATATCGATATTGATCCCTCATCGATCAATAAGAACGTGCGCGTTGAGCTCGGCATCGTGGCCGATTGCGGTCGCGCGCTCGATGCGCTGGTCGAGCAATGGAAGGCGCGTCGGTGCAAGCCCGATGCCACGGCGTTGAAGGCCTGGTGGGAGACGATCAGCACTTGGCGCGCCAAGGATTGCCTGCGCTATCGGCAGAACGCCGATGTGATCAAACCGCAATATGCGTTGCAGCGGCTCTATGAGCTGACCAAGGGTAAGGACGTCTATTTCACCACCGAGGTCGGCCAACATCAGATGTGGGCGGCGCAGTTCCTCAAATTCGAGGAACCCAAACGCTGGATGACGTCGGGTGGTCTTGGCACGATGGGCTATGGCTTCCCGGCGGCGATGGGCGTGCAGGTCGCCCACCCCGAGGCGCTGGTCATCGATGTGGCGGGCGAGGCCTCCTTCATGATGAACATGCAAGAGCTCTCGACCATGATGCAGTACCGCCTGCCGGTGAAGGCGTTCATCCTGAACAACCGCTATATGGGCATGGTGCGGCAGTGGCAGGAATTCTTTCATGGCGGCCGTTATTCAGAGAGTTACATGGATTCCTTGCCAGATTTCGTGAAGCTGGCGGAATCGTTCGGCGCGCATGGCGTGCGGGCGACCAAGCCCGAGGAGGTCGATCAGGCGATCCGCACCATGATCGAAACGCCAGGCCCGGTGTTGGCCGATATTCTGGTCGATCAAGCGGAGAATGTTTATCCGATGATCCCAGGCGGCGCCGCGCATTACGAGATGAAGCTCGGGCCCGATCATGGCGAGCTCAAGGAAACGACCGACAAAGGCATGGTGCTGGTATGAGGACGCCGCCAAGGTCCGCGCCATGACCAGCGCCCTTTATTCAAGCGCGCCGGACACCGCGGTCGAGCGCCATACGTTTTCCGTCCTGGTCGAGAACGAGCCGGGCGTGTTGGCGCGCGTCATCGGGTTGTTCTCGGGCCGCGGCTATAATATCGAGAGCCTGACGGTGGCCGAGGTCGACCCGGTGCGCCGGCTCTCGCGCATCAACTTGGTCACCACGGGCTCGCGCATGATTATCGAGCAGATCAAAAATCAGCTCGATCGCCTTGTTCCGATACATAAAGTTCGTGATCTGACGGTCGAGGGCGCGCATCTGGAGCGCGAGATCGCGCTGATCAAGGTGGTCGGTGCTGGCGAGAAGCGCGTCGAATCCTTGCGCATCGCCGATATTTTTCGCGCCCATGTGGTCGATTCAACGAACACGTCCTTTGTGTTCGAAATGACCGGGCGGCCCGAGAAGGTCGATGCCTTTATCCGCCTGATGGAGCCTTTGGGACTGATCGAAATTTCGCGCGCGGGCGTTGTTGCCATGTCGCGCGGCACGGACGGGATCTAATCGCGCGGCACGGCTCGGTGCGGCACGGAACAATGGGAGAAGAGCGATGCGCGTCTATTACGATCGGGATGCCGATCTCAATTTGATCAAGTCGAAGAAGGTCGCGGTCATCGGCTATGGCAGCCAGGGCTTTGCGCACGCCAACAATATGCGCGATTCGGGCGTGAAGGAGGTCGTGATCGGCCTTCGCCCTGGCTCGCCAAGCGCCAAAAAAGCCGAGAGCGCGCAGTTCAAGGTGCTCGATCCGGCGGACGCGGCGCGGTGGGCCGATGTGGTGATGATCCTGACGCCCGATGAGCTGCAACGCGCGCTCTATACCGAGTCCCTGGCGAAAAACCTGAAGCAGGGCGCGGCGATCGCCTTTGCCCATGGCCTCAACATCCATTTCAAGCTGATCGAGCCCCGGCCCGATCTTGACGTCTTCATGGTCGCGCCCAAGGGCCCGGGCCATACGGTGCGCTCGGAATATCAGCGCGGCGGCGGGGTGCCCTGCCTGATCGCGGTGGCGCAAAACGCCTCGGGCAATGCGCAGGAAATCGGCCTCTCCTATGCCTCGGCGATCGGTGGCGGGCGTTCGGGCGTGATCGAGACCTCGTTCCGCGAAGAGGTCGAGACCGATTTGTTCGGCGAGCAGGTCGTGCTGTGCGGCGGCCTTACGTCGTTGATCACAAACGCGTTCGATACCCTGGTCGAGGCCGGCTATGCGCCGGAGATGGCCTATTTCGAGTGCCTGCACGAGGTCAAGCTGATCGTCGATCTGGTCTATGAAGGCGGCATCGCCAATATGCGCTATTCGATCTCGAATACCGCCGAATATGGCGATTACACGCGCGGGCCGCGCATTGTCGATGAAGGCACGCGCAAGCGCATGAAAGAGATTTTGGCGGAGATTCAGTCCGGCAAGTTTGCGTCCGAATGGATGCTTGAAAACGCCGCCGGTCAGCCCTCCTTCAAGGCGATGCGCCGGCGCGGCGCCGACCACCCGCTCGAGGAAGTTGGCGAGAAATTGCGCGCCATGATGCCGTGGATCGCCAAGAACCGGCTGGTCGATAAGAGCAAGAACTAAAGAAGATACCGAATATCCCCCTCCGGCCTCGCGCAAGGACGGAGGGGTTGGTTGGACCCGCGATCGAGCTATCTGAATAGCCGTCACGTAGAATTGTCGTGAATTGCGGCAACGCCCGCCTCATCGCTATTGCGGACTCGGCCAGAGTCAAAGTAGACATTAACCATCCGGGGTCGCCGAAGGGAGTTCTTTACGTGGTTAACCTTGGGTTAACCCGCCATAGGGCAAACTCCCTGCGAACTCAAATCCTTGGGACGCAACGTTTGACGACGATGACGACCGAACGCCGCAACTGCACAGCAAACCAGCCGAAAGAAATTCGGCCGGTCGCGTTTGTGTGCGTTGCGATGGATGGTGGTCTCGGCCGGCTTCTGCTTAGCCGCCCCTAGGCGCGACGGTGCGTGATGCGCCGTTCGTCTGGGGGAGCTTCGAGGAGTCACTTTCGTCAACCGCCTAGTCTGAGGATCAGGATATGAACGCGCAACAACCTCGTCGCATCAAGATTTTCGATACCACGTTGAGGGACGGAGAGCAGTCCCCCGGCGCTTCCATGAATCTCGAAGAGAAACTCAAAATCGCTGAGGTTCTCGAGAAAATGGGCGTCGACGTGATCGAAGCCGGCTTTCCAATCGCCTCGAATGGCGATTTCGAAGCGGTGCGCCTTGTCGCGAGCAAAATCAAGAATTCAACCGTGTGCGGCCTCGCCCGCTCGGGACGGCGCGATATCGATCGCGCGGCCGAAGCGCTGGAGCCGGCGGCATCCAAGCGTATCCACACGTTCATTTCGACCAGCGCGTTGCATATGAAGTTCAAACTTCAGATGGAGCCGGAGCAGGTTTATCGCGCGGTGATTGATAGCGTGTCGTATGCGCGCAAATTCACCGATGACGTCGAGTGGAGCCCGGAAGACGGCTCACGCACCGACCATGATTTTCTGTGCCGTTGCGTTGAAGCGGCAATCGCGGCGGGGGCGCGCACGATCAATATTCCCGACACGGTCGGCTATGCCATCCCGACCGAGTTCGCGGCGTTGATCGAGATGTTGTTCAACCGCGTGCCGAATATCGACAAGGCGACGATCTCGGTGCATTGCCACAATGATCTTGGCCTCGCGGTGGCGAATTCATTGGCTGCGGTGCAGAAGGGTGCTGGCCAGGTTGAATGCACGATCAATGGTCTTGGCGAGCGCGCCGGCAATGCGGCGCTCGAAGAAATCGTCATGGCGTTGAAGACGAGGCAGGACCTGTTGCCGTTCACGACCGGCATCAAGACCGAATCGATCACGCGGGCCTCGCGGCTGGTCTCCTCGATCACCGGGTTTTCGGTTCAGCCCAACAAGGCGATCGTCGGCGCCAATGCCTTCGCGCATGAATCGGGCATCCATCAAGACGGCATGCTCAAGAACGCGCAGACCTATGAGATCATGACCCCTGAATCGGTCGGTCTCGGCCGCTCAAAGTTGGTTATGGGCAAGCATTCGGGCCGCCATGCCTTTCGCGAAAAGCTCAAGGAATTGGGCTATGGCGAAGTGGGCGACAACACGATTCAGCAGGTTTTCGCCCGATTCAAGGATTTGGCCGACAAAAAGAAGGAAGTGTTCGACGAAGATATCGTCGCGCTTCTGGATGAGACGGTGGCGGAAACCAGCGAACGGATTCGCGTCGTCTCGCTTGGAATTCAATGCGGCTCGAAAGGGCCGCAGCGGGCTGAATTGACGCTCGAGATCGACGGCAAGACGGTGGAAACGACCGCGACCGGCAATGGCCCGGTGGACGCCACGTTCAACGCCATCAAGGCGCTCTTTCCGCATGAGGCAAAATTGCAGCTCTATCAGGTGCACGCGGTAACGCAGGGCACCGATGCTCAGGCCGAAGTGACGGTGAGACTCGAAGAGAACGGGCGCACGGTCAACGGCCAAGGCAGCGATATCGACACGCTCGTGGCATCGGCGCGTGCCTATGTTCACGGGCTCAACAAGCTTTTGACGAAGAGACAAAAAACCGCTCCCGCTGCGCTATCGGCCTAGGCGCAACGTGATCTTCAAGGCCAATTCAAGGGTGGCGCAGTCAAAGCCAGGAACTGCGCCGACGCTCTGTTCTCCTGGCGAGGGGATGCCATAGCCAATGTTTTCCAAACTGACGGGGTTCCTCTCCGCCGACATGGCGATCGACCTTGGCACAGCCAATACGCTCGTCTACGTGAAGGGGCAGGGCATTGTGCTGAACGAGCCTTCGGTCGTCGCGATCGCGACGCTCAAGGGCAAGAAGCAGGTCGTCGCGGTAGGCGAAGAGGCCAAACTCATGCTGGGTCGTACGCCCGGTAACATCGAAGCGATTCGCCCGTTGCGCGATGGCGTGATCGCCGACTTCGAAGTTGCCGAGGAGATGATCAAGCATTTCATTCGCAAAGTGCATAACCGGCGGAGCTTCGCGAGCCCGCAGGTGATCATTTGCGTGCCCTCGGGCTCGACCGCGGTCGAGCGCCGGGCGATTCAGGAATCGGCCGAGAGTGCCGGTGCCCGCCGGGTCTATTTGATCGAGGAGCCCATGGCGGCCGCGATCGGCGCCAATTTGCCGGTCACCGAGCCGACCGGCTCCATGGTGGTCGATATTGGCGGTGGCACGACCGAAGTTGCCGTGCTTTCGCTTGGCGGCATCGTCTATTCGCGGTCGGTGCGCGTTGGCGGCGATAAAATGGATGAGAGCATCATCGCCTATGTGCGGCGCAATCATAATTTGCTCTTGGGCGAATCGAGCGCCGAGCGTATCAAACAGACGATCGGGACCGCTTGTCCGCCGGAAGACGGCAAAGGCCAGTCGCTCGATATCAAGGGCCGCGATTTGATGAACGGCGTGCCGAAGGAAATCGTGGTCACGCAACGCCAGATTTCAGAAGCGTTGGCGGAGCCGGTTGGGGCGATTATCGACGCGGTCAAGGTCGCGCTCGAGAATACCAAGCCGGAACTCGCGGCCGACATCGTGGATAAGGGCATTGTGTTGACCGGTGGCGGCGCACTGCTTGGCAATCTCGACTATGTGTTGCGCCATGCGACCGGCCTGCCGGTTTCGATCGCCGACGAGCCGCTAAAGTGCGTGGCGCTCGGCACCGGGCGTTGCCTGGAAGAAATGCGCACACTACGTCATGTGTTGCACGAGGCTTATTGATTGCGGGAGATCACGGCCGGCGCTTGCGGGCGCCGGTCTAGGCTAGGGAATAACAACGAGCGGTGACGAGGCGACCCGAGTTTGAGACGGCGCCGCTCGATCGGGCAGGCGCCGACGCGGGGCCGCGGCGCCAGGGCAATCGGGCGATCACGCCTCGAAATCGCGGACCAGTGAGACGACGGTGAGGTTTAACCGCGCACGCCCGTTTTCCTTTATCCTTCCCGCTCGGGCCCTGCTTCAGCGATTTGCCTTCGCGTTATTGATCGGCGCCGCAATCGCTCTCATGATCGTCAGCCAATCAGAGCCGGGGGCGTTCGATCGTCTTCGCGCTGGGGTAACGGATGCTGTCACTCCAGTGGTGGCGTTTTTCTCGCGACCGAGTGCCACGATCGTCGATGTGGTGGAAAACGTCGAATCGCTCGCTGCCTTAAGGGAAGAGAACGCTTCGCTGCGTGTCGCCAATGAGCGGCTGATGCGCTGGCAGACGCTGGCGCTTCGCCTGCAACGCGAGAACGACGAATTGCGTCAATCGCTCAAGGTTGTTCCCGATCCGCGTGCGAGCTTTGTGACCGCGCGCATTGCCGGTGAAGCGGGCGGCCCGTTTCTGCGCACCGCGCTCCTGGGCGCGGGCGAACGCGATGGCGTCAAGAAAGGCCAGGCGGTTATCGGCGGACATGGTTTGATCGGTCGTATTGTCGATGTCGGTGGCGGCAGTGCCCGCGTGCTCCTGATCAGCGATCTCAATTCGCGCGTGCCGGTCTTCATCGGGGCTCAGCGCGTTCGCGCGGTTTTGGCGGGCGACAATTCCGACACGCCGATTTTGGAATTCCTGAGTGCCGAGGCCAAGATTTTGGCGGGTGATCGGATCGTGACGTCGGGCGAGGGCGGGGTGTTTCCGCCAGGCCTTCCCGTGGGGACGATTGCCAAAGTTACCGAGGCGGCCGTGACCGTGCGTCCCTATGCCGCCTGGGATCGGCTCGAGTTCGTCAGCGTGCTCGACTTCGAGCTGCCCGCGCCACTGCCGGAGACACGCCGCGCCGGGCGCGTTGGGGCCTTGCCATGAGAGGGGAGACGCCGTTTTTTCAGCGGCTCGATCTTCAGATCCGTGGCCTCCTGCCGGTGGTTACGACAGTGCTTTTGCTGCTGGTCGGCTTGATTCCCTGGCATTTGCCCGGCCTTGCCATGATCACGCCGGCGTACCCGCTGATCGCGGTCTATTTTTGGAGCATCTATCAGCCGCATCGTCTGCCCTTCTGGGTCACGTTTCTGATCGGTGTGCTGCAGGATCTTTTGCTTGGCATGCCGGTTGGGCAGGCGGCCCTTGGGCTGCTCCTGATCCAAGGGCTCGTGGTCTCGCAGCGGCGTTTCTTTATCGCCAAGCCGTTCAGGGTGGTTTGGTGGGGGTTTGCCATCGTCGCCCCGCTCAGCGCGGCCCTTTCATGGGCGATCGCCTCGATCGTGCGTGATGCGTTTGTTCCTGTCTTACCGGTGGTCGCGCAAACCGTCGTGACTGTGCTGCTCTATCCGGTATTCGGAGGCGTCTTCGGCTGGATTCAGCAAAAGGCGTTGCAGACACCGCAATGAAGGGAAACGCCGCAAGTCGGAGCCGGTTATTTACCCGGCGGGCTTTGGTCCTCGGTGGGCTTCAGGCCGCCGCGTTTACTGCGTTAGCCGGGCGCCTCTACCAATTGCAAGTGGCGGAGGCCGACCGTTACGCCATGTTGGCGGATGAAAACCGGATCAATCTTCAACTTCTGCCGCCTGAGCGCGGACGGATCTTTGATCGCTTTGGCCAGCCGCTGGCGGCCAATCAATTGAATTATCGCCTCGTGTTGGTGCCTGAGCAGACCGTCAGCATGACCGAGACACTCACGGCCTTGCGCAGCTTCATGCCGTTGTCGCCCGCAGAAGAAGAACGCGTTCGGCATGAAGCCAAGCGAAACCGGAAGTTCATGCCGATCACGGTGCGCGAGAATTTGACGTGGGATGAAGTTGCGCGGATCGAAGTCAATATGCCCGATCTCCCGGGCCTTTCGGTCGATGTCGGGCAGCGGCGATATTATGCCTATGGGGCGCTCGCCTCGCATGTCGTCGGTTATGTCGGCGCGGTATCGGAAAAGGATATCGAGGGGAATTCAGACCCGGTGCTCTCCTTGCCGGGATTTCGTATCGGCAAAAACGGTTGCGAGCGAACGCTCGAGCCTGCGTTGCGCGGCCGAGCGGGATTGCGCCAGGTTGAGGTCAATGCCTATGGTCGCGTGATCCGCGAACTGGCGCGCGACAACGGCGTGCCGGGTGACGACCACGTTCTAAGCATCGATATGGGTCTGCAGGAATATGTCTGCGCGCGGCTCGAGGATCACAGCGCAAGCTGTGTGGTGATCGATGTGGTGACCGGCGAAATTTTGGCGCTTGCGTCCGTGCCTTCTTATGACTCCAACGTGTTCGCCCGCGGCGTCAGCAACGCCGAGTGGGATGAGCTCATTCGCAATCCGCGTGTGCCGCTGATCAACAAGGCGTGTTCCGGCCAATATCCGCCGGGATCAACTTTCAAAATGATCGTGGCTCTTGCCGCGCTAGAAAACGGCGTCATGCCGATGACAGAGCAGGTGTTCTGCCCGGGTTTCATGCGCATGGGCAACATTCAGTTCCATTGCTGGAAGAAGGGTGGGCACGGCTCGGTCGCCATGGTCGAGGGCATCATGCAGTCGTGCGACATCTATTTTTATGAAGTCGCTCGGCGTCTGGGTGTCGACAATATCGCGGCGATGTGCCGCCGGTTCGGGATGGGTGAAATCACGAACGTAGGTCTGCCCGGCGAGAAGCCGGGGTTGGTGCCGACCGCGAAGTGGAAAATGGCGACCCATGGGGTGGCTTGGCAAAAGGGCGATACCGTGGTGGTCGGTATTGGCCAGGGCTATATTTTGATGACTCCCTTGCAGCTTGCGGTCATGGCGGCGCGGATCGCCAATGGCGGCTATGCCGTGACCCCAACATTGGTGCACCAAATACAGCACCGCGATGGCACGACGGTGCCGGCGGCGCGCGAATTTCCGTCCCTGGGCCTGAGCCCCGAACACATGGCGCTGATTCGTGAAGGCATGATCCGGGTAACCAATGACAGCCGGGGTACGGCCTATCGCGCGCGCATCGAAGAACCTGAATTCGCGATGGCCGGCAAGACCGGTAGCGTTCAGGTCAAGCGCATCTCGAAGGCGGAACGCGATCGCGGCGTGATCAAGAACGAAGACCGGCCGTGGAAGGATCGCGACCACGCGCTCTTTGTCGGCTATGCGCCGATTTCGGCACCGCGCTATGCGGTATCGGTCGTGGTTGAACACGGCGGCGGCGGTTCGGTGACCGCGGCGCCGATCGCACGCGACGTTTTGCGTGAGGCGCAACGGCGTGATTCGGCGCGGCGTTCGGAAGCCAAACGGCCTGCGCCCGGCCGCGTGATCGACACGGAGTAAGGGGATGGCCCGAGCCACCGAGCAGCTTCGCGTCGACCACCGCCTGATCGAGCGCGTGTTTCATCTCAATTGGGGCTTCATTTTTCTGGTCTGCCTGCCGGTCGCGGTCGGCATCGCGACCTTGTATTCGGCGGCGGGCGGATCGTTCGACCCCTGGGCATCGCGCCAGCTCATACGCTTTGGCCTTGGCGCCGTCCTTATGTTCATCGTCGCGCTGGTCGATATCAAATTCTGGCTGCGCATGGCCTATATCATTTACGCCATCGCGTTTGTCCTATTGCTGGCGGTCGAGATCATGGGCGACATAGCGATGGGCGCGCAACGCTGGATCGATGTCGGATTCGTCCAGTTGCAACCATCCGAGCTCATGAAGATTGCGCTCGTCCTGGCACTCGCCCGTTATTTCCAAGGCCTGCCGATCGAGGAAATTCGTCGACCTGTTCGCCTTATTCTGCCGATCGGCATGATCGCGCTACCCGCCGGGCTCGTGTTGAAACAACCTGACCTTGGTACCGCCTCGCTTCTCTCTTTCGGGGGCGTGACGATGCTCATTCTCGCCGGTATCCCGCTTTGGATGTTGGGCCTCGGATTTGCGCTCGTGCTCGGCGCCATGCCAATCGCGTGGCAATTTTTGCACGACTATCAGAGGCAGCGCGTTTTCACGTTCCTCGATCCGGAAAGCGATCCGCTGGGTACGGGTTATCACATTCTGCAATCGAAGATCGCTCTCGGCTCCGGCGGCCTGACGGGGAAGGGCTACATGCAGGGCAGTCAGAGCTATCTCAATTTCCTGCCCGAAAAACAGACCGACTTCATCTTCACGATGCTGGCCGAGGAATTCGGCCTGGTCGGCAGCGTCGGTCTCCTCGGTCTTTACATCCTGATCATCGGCGCGGGCCTCATCATCGCGCTGCGGTCGCGCCACCAATTTGGCCGTTTGCTGGCGATGGGCGTCGCTTCCACGTTCTTTTTCTATGTCTTCATTAATGTCGCGATGGTGACCGGGTTGGTACCGGTTGTGGGCGTGCCTTTGCCACTGATCTCCTATGGTGGAAGTGCCATGCTCACCCTCATGGTCGGTTTCGGGCTGATCCTGAACGTGCATATTTTCCGCGAAGCCCAACTCAGCCGGAGGGCGGACGGGGCTTAGAGCCTTCACCACCTCCCAAAGGGGCGGGCCGATTTGTTCGTTTCCAGCCGATAGTTTGTCGACGATGCGATGGATGTAGCCAGGTATTTGATATATATTCCCGTTAGTTACATGGAGCGGCGGAACTGAAGCATCCGATGGATCGGCTGCCCGCCGGGTTCGGCGAGGTTGCGTTGCGTTAGGCGCACATATTTCGCAGCCCTATTCCATAGGTCTAGCCCGTCTTATTCATGACGAGGGTGATTTTGGGTTGGCGGATGTGGCGTAGGCCGCTGATCGCGTGCATGATTCTGATGCTAACACAGGATCACCGACGCGACCACGGAGCGCCACACCCGCCATGAACGACGATAGCCTTCTG
>CAMDNF010000090.1:0-10915 GCA_945902735.1 Rhizobium sp. Q54 | reverse complement strand
TGACGGCGTACAGCGCGCGGGCCTTTCTTGCGCTTCGACAAAAGGCGCCGTGACGCCGAAGCGATCGCCGGCTCGCTTGGCTTCGACCCGAAACGCCTGGGCGCGCTGACCGGGAACCTATCGGGCGGCAATCAACAGAAGCTCGTGGTCGGCAAATGGCTCCACCGCCCGCCGCGCGTGCTTCTGATGGACGAGCCGACGCGCGGCATCGATGTCGGCGCGAAAGCCGAAATGTTTTCGGTCATGCGCGGGCTCACGCGCCAAGGGCTTTCAATCATCATGGTCTCGTCGGAGATCGAGGAAGTGCTCGACAATGCCGACCGTGTCTTGGTGATCGCGAAGCGCCGTCAACGCGCGCTTCTTTCGCGCGATGAAGCCAATTTGGCACGCGTGCTGAAGCTGATTTTCGCGGTCGAGGGGATGGCGGCATGAATATGGCTGGACCGCAATTGAGCCGCCTTGGCCGCGATGTCTTCCGCACTTACGGCATCGTTATCGCCTTCGTGATTCTGGTTGGCATCGTGGAATGGGGCAATCCGGCGTTCCTGTCCGCCGCCAATGTCTTCAACATGCTTTCGCAATGGGCCCCGGCCGGCATCATGGCGGTCGGCATGACCTATGTGATCTTGACTGGTGGCTTCGATTTGTCGATCGCGACCGGCTATTCGCTGTGCGCGGTCACCGCGGCCGCGCTCGGCCAACATGTCGACCCCTGGATCGCTTATTTGGCGGCGATTGCGGTCGGCGGTGCGATTGGTTTGCTGAATGGCGCGCTGATCACGGGCGCCAACATCAACCCCTTCATCACGACGGTCGGCACCGGGTTCGTGATGGGTGGCGTCACGCTGGTATTGACCGAGAATGCCGCCTTCATCGTCGAGGAACCGTCCTTCGCCACGCTGGGCGCCGGACGTTGGGGCGGCTTCCCCTTCTCGGGCTTTGTGCTGCTCGGCTTCTTGGTGATCGGCGGCGTGGCACTCGCCCGCACGGTCTATGGCCAAGCGGTCTATGCGGTGGGCGGCAATCCGGAGGCCAGCCGCCTCTCGGGCATTCGCGTGCGCACCGTGATCGGCTCAACCTACGTGCTCTCGGGCCTCTGTGTCGGCCTAGCTGGCGTGATCACCGCCTCGCAGCTCAATTCAGCCCAAGCCAGCATCGACCCAACCATCGTGTTCGACGTGCTGACCATTGTGGTGGTCGGCGGCACCTCGCTCGGTGGCGGCTTCGGTTCGATGTGGCGCACCGCGATTGGCATCGGCATCATCGCGACGATCGCGAACGGCTTCGTGCTGGTAAATATCAACCCGTTCTATCAAGACATCGTCAAAGGCTCGATCATCGTTGGCGCGCTCGCGCTCGATGTGTTCGCCCGCCGCCTCGCCGCGCGCGCGCGCTGAATGTGAAAACAAAAAAAGCCCCCGTGCAGCATCGCCGCACGAGGGCCCGTATTAAAAACTAGCGATCTGGTCTGGGACTAGTAATCCCCGCCCATGCCGCCCATGCCACCCATGCCACCGCCGCCTGACATGCCGGCACCCGCTTCCTTGGTCGGCTGATCGGCGATCATGGCTTCGGTCGTGATCATGAGACCGGCGACCGAGGCGGCGTCTTGCAAGGCAACGCGAACCACCTTGGCCGGATCGATGATGCCAGCCTTGATCATGCTGACATAACGCTCTTCCTGAGCGTCAAAGCCGAAGTCCTGGTCTTTCGATTCCAAAACCTTGCCGACCACGATCGACCCATCGACGCCGGAATTCTCGGCGATCTGACGCAGCGGCGCCTCGAGCGCGCGCAGCACGATCTTGATGCCAGCGCGAACATCGGCGTTGTCGTCGGTGAGTTTGCTGAGCGCTGCCTTCGCGCGCAGAAGCGCGACGCCACCACCCGGCACGATACCTTCTTCGACCGCCGCACGCGTCGCGTTCAGCGCGTCGTCGACACGGAACTTCTTCTCCTTGACCGCGACTTCGCTCGCGCCACCGATACGGATGACCGCAACGCCGCCGGCCAGTTTGGCCAACCGCTCTTGCAGCTTCTCTTTGTCGTAATCCGACGTCGTCTCTTCGATCTGCGCCTTGATCTGATTGACCCGGGCGTCGATCTCGACCTTCTTGCCGGAACCGCCGACGATGGTCGTGGTCTCCTTGGAGATCGTGACCTTCTTGGCGCGGCCTAGCATGGCGAGCGTAACGTTTTCGAGCTTGATGCCGAGATCTTCGGAAATCACGTCGCCACCGGCCATCACCGCGATGTCTTCGAGCATCGCCTTACGGCGATCGCCGAAGCCCGGTGCCTTAACCGCCGCGACTTTCAGACCGCCGCGAAGCTTGTTGACGACGAGCGTGGCGAGCGCCTCGCCCTCGACGTCTTCCGAGATGATGAGCAGCGGCTTGCCGCTTTGCACCACGGCCTCGAGCAAGGGCAACAGCGCCTGCAAATTGGCGAGCTTCTTCTCGTGCAGCAGAATGTAGGGGTCCGCCAATTCGGTCAGCATCTTGTCGACATTGGTGATGAAATAGGGCGAGAGATAACCGCGGTCGAACTGCATGCCTTCGACAACTTCGAGCTCGGATTCGAACGACTTGGCTTCTTCAACCGTGATGACGCCTTCATTGCCGACCTTCTTCATCGCCTTCGCGATCATGTCGCCGATCTCGCGCTCGCCATTGGCGGCGACCGTGCCGACTTGGGCGATCTCTTCCGACGATTGAACCTTCTTGGCGCGCTTGGCGATATCCTTGACCGCGGCGGCGACCGCAATGTCGATGCCGCGACGGAGATCCATCGGGTTCATGCCGGCGGCAACCAATTTGGCGCCTTCCCGGATGATCGATTGCGCGAGGACGGTGGCGGTGGTGGTGCCATCGCCGGCGATGTCGTTGGTCTTCGAGGCAACCTCGCGCACCATTTGCGCGCCCATGTTCTCGAACTTGTCTTCAAGGTCGATTGCCTTGGCGACGGTAACGCCGTCCTTGGTGATGGTCGGCGCGCCATATGACTTGTCGAGCACGACATTGCGGCCCTTGGGGCCGAGCGTCACGCGAACCGCATTGGCGAGAATGTCGACGCCGCGCAGCATTTTCGTGCGCGCGTCGGTGGAAAAGCGAATGTCTTTGGCTGCCATGAACGATAATTCCTTTATGAACGAAGTTCGATGATGCGAATGCGTTGAAGCTTTAGGCCGCTTTGCGCGCGGCAGCCTTGCGTTCGACGACACCCATGATGTCCGTCTCGGTCATGATCAGAACGTCCTGACCGTCGATCTTGACATCGGTGCCCGACCATTTGCCGAACAGAACCTGGTCGCCCGCCTTGACGTCGAGCGGGATGAGCTTGCCGCTTTCGTCGCGCCGGCCGGGCCCGACGGCGATCACTTCGCCCTCTTGCGGCTTCTCTTTGACGGTATCGGGAATGATGATGCCACCCTTCGACTTCTCTTCGCCTTCAAGGCGACGGATGACGACGCGATCGTGTAATGGACGAAACTTCATGTGGGTCAAATCCTGTAAATACGGCGGCATATCGGGCCGCTTGGGCGACCCGCCGCGTGATTGGCACTCCTGATGGGAGACTGCTAATTTGGGCGAAAGGCCGGGCATTTACAAGATGAATAAAAATAATTCCGGCTGGCGAACCCGGAATTCGTCTGTAAAATTTGCCGTCGATTTACGGCCAAATCCGCTCTGACAGCCGCTTTGAGCGGAAAATTCTACAGGCAACGGCCTGGCAATCGGCAGCGTCCTAGCCGCGTCCGCGGCAAGGCAAGGCAAGCGATCAGGGCCTGCCCGGGGCCTGGCGGCCCCGGCCCTGAAACAGCCTCGAATCAGCGCGCCTTCTTGGCCGCGCGATCCTGATCGCGTGTCGGGGTGTTACCGCCCGCCGAAAATGGCGAGGTCGCCGGGGCGATTTTTTTCTTGTCCGCTTTCGGCTTTTTCTTCTCGCGATTGCTTCTCATCTGACCTTTGGCCATGGCAACGCTCCTTTTGCGCAAAATCTAGTTGAAACGAATCGATCGCGGCGCGGCTAGTCTAACGCGTCGTCTGACAAAATGACCGCGCATTCCTTGGTCGCTTCTAGCATTGGCCGACGCCCCTGTCCCCCATTCAATGCCGGGGCGCAGGCCAGAGCGCGCGTGAATCGCATCGACATTGCCCTCGACCCATGGAATCCATTTTGGGCAAAACCGAGGGAGAACCACATGGCAAAATCGAAGCGTGAAGAAATCAGGGTTGCCGGTCTGAACGAGCCGATCAGCCACTACACCGACGCCGTACGCTTCGGTGACCTTTTGTTCGTCTCAGGCTGCGCGCCACTCGATGGCCAATCAAAACTGGTCGGCGCCAACGACCCCGCCGCCCAGACACGCCAAATCTTCCTCAATATGAAGCAGATCCTCAACGCCGCCGGCTGCGACTTTAAGGATGTGCTCAAGGTGACGGTTTACTTGACCGACGTAAATCATCGCAGCAGGATCAACCCAGTCCGTCAGGAGTTTTTCGGCACGGTTCGCCCGGCGAGCACGTTGATCGGAATCAAGGAATTCGCCATTCCTGGCATGTTGGTTGAAATCGAAGCAATTGCCGGAATTCCTGGCTGAACGGGAAGCCGGCCGCGATATGGGGGAGGTCTACAATCATGGCGCAGCGTTGGGTGATGTCTGCCGATAGCCACGTCATCGAGCCGAGCGATTTATGGCAGAAGGCGCTCGGTAAGAAATGGGGCAACAAAGTGCCTCGGCTGGTCAACCAGCATGGCGGCGTCAAGGCCAAGTTCTTTTTCACCGGCTATGAATATGTCCGCATTGATGAGATCGTCGAGGGCGACCCCGATTTACAGGCGAAGCTCGTCGCCTCGGGCACCAATCCGAGCGTGCGCGTTCAATGCATGGATGAAGACGGCGTTTGGGGCGAAATCGTCAACGCCACCTGGACACTCTATTCGATGCGCATCCCGAACGATGCGCTGGCGCGCGATGTGTGCAAGGTTTTCAACGATTGGCTCGCGGACTATTGCAAGGTCGCGCCGAAGCGGCTGTTCGGCACCGCCATGGTGCCGATGGACGATGTCAATTGGGCCTGCAAAGAGCTCGAACGCGCGGCCAAGCTCGGCCTCAAGAGCGTGCTGATCAATTGCGACACGCGGCCCAAATGGCGGCCCTATCAACACAAGGTCTATGACAAATTCTGGGCCCGCGCCGAGGAAATCGGCATGCCGGTTACGCTCCACATCATCACGGGCAATATCATCGATGCGTTTGTCCTGCATGGCGAAGCACGGATCAACATTCCCCGCGTCGTGCTCAGCCAATTCAATGAGGGCGGCTGGGCGCTCGCCAATGATTTCATTTTCGGCGGCATTCTCGATCGCTTTCCAAAATTGAAGATCATCATGTCCGAATACGAGGTTTCCTGGGTTCCGCACTGGCTCTTCCGCATGCGCCAATTGCAGAAGAATTTCCTGCCAGCCATGCATGTGCCGCCGATCAAGCGCCCGGTCGATGAGTATATGAAGCAAATCTATCATGGCCTGATCGACGATCCCTTGCTCGATCAGGTCGTGGGCGAGGTCGACCCCAAAACCATCATGTGGGGCTCGGATTTCCCTCACGCCCGCTGCACTTATCCCAACACGCACAAAGTGATCGATCGAATCTTCAGCAAGCTCGACCCGAAGATCAAAGCAGACATCACGGTCAACAATTGCGCACGCTTTTATGGCTTCGATCTGCCGCCCGCGTTAAAGGCCCAAGCCGCCGAATAGAACAATCATCGAGGGGGAAGACCATGGATATCGAGCGTGAATTGCAGCGCCTGAAGGATGTCGAGGCGATCATCCGCTTACGCAGCCTTTATTGCTATTACGCCGATCTCAAGGATTGCGACAATTGGGCCAATCTTTTCACCGAGGATGGCGTGTTCGAGACCGACGTGTTCGGCATCTATAAGGGCCGCGAAACCATCCGCGCGCTCCAGCATTTGCCCTTCGCGGTGCACTATGTGATGAACCCGATCATCGATGTCGATGGCGACCGCGCGAGCGGCAAATGGTTGTTGTTCGAACCCTGCAGCTTCCCGATCGGCAAAAGCGTCAGCCGGTCTGGGGCATGGCGAAATATGAGGATCAATACCGGCGCATCGATGGCGTCTGGAAATTCAAGCACGTCAAGCTGATGTCGCACGCCTGGGCGCCCTTCGAGAAGGGCTGGGAAAAAGAGCGCATCATCGGCCAAGCCAAAAAGAAGGCCGCGACCAAGGCGAAGCCCAAAGCGAAGAAAAAAGCCAAAGCCAAGGCGAAACGCCGCTGAGTCTCACTTATCCCTCCTGATTCGTCATTGCCGGGCTTGACCCGGCAATCCAGTGGCCGAAACGGCCCGGTTTTTTAAAGAAAGCCTGGATGCCCGGGTCACGCCGGGCTGACGCCCCGACGGCCCGGGCATGACGACAATGGGATTATGAGCCCGCCAAGCGATCTTCAGCCCACCCATTTCTCGCGTGTCGGCCACGCATTGACCAGCGTACGCAGCGCCGGATCGAGGTCAGGCGTGCGCAAGGCCTCCTCGGCCAGGGCGCCGGGGTCGCTGTTGAACGCGAGCAAGGATAGATCGGTCATCCGCATCGGGTAGAGAATGCCCTCCAAATGGTCGACCTCGTGTTGCAGCAACATGGCGAACCAATTCTCGGCATCGATGCTCGCCTCTTTGCCCTGCGGCGTCAGATAGCTGACCTTGATCTCGGTATAGCGCGGCACCTTGCCGTGCATATTGGGGAGCGACAAACATCGCTCCCAAATTAGCTCTTGCTTCGTCGTTAGCGGCTTGACGACCGGGTTAATCATGGTTGTCCAGGGCACCGGCTTGAGTTTGACGCCAGCCGGAATACGGCTTTGCGGCACGCGAAACACCACGATGCGTTGGCTGACATAAACTTGCGGCGCCGCGATGCCGGCCGCGCCGACATCCTCGATCGTATCCTGCATGTCTTGCGCCAAGCGCACGATCTCGGGATCGCTTGGATCTGCGACCGGCGTTGCAATTTTCCGCAGCACCGGATGCCCCATCCGGGCGATCGAACGAACAGCCATAGCAACCTCCCGCTAGGTTCGGCGCTCAAGCGGCGCCCAACAGAAACCAACAAGTCCCTTCCAGGGACCCATCATTTCCGCTCACTATGCCGTGCCGCGAGGCGTTGCGCGAGGCCTTGCTGGCGCCGAGGTGAGCATGATCGAGATCTTACAGGGCGGCATCCAGACGACGGTGCAAGACGGCGGCCGGCCGGGCTATTTGGCGCGCGGCATACCGCCGGCTGGTGCCCAGGACCATTACGCTCTCGCGCTCGGCAATCTTCTGGTCGGCAATCGGCCAACCCCACCGCCTTTGAGCGCGCAGCCTTGCGGCGAGGCCGGGCTCGAAATGCTCCTGCGTGGCCCGACCCTGAAATTCCATACCGAAACGGTCATCGCACTCACGGGCGCCGACATGGCGCCGATGCTGGATGGCAAACCGATTCCGATGTTCGAAGCGGTGCCTGTGCCGGCCGGCGCGACACTGGCCCTCGGCTATGTACGGCGAGGCGCGCGCGGCTATTTCGCGGTCGCCGGCGGCATCGACGTGCCGCTCTATTTGCGCAGCCGCGCTACTTATATTCGCGGCAGCCAGGGCGGGCTCGAAGGCCGCGCCTTGAAGGCGGGCGATCGCTTGTCGCAGGGCAAGCCACCGCTCCCACTCAAGGGCGTCGCGGGTCGCCAATTGCCACCCAATCTGGTGCCGTGGCCAAACCAAGCCGATGAAATTCGTGTCGTGCGCGGGCCGCAGGATTTTATGTTCACCGATGCTGCCATCGAGACGTTTTTTGGTACCGCCTGGAAGCTCTCACCGGTCTCCGACCGCATGGGCATGCGTCTGATCGGCCCCAAGCTCACACTCCATGAACGACCGCCGCACCTCGTGCGCGACGCCGGCTCCGGCCCCGCCGATATCGTGGATGACGTCATTCCGGTTGGCGGCATTCAAGTGCCGGGCGGCATCGAGCCGATCGTCATGGGCGTCGAGAACCCGACCGCCGGCGGCTACGCCAAGATCGCCACGGTCATTTCGAGTGACCTCGGCAAAATGGGTCAACTCACACCCGGCGCCAGTCTGCGCTTTCGAGCCATCGACGCCGCCGAGGCAACCGCGATCGTCACCGACCAATGGCGCGCGATCATAACCGCCTATGCGGCGATGGGAGGCGCGGCATGATTTACGATGAGCCGATCTTCCGTCCGCTCGGCGATCGCTACCTCGCCGTTGAATTCGGTGATGAGGCCAACCTCGCCTTGAACTTTCGCGTACTTGCGTTGGCGGATGCGCTGGCGCGCCACCCGATCGGCGGCGTGATCGAGATCATCCCATCGCTCCGCGAACTCGGCATCGTGTTCGATTGGGAACGACTGTCGCACGCAAAGCTCGAAGCCGCGATCCGCCCTCATCTGGCACGAAGCCTCTCGCCCGCAACCCTGCCCTCGCGGCTTGTCCGTCTGCCGGTCTGGTATGACGACCCTTGGAGCGCCGAAGTCGCTCAGCGCTTCAATGTCGAGAAGAACATCGACTTCATCGCCAAGGTCAATAACGTGACGGTCGATGACGTGGTGCGCATGCACACTGGCTCGGAATATTGGGTGGTGTGCGTCGGCTTCACGCCCGGTTGCTTCTTTTCGCGCGTGCTTGACCCAACGATGTGGCTGACCGCACCGAAATACAAAACGCCGCGGAGCTATACGCCAGCCCGCATGTTGGCACTCGCCGGCTTCTCAACCGGCGCCTATCCGGTGGCAAGCCCCGGCGGCTATCAGCTGCTTGGGCGCCTCGCGGTCAATATCTACGAGCCCATACCGCGCAACCGCGCGTTCCCCGAAGACGGCGTGCTGCTAAAGGCCGGTGACCGCCTCCGCTTTTATGCCGTCAGCGCGCTCGAATATGACGATATCTGGGATGCCGCCCAACGCGGCACCTATGACTACGAGATCATAGACGAGACCTTCGACGTCACGACCTATTTGGCCGCTCATGGCACAGCGCCGAGCGACCGAAAAACCGCCTGAACAGGCCAATTCGCACGCTGCGGCATAGCGGTATCGGCCGCGCTGCGGCGCCCTATGTTTCGCGATCCGAGCCGCATGGATGGCGCTTTAGGCTCTTGTTTCGATGGCCCGAATAGGGCTCACTATTAAGGTCAAGTTTCCTTCGTTCGCGAAGCACTTGCCATCGCGAAGCACTTAAAGGAAACACAACACACAGTCGGGAGATATCAGGATGACGCCATTCAAAAGAATTGCTGCGGTCCTCGGTGCGACCGCGTTGTCAGTAGGACTTATCACCACGAGCTTCGCCGGAGGCACGGGATCGGTTAAAGGCGATGGCAAAGACCTCGTCATGTTCACCATCACCGCCTCGAATGTTTATGGCGCGAATCAGATCAAGGGCGCCTAGGCCGAGGCCAAGAAACTCGGCTACAAACTGACCGTCTATCAAAACAATTTCTCGCAGCCCGAGCAGGATCAACAAGTCCAGCAGCTCATCGCGAGCGGCATTAAGCCGGCCGCGATCATCTTCTGGCCGTGGGTCGCGGATGCCGCGATCAACGACGCCCGCTTGCTTGCCAAGCTCGCGCCGGTGATTCAGCTCACGCAAGAGCCCAATGAAAAGTCATGGCCCTATGTGCAGGCCTATTCGGGCGCCAATCAAATCCTGATCGGCGAGACGCTCGGCCGCACGATGCTAAAGGCACGCGAGGCCGCGAAGGCGGCCGGCATGCAGTTCAAGAGCCCCGGCGGCAAATTGCTCGTCTTCCAACACCCGGCCGGCGAAAAGACCGGGACCGAGCGCATGAAGGGCTTCATGTCGGTCACCGCCAAGGAGCCGTTCGAGATCATTCACACCGAGTTCGGCGCGAACAGCCCTGAATCCGGCTATGAGATCGGCAGCCAGGTGATTCCGAAGTTCAAGGGCCAGTTCGATTTCCTGTTCGTCTCGAATCAGCAAGCGGCGAACGGTATCATCCGCGCGCTGAAGGACAACGGCATCGCGCCAGGCAAGGACGTCTACATCGTATCGGGCGATTGCTCGGGCAGTCTTGAAGCAGTGAAGAACGGCGAAACCTTCGGCACCGGCATCCAGCCGGCGGCGGTTGAAGGTGCGCTCGCGGTGCGGACCGCGGCCAAGTTCATCGCCAATGGCAAGATCGAAGGCGATGTCATCCAAATGGAAGTCGAGGCGGATGCCCCGGCGATCACGGATGGCCCGCCCGCCAAATTGAACTGCATGCCGCACGCGCCTGCGATCGGGGCCGACGGCGTGGCGAAGACGAAGATCTGGGGCTACAACGCCGACGAGATCTGCGCCAGCTAAACGGAAACGCAGCGTGACGCCGGGTCACGTCAGCACCGGCACGGGAGGCGCGGCAGATCAGCCGCGCCTCCTCGTGCGTCGGCTGTCGAAACGCTATGGCAACGTCCAGGCGCTAGCCGAGGTCGATTTCGAACTACGACCCGGCGAGGTCATGGCGTTGCTTGGTGAAAACGGCGCCGGCAAGAGCACGCTGGTCAAGGTGCTCTCCGGCCTCGTGCAACCCGATTCCGGCACCATCGAGGTCGATGGCAAGGCCGCCGCGCTTTATCCGAGCGCCCGTTCGCAAGCCGCTGGCGTTGCCGTGGTGCACCAAGAATACAGCTCCGTGCCGACGCTGAGCGTGGCCGAGAATCTCGTGCTCGGCCAAACCGGCGTGCCGGCGCTTTGGCTGCCCGGCCGCTTACGCGCGCGCGCGCGCGAGCTCCTGGCCGCGGTCGGCCTCGAACACCTCAATCCGAGCACCTTGGTCGAGCGCCTGAGTGTCGCCGAAATGCAATTGCTCGAAATCGCGCGGCTCCTGGTGCGCGA
>CAMDNF010000089.1:0-11036 GCA_945902735.1 Rhizobium sp. Q54 | reverse complement strand
CCTGTTCAGCCGGGGCTTTCGAACTCACGGGTTTTGCTCTCATCTTCGTTCCTTCGTCACTGCGATGAGACCAAAACCCTCCTCTAATCAATACCCCAATTCTGTCTCATAGGCGCTGACGGCGTACAGATGGTGCCGGCTGGCGCGATCACCTTGATCGGGCGGAAGCAACCTGAATTGCGCGGGATGGTTTCGTCGGTCAGATGCAGGATCGCGTTATAGGCGGCCGACCAGGTGACGCCGAGTGTCGCGTTGATCGGGCCTTTGGCCTGCGGCGATGAGCCGGTGAAATCGACCACCACCTCGTCGCTTTGCACATGCACCGCGACCTTGATGTGGAGCGGCTTGTCCTCGATGCCGTCGTCCTCAACGATCTCGTCGAAGCGATAGACACCATCGGGATAAAGGGTGAGCTCGGCCCGCATGCGCGCCTCGGCATAATCGAGCAGATCGGCGACGCTTTGTTTGAAGGTGGCAAGGCCGTATTTATTGACCAAATCGACGAGGCGTCGCGCGCCGAGATCGACACCCGAAATCAGCGCGCGCAGATCGCCATAATTGGTGCGCGGCGTGCGCACGTTCGCGAGCATCAATTTCCACACTTCGGGCACGTCCGCACCGGCGCGGATGATCTTGACCGGCGGCACGCGCATGCCTTCGTGGAACACTTCGGTCGCTTCGCCGGCGAAGCCGCCCGGTACCATGCCGCCGATCTCGACCAGATGACCGATCGCGACCGCGAAGCCGATCAATTCGCGCTCGAAGAAGATCGGCTTGAACATGGTGTGCTCGGGCGTGTGCAGGCCGCCGCGATAGGGATCGTTATGCACCACGATGTCGCCGGGGTTGAGCGTCGAAAGATCAACCTCCTGAACCATCGAGCGCACGAGGATCGGCACGCCGCCAATATGAGAGGGGATGAAATCGGCCACCGCGATCAACTCGCCGGTCGGCAAAGCGAGCGCGCAGGTGAAGTCCTTCGCCTCGCTGAACAGCGTGGAATAGGCGGTTTTTTGGACGTTGAGCCCCATCTCGCGGCAGACCGCGACCATGGCCGAATCGATGATGCTCATGGTCACCATATCCATCGCCATTCGCCGCTCCTTTTCGCGTCGACAGGACCCGGAAAACCGTGCGGGCTCTGGGGTGTTATGTCAATCCGGCCTTTGGTTGGCCCGGCGGGTGTCAAAATGTCGCGTATGACCGGGTGTCCGATCGGGCGCGGCGTGCTATATTCCCGCCACCGCACCCTGTATTGAGCCCCCAAATGCCAGATCCTCGGCCGGCCAAAGGCACGCCACGCGTTGTGCCGCTCGCGCTCAACTCAGATCCTGATCGGTTGTTTTCCGAGAAGGTCGCGCGCGAAAGCGATTTTCGCTTCGATGATAAAACCGCCCAGGTGTTCGACGATATGGTCGAGCGCTCGGTGCCGTTCTACACCGAAATGCAGCGCATGACGACCGAGCTCGCGGCCGATTTCGCGGTGCCGGGCAGCAACCTCTATGATTTCGGCTGCGCCACCGGGACCACGCTGATCGCGCTCGATCGCACGGTTGACCCGGGCGTGCGCTTTGTCGGTGTCGACAATTCGGTCGATATGCTTGGCAAGGCGCATGAGAAGCTGAAGAAGGCCAATGTCGAGCGCGCGTGCGCCATGGTCGAGGCCGACCTCAATAAGCCTGTCGAGGTCGAGAATGCGTCGGTGTCGCTTCTGCTCCTGACGCTGCAATTCGTTCGGCCGCTCTATCGCGAGCGCTTCGTCAAGGCGATCGCGGCGGGCACCAATGAGCGCGGCTGTTTGATTCTGATCGAAAAGCTGACCTCGCCGGACACGCTGTTCAACCGGCTTTTCATCGATTATTACTACAATTATAAGCGGCGGAACGGCTATTCGGATACCGAAATCGCCCGCAAGCGCGAGGCGCTGGAGAACGTGCTGATTCCCTATCGCGAGGAAGAGAACCGCGATTTGTTGCTGAACGCCGGCTTCAAATCGGTCGAGGTGTTTTTCCGCTGGTATAATTTCTGCGGCTTCATCGCGGTCAAATGAGCGAGGGCAGCGAGGCGCAGCGCAGCCAGGGCTGGCTGCTTGAAGCCGTTATCGGCTACGGCAATTTCATTTTCCGCCGGCGTAATTTCGTCTTCCCGATCGTGATGATCGGGTTGATGGCAGGCTTCGCGCCGGTCATCGCCTATGACGAGGCCGGGGCCGATCATGGGCTCGATTGGGTCGGCTATTTGATTTGCGCCGTGGGTCAGGCCTTTCGCTTTGTCGTCGTTGGCCTCGAATACATCAAGCGGGGCGGCCTCAATAAGCGCATTTATGCCGCGACGCTGATTACCGGTGGCTTGTTCAGCGCGTCGCGCAATCCGCTCTACCTCGGCAATATCATCATCCTGATCGGCCTGATGGTGCTGCATAACAGCGCCTGGGTTTATGGCCTTGGCGGCGGCTTTTTCCTGTTCACCTATTGGGCCTTGGTACTGGCCGAGGAGCGCTATTTGCGCGGCCAGTTCGGCGCCGATTACGACGCCTATTGCGCGGAGACGCCGCGCTGGCTGCCTAAGCTTTCCGCATTGCCCGAGGCGTTTCGTGGCATGCGGTTCAATTGGCGGCGCGCCATTTCGAAGGAATATTCGAGCTGTGTCGCCTGGGTGGTCACGGCGCTTCTGATCGAGACCTATGAAGTGGCTCGGGTCGAAGGCGTGACCAATTATTGGGCGGATTTTGGTGGCATTGGCATTGCCATGGTTCTGGCGATTAGCGCTCTGACCTTTATCCATTGGCTCAAGAAGCACTCGACGGTGTTGCGCGACCATTAGCGTTCCTTCGCCGCCCTTTCGTCGACCTGGCGGAGGGCACTAGACTGCCTGAGGTCGGGCGAGGGGATCATGGGTCGGAGTGAGAGACGGCGCGAAGCCAAGCAGGCTCGCCAGGGTGGTGCGGGCGGGGGTGTTGCCGCGCTCCTTGAGGGTGCGCTCGCGCACCACCGGGCCGGGCGGCTTACGATGGCCGAGAAGGCCTATCGGCGGATCCTTGAGATCGAGCCCGAGGAACCAACCGCCGAACATCTGCTCGGCCTGATCGCCTACCAAGAGGGGCGCTATCAGGAGGCCTTGAGCCGGATGATCCGCGCGACCGAGATTGCGCCCGCCTATGCCGAGGCGCAGCAAAATCTCGGCAACCTCTATCTCGACAGCAAGAAACACCTTGAAGCGCTTGAATGTTATGACAAAGCGCTCGCATTGAATCCCGATTTTGCCAATGCGCTGGCCAATAAAGGTGACGCCTTGCGCGGGCTCGGCCGGCTGGATGAAGCGGCGGAAATCCTGGCGCGCTCGATCAGGCTTGACCCCTTTATCAAAGAGCCGCGCTATCGCCTCGCCGCAACATTGATTTCGCTCGGCAAAGCGAGCCAAGCTCTGGAAGCGGCCGAAGCCTGTTTGGCGCTCGAACCCTATTGCCAAAATGCGTGGGCCTATCGCGCCACAGCGTTGCAAGTCCTAGATAAACCGGCTGAGTTCGAGCGCTTTCTGAAGCTCGATGAGGTGGTGTGGACCGCGCGGCTCAATGTACCGGCGCCGTTGAGCGATCTCGATGCCTTCAATGCCGCGCTTGAGGGCGCGGTCAGGAGCCACCCGACCTTGGTGTGGGAACCGTTCCAGCGTGTTTCCTATGGCGGCTCGGTGACCGGCGACATGATGATCCGGCCGGAGCGCACCATGCAGCTCTTTGAGCGGGCGCTGCGCCAAGCGATCGACCATTTGCGCGACGCCTTGCCCGACGATGCCGGGCACCCTTTCCTAAGCCGAAAGCCGAAGCGCTATCGGATCGCGCTGGTGGCCTCGATCCTGCGCGAAGGGGGCTGGCACCCGACCCACCTTCATGAGGGGGCGTGGCTCAGCGGTTGCTATTATGTGCGGGTCCCCTCAAGCCTCTCGAAGGACGGCGATGGGCGGGCGGGGTGGATCGAATTCGGTCGGCCGGATTGCAAACTACCAGCGGGCTTCGAGCCGCCGACCAGCGCGGTCAAGCCTGAGCCGGGCCTTGCCGTGTTCTTCCCGTCCTACCTCTTTCACGGCACCGTGCCGTTCAAGGGTAATGAGGAGCGGATCGGCATAGCCTTCGATGTTTACCCCGAGGGGTGAGGCGGCACGGTCGCTTCGCCGCGGGCGAATTTACGCAGGAATTCGAGATCGAGCGGCAGAACGGCGCCGAGCCACAGCGCGTGGCTGGAATGATCCGCCACATCATCGCCGGTTTCGGGGTGGACCAAGATGGTCAGCCCCTCACGGGCCAGAATCAGGAACGGCACTATCTCGGCGAATTGCTGGGGCTTGAACGCGACCTGATACATCGGCACCGGATGCGGCCCGACGTTTTGATCCCAGATACGCCCCAATTCCACGGGCCAACGCTGAAGCGCCTCGCGCAAGTGCATGGCCCGCGCGCGTTCATCGCCGTCGCGAAAATAAATGTGGGCGTGATAGCCGTGAATGGCGGGAGGGGGGCCGTCGTCGGCCATCAACACATCTCTCTCATGTCACAAGACCCCGTCATTCCCGCCGTTAGGCGAGCCCGAAAACCATCGGTTTTCGGGTGCGAGCCTTGCGAGCGGGAAGCCACGGCTTGGTCACTCCGACATCTGCCGAGATGGGTCCCCGCTTTCGCGGGAACGACAAAAAAACAGCGTGCGCAGCGCTCTCGAATCGCAAGCGCGTTTCGTCTCAACCCTGCGGCTGAGCGGCGACGCCACGCGATGAGAGCAGCTCTTTCAGCTCACCCGTCTCATGCATTTCGCGCACGATATCGCAGCCGCCGACGAACTCGCCTTTCACATAGAGCTGCGGAATGGTCGGCCAGTCCGAGAATTTTTTGATGCCGTCGCGGATTTCGGCGTCTTCGAGCACGTTGATGCCCTTGAATTTGACGCCGAGTTGGGTAAGCACCTGCACGACAGCGGCTGAGAACCCGCATTGCGGGAACACCGGCGTGCCCTTCATGAACAGCACGACATCGTTCTTTTCGACGTCGCTGCGAATGCGTTGGAAAACGGGTAGCTCGGATGGGGTGTTCATGGGGTCCTCAAATCTCGTCGGGAGTCACGGTTTGTAAGGCCAAAGCATGGAGTTCGCCACCCATGCGGCCATTCAGCGCCTTATAGACCATTTGGTGCCGCTGCACGCGGCTTTTGCCGGTGAACGAGGCCGAGACCACGCGCGCGGCATAATGATCGCCATCGCCGCGCAAATCCTCGATCACGACATTGGCGTCGGGCAGGCCTTCGCGAATCAACCGCTCGATCTCACGCGCATCCATCGGCATCAGGAAAAGTCTCCGAAAACCGCTTGTGGCCTAGGAAGGGGCGGCCATGAAAGCGGGTAGAAAGGCCTCGTGGGCCCGTTCAAGCTCATTGAGGGATATGGCACCCACCCCCTCGAGAGTCAATTCGGGGCCCGCCGCGAATCCCAATCGGCTCACCGGAATTCCGGCCGCTTTGGCGTCCGCCTCAAGGCGGTCGGCCGTGGCGGGCGGGGCGGTCACCACATCGCGCGCCTGGTCGTCGCCAAACCAAAAAGCGGCGGGGGCCAGGCCGGCGGGTGCCGCCATGAGCTTTGCCCCGATTGCGAGCCCCGCGCGTGAGGCGCCGATCACCATTTCGGCGAGGGCGATGAGCAGGCCGCCGTCCGACACGTCATGGCAGGCGGTGAGGCGGCCCTGCTCGATGAGCGCCCGCACGAAATCGCCGGCACGCCGTTCAGCGGCCAGATCGACCGGTGGCGGCGGGCCGTCTTCGCGCCCCAATACATCGCGGAGATAAAGCGAGGCGCCAAGGTGACCCTTGGTTTCGCCAAGGATAAGAATCACATCGCCCTCGGCCTTAAAGCCAAGTGTCGCCATAAGCGCGACGTCGGCGATCAGCCCAACGCCGCCAATGGCCGGTGTCGGCAGGACGCCCTGACCGCTGGTTTCATTGTAGAGCGAGACATTGCCCGAGACGACGGGGAAGTCGAGCGCGCGGCAGGCCTCGCTCATGCCTTGAATGCAACCGACGAACTGGCCCATGACCTCAGGCCGCTCGGGATTGGCGAAATTGAGACAATCGGTAATGGCGAGCGGTTTGGCACCGACCGCATTCAGATTACGCCAGGCTTCGACCACCGCCTGCGTGCCCCCCGTCTTCGGATGGGCGGCGCAATAGCGCGGCGTGCAATCGGTCGTGATGGCGAGCGCCTTCTTGGTGCCGTGCACGCGCACGACCGCGGCATCGCCGCCCGGCCTTTGCACGGTATCGGCCATTACCATGTGATCATATTGCTCCCAGATCCAACGCTTGGAGCAGAGATCCGGCCCGCCGATCAGCTTGACCAAGGAGTCGAGCACCGGCGGATGAGTGGGAAGGCTTTCGATCTTGATCGGCGCGCGCGGCGGGGTCTCGACATAGGGACGGCGATAGACCGGCGCGTCGTCGACCAGCGGCTTGATGGGCAGGTCGCACGCGAGTTCATTGCCTCGACGCAGAACCAGCCTGCCGCTGTCGGTGACCTTGCCGATCACGGCAAAATCGAGTTCCCACTTCTCGAAGACGCGGCGCGCGAGGTCTTCGCGCCCGGGTTTCAAGACCATGAGCATGCGCTCCTGGCTTTCGGAGAGCATGATCTCGTAGGCGCTCATGCCGGTCTCGCGCAAGGGCACCAGGTCGAGGTTGAGCTCGATCCCGGTGCCGCCCTTGCCCGCCATCTCGACCGACGAGCTGGTCAGGCCGGCCGCGCCCATGTCCTGGATCGCCTCGATCGCGTCGGTCGCCATGAGCTCAAGACAAGCCTCAAGCAAGAGCTTTTCGGTGAAAGGGTCGCCGACTTGGACCGTCGGTCGTTTCTCTTCCGATTTCTCGTCGAACTCGGCGGACGCCATGGTCGCGCCGTGGATGCCGTCGCGCCCGGTCTTGGAGCCGACATAGACCACCGGATGGCCGGGCTGGCCGGCGGCGGAATAAAAAATGCGCGTGGCATCGACCAGGCCGACCGTCATGGCGTTGACTAGGTTGTTGCCATTGTAGGAGGGGTGGAAGGTGCACTCGCCGCCGACGGTCGGCACGCCGATGCAATTGCCGTAGCCGCCGATGCCGGCAACCACGCCGGCGACCAGGTGCCGCGTCTTCGGATGATCGGGCGAACCGAAGCGGAGCGCGTTCAAATTGGCGATGGGGCGCGCCCCCATGGTGAACACGTCGCGCAAGATGCCGCCGACGCCAGTCGCCGCGCCCTGATAGGGCTCGATGAAAGACGGGTGGTTGTGGCTTTCCATCTTGAAGACGACCGCCAAGCCATCGCCGATATCGATGATGCCGGCGTTTTCGCCGGGACCGCAAATCACCCAGGGCGCCGTGGTTGGCAATGTCTTCAGCCAGACGCGCGAGGATTTGTAGGAGCAGTGCTCGCTCCACATCACCGAGAAAATGCCGAGCTCGGTGAGATTGGGCGTGCGCCCGAGCGCGCCGACGATGCGCTCATATTCGTCAGGCTTCAGGCCATGGCCGGCGACGATTTCGGGCGTGATCTCGGGCGTGAGGATCATGGATGACTTCGGATCGATTGCGGTGAGGGTCACGCCAGCTCGCGAATCAGGCCGTCGAGCATGACCTTGCCATCGGTACCGCCGAGCATGGCATCGGCCAGTCGCTCGGGGTGCGGCATCAGGCCAAGCACACTTCGGCCTTCATTGAACACGCCGGCGATGTTGCGCGCCGCACCGTTCGGATTGGCGTCCTCGGTCATGCGACCATCCGCCGTCACATAGCGAAACGCGATCTGGCCATTGGCCTCAAGCCGATCGAGCGTTGCCTGATCGGCGAAATAATTGCCGTCACGGTGCGCGATCGGCATGCGCACGACTTGGCCCTTCTTGAACGCGCGCGTGAAGCGCGAGTCCGCGTTCTCAACCCGCAAGTAAACATCGCGGCAGACGAATTTAAGCGAGGCGTTCGGCATTAGGACGCCGGGCAAAAGCCCAGCCTCGGTCGCGATCTGAAAGCCATTGCAAATCGCGAGCACCGGCACGCCGCGTTTGGCCTCGGCTACGACCGCGCGCACGACGTGCGAATGCGCGGCCATGGCGCCCGAGCGCAAATAATCGCCATAGGAAAAACCGCCCGGCAACACGATGAGATCGACCTTGGGCAATTCACTATCGCCATGCCAAACCATCAGCGGCTTGCGGCCCATCGAGGCCTCAAGCGCGACCAAGATATCGCGATCGCAATTCGATCCGGGGAAAACGATGACAGCGGCTTGCATGGATTGAGCTAGAAATGCCTGTGCTTCACGCAAAGTCTCACAAAGATCGTCATGACCCGGCTTGATCCATGGCTGCTCGGTTCAGCGCGCAACAAAGCTTTCTCACGCTCAAATCGTCGTCCCACGGCTTGGCCGGGGGACCCAGACCTATAGGAAATCCATCCGTGCCGCCGCCCCTGGATGCCCCGCCGTCGCGGGGCATGACGAAGAAAAACTGTTTCACGGCCTGAGCTCGATCGCGTAATTTTCGATCACGGTATTGGCGAGTAGCTTCTCGCACATGGCACGGAGGCTCGCTTCGGCCTTGGCGCGATCGGTCTCGGCAAGTTCGAGCTCGATCACTTTGCCCTGGCGCACCTCGCCGACGCCCGCGAAGCCGAGCGAGGAAAGCGCCCGGCCGATCGCCTTGCCCTGCGGGTCAAGCACGCCTGCCTTCAATGTGATGTGAACCTTGGCTTTCACGATGTCCTGCCTCAGGCGCGGCCTTTGGTCGGCTCGTTCGGCCGCAATTCGTGGACGCCGGCCTCGGGCAAAATGCCGAGCCGACGCGCGACCTCTTGATAGGCCTCGATGATATTGCCGAGGTCGCGGCGGAAGCGGTCTTTGTCCATCTTTTCGTTGGTGGTCAAATCCCACAGTCGGCAGGAATCGGGGCTGATTTCATCGGCCAGCACGATGCGCATGTCGTCGCCATTCCACAGCCGCCCGAACTCAATCTTGAAATCGACCAATCGGATACCGATGCCGTAAAACAGGCCGCTCAGAAAATCATTGATGCGGAGCGAGAGCGCCAGCATGTCGTCAAGGTCCTGGGGTGTGGCCCAACCGAAGGCGGTAATGTGCTCTTCCGAAACCATCGGATCGCCGAGCGCGTCGTTCTTGTAATAATACTCGACAATCGAGCGCGGTAGCACGGTGCCCTCGGCGATGCCAAGGCGCGTCGCGAGCGAGCCCGCCACGATATTGCGGATCACCACCTCGACCGGGATGATTTCAACCTCGCGAATGAGCTGCTCGCGCATGTTGAGCCGGCGCACGAAATGGGTCGGCACGCCGATCTCATTCAGGCGCGACATGAGGTGCTCGGAAATCCGATTGTTGAGCACGCCCTTGCCAACGATGGTCGCCTTCTTCTGATTGTTGAAGGCGGTGGCATCGTCCTTGAAATATTGGATGAGTGTGCCTGGCTCGGGGCCCTCATAGAGCACCTTCGCCTTGCCCTCATAGACTTGACGGCGGCGAGCCATTGCAGTCCTCCATGACGGAAATACTCAAGGCCGAGCGCCCAATCGGCCCGGCGAGACATTCGTATTTAGGGATCAAACATAGTCAGTTCGGGGGGGCAATACAACGCCGCCACCGGCCGCGCAACAGCACCGTCAGATTGGCGCCGGGCGAATATTAGAGTGGCACGGCCGTAAACGGCTGGTCACCGGGGGGAGCGCCGGTGAAACGCCAAATCGGGCGACGACGATCAACCGCTGGGCGGGGCAGGGCGATCAGCGAGGCATTGACCGAACCGAAAGCGGTATCGGTATCGACTCGCATGGCGCCAAGGGGCGCGGAACCGGCTGTCGCTTCGCGGCTGGCTAGCAGGGTTTCCCAGCTGCCCCAGTGATTGGTGGTCGGGTCGGGCGGCGGGGCCGCCTCGAACCGCGGCAAATAGCGGCGCACGCGGGCGGATTCGGTCGAATTGATGTCATAGGCCGTCAGCATCGAGACGCCGTTGTTCAAGGGCGTCAGTTCGACGGCGTGACCGCCATCATGTTTCAGCCAAAAAGCGTCGCGCGAATCGGCGATCAGAAGGTTGAACGAGCGGTAGGCATCGACATTGAGCGCGACCAGCGCCTCGGCGGCATCGACGGCATCTGCATGGTCGAGCGCCTCGAGCACGATCTCGCCGCGTGAGCGCTTGTTAGGGGCGGGGCCGAGCGAACCAACCCGGTTCAAAACGGCGGCCACCACGCCATGGTCATTGAGCCCAAGCCAGGTGCCGCCGCCAAGCTCGTCGCGCCCGGCGACGACCTCGGGGCGGTCGGGCCAATGCCGGCCAGGCAGGCGCCAGGGCCGATCGCGCATTTCATCGCGATTGGTGGCGATCAGAACCGGCCAGTCGTGATCAGGGCGGCGTAGGATAATGAGGGTGCACATGGTCTCGCATCAGGGATTCGGCACGATTGAACGCGGGCGATTGGAACCGTATATATGCCGGGAGCGTAAAGAAACCGATGCCGTTTGGGCCGCATCGCCAAGAGCGCCAGCTAGAGGCAAGGAGCATAGGGTATGACCACCTTCGACAAGCGCCAGAAGGACGAAGAGACCAAATATAAGCGGGACGAAGAGTTCAAATTCAAAATCAATGCGCGCCGCAACAAGCTGCTCGGTCTGTGGGCCGCGGAACAAATGGGCATCAAGGGGGGCGACGCCGAGGCCTATGCGAAGCAGGTCGTGGCTTCCGATTTCGAGCGGCCAGGCGATGCCGATGTGGTTGAAAAGGTGTTGAAGGACCTCAGCGACAAGGGCGTCCCGATGGACGAACATCGCTTGCGCAAGGAGATGACGCGTCTTCTTGATGTGGCGCGTGAGCAGCTGATGGCGGAATAGGAACTTGGCTCAGGAACGCGCGGCCATGACCGCCTCAATGGTTGACTGGCCGGCGGACGTACACCGCGTCTTGAGCGCGGCGGGCGTACGCCAAATCGCTTTTGTGCCGGACGCAGGCCTGACCCGCCTGATTG
>CAMDNF010000088.1:0-11129 GCA_945902735.1 Rhizobium sp. Q54 | reverse complement strand
GTTGTGAACGCCTATGTCGGCTGGATCATGACCCACGGCTTCAATCTGGTAAGCCAATGTCCGTCCATGAGCGTGCCGACCGGCTTCTCCAAATCCGGTGTGCCGACCGGCATGCAGATCGTGGCGCGGCCGTTCGATGATCTGCGCGTGTTCCGCGCTGCCGCCGCCTATGAGGCGGCACGGCCCTGGCGCGGGAAAAGACCAAAGCTCTGAGTTGGCGGTGGCGTCCCCGGCGGGATTTGAACCCACGACCCCAGGTTTAGGAAACCTGTGCTCTATCCAGCTGAGCTACGGGGACCCACGCTTCTAGGCGGTGTCCACATCCGCGTACCCCGCCTAGGTTCCATTCTTCTAGCAGGAATCCGGTGCGTCGAAAACGCGCCCTAAGCCATGTTTTGGCCAGCGGTAGGAGCGTCAGGGCGGCGAGCCGATACCGAGCGGCAGGGCGTACATGATGACCAATGATTCGGTGCCAGGGTTTGAATCATAAATGCTGGCATTCGAAATGTGGTTGAAGGCGAGACCCAACCGGCTGGCGTCATTGAAACGGTAGGCGAACTCACCGCCCGTACGAAACTCGAGCGTGCCACCCAAATCTTTGCTGCTGCCGTCATAATAGGCGCCGAACGCCGCGTTCGGCGTCACCACGAAGTGATCGCCAAGGAAAATGTCGAGCCCGAGGCCCGCATAGCCATAGAGCGCGCCCTCGGCATTCGTCATCGCGCCGATGAAGGGGGCAAACTTCCAGAAACGTATATCGGAGCGGTATTCGAGGCGAAACTCGGCAGTCGTGTGGTCGTCGAACACGTCGTATACACCGGCACCGAACGCCAGGAAGGCGGGCTCTTCACCCGCCAACGCGGCCGGCGTTGCAAAGCCAACCAAACCAAGTACGACCCCAGCCGCCAGAACAGTTTCGAGTTGCTTGCTTCCACGGCGAATCATGCGACGCATTACAATTCCACCTTTACCGCTTGGTCCCGTCTTGGGCCCCCATCGGGTACTAGTTTAGCGGCACGCCCTTGAATCGCCAATGGTTTCAGAAGAGGGCGTCGCTCGACATACCATGCCAAGCCATTTCGTCCGGGTCGAACCGGCGCTAAATTGGCACCATGATGAGGTGGTCCGCGTTCATCCTGTTCTTGGCGCTGGTGTCCATCAGCGGGCCGTGCTGGGCGCTCGATGCGGCCCTCGAAGAATTGGAGCGGGGCGAACGAGGTCGCGTCGTCGCGGTCATTGATGGCGACAGCGTTACGCTTGAGAGCGGCTTGCAGGTGCGCCTGGCGGGGTTGCAAGCCCCTAAGCTTGCCCTTGGTCGTGAGGGCTTTGTCGACTGGCCGCTCGCTGAGGCGGCGCGGAAAGCGCTTAAGGCCATCGCCCTCGGGCGCGAGGCCGAGCTTCGCTATGGCGGGCGGAAGCGCGACCGGCACGGCCGGGCGCTTGCCCATCTGGTGCTTGATGGCACGCTTTGGGCACAACGTGTCATGATCGAAGCGGGTATGGCGCGGGTCTATTCCTTCCCAGATAACCGGGTCCTCGTGCCTCATTTGCTCGGCCTTGAGGCCGAGGCGCGATCGGCGCGGCGGGGAATTTGGGCGGATCCATTCTATGCCGTTCTGCGTCCGGAGGAGGCAGCGGCTCATGTCGATGAGTTCGCCTTGGTTGAAGGCCGCGTGCTCAAAATCGGCCGTGCGCGTGGCCGCATCTATCTCAATTTCGGTGCCGATTATCGCAGCGAATTCACGGTGACCATCGCGGCACGCGATCACCGGATTTTCGAAGCGGCGGGGATCGACGTGAACGACTATGAAAGCCATATTATTCGTGTGCGCGGTTGGGTCGACTCGCTCAATGGCGCCATGATCGAGGCCACGCATCCCGAACAGATCGAGTTGGTACAATGAAGAATCGCGATGTCATGAGGCGCTTGGGTCGAAGCCTCGCAGGTTTCGCCCTTGTTCTTGCATTTGTCGGAGGCCCGCTTGGCGTGCCTGGTCAAATCGGAAACCCAGCCCGAGCAGGTGATAGCTTTACGTTCATGTCCGAGGCCGATGAAGATCGCGTCGGTGCTGAGGAACATCCCAAAATCCTAGAGGCCTTCGGCGGGACCTATAACGACCCGGCGTTGCAGAAATACGTTGTCAGCCTAGGCGAACTTTTGAAGGCCACCACGCCGCTGGCGAGCAAGAAATTCACCTTCACAATTCTCGATTCCGACGTGGTCAACGCTTTCGCACTGCCGGGCGGGTATGTCTATGTCACGCGCGGGTTGATTACACTCGCCAATGACGAGGCTGAACTTGCCGGCGTGATCGGTCACGAAATCGGTCATGTGGTCGCGCGTCACAGCGCCCAGCGTCAAACAAAAAGTGTCTTCGCAGGAATCGGGGCGGCAATTCTTGGCGCGGTCACCAAGAGCGAAACCATCGGCCAGATCGGACAACTCGGCGCCGCTGCCTATGTCCAAGGCTATTCGCGCGATCAGGAGTTTGAAGCCGATCAACTCGGTATTCGCTATATGACGCTCGGCGGCTTCGAGCCGACCGCCATGTCGAGTTTCCTGAGCTCACTCGAAGGTGAAAGCGCGCTAGCCATGAAAAAGGCCGGCAAGGAAGGCGGCACGCCTGAGGCCGATCTGTTCTCAAGCCATCCACGCACGGCCGATCGCGTAGCCGTTGCGGCACGCACCGCCGCGGCCAATGCCAAGGGCACGATCGGTCGCGATCGCGCTCTCTATCTCAAGAAGATCAACGGCATCGTCTACGGTGATTCCCCGGCGCAGGGTTTTGTCGATGGGCTCCGCTTTCTCCACCCAGTGCTCAAGCTCGGCTTCGACGCGCCGCCCGGCTTTCGCTTGCAGAACGGTCCTCAGGCTGTGCTTGGCGTGTCAAAAGGCAATGCCGCGACACTACGTTTTGATGGCGCTCGTCTAAAGAACACGCGGCGCTCGATGGCGGATTATTTGACAACCGACTGGACCCCCAATGTGGCACTCGTCGATGTCGAATCATTCAGCGTAAATGGAATGGAAGCGGCAACTGGGCATGCCTATCTCCGGACCGATGGCGGGCAGCGCGAGGCTCGGTTGGTGGCAATTCGCTTTGAGGCGGCGCAGATCTATCGGTTTCTGCTTGTCGGCGCGCCTGAGATTCCGAGCGCGCTCGACGAGCAATTCAGAGAGATGGTGTTCAGCTTTCGTCGCCTCAGTGACCGCGAGGTTGCCGGTCTGCAACCGCGCCGCGTCAAAATCGTCAATGTTCGCCCAGGCGACACGCCGGACCGGATGGCCGAACGCATGGCGCTTGATGAATTTCGGCTAGAAACATTTCTCGCGATGAATGGGCTGAAACCGGGCGCGAAACTCGAACCCGGCTCGCAGGTAAAGATTGTCACAAAGGGCCAATAGGCCCGACTACATCAGCGCGTGGTTGTCACGCTCCATCGTCCGGCGGATCGAGGCTTTCAGTTTTTCCATCGCCTTGTGTTCGATTTGGCGGACACGCTCCTTGCTGATGCCAAGTTCTTCACCGAGTTCTTCGAGCGTTACCGCTTCTTCACGGAGGCGCCGCTCGCGGATGATTTGCTGCTCGCGCGCGCTAAGCCCGTTCAGTGCCTCAGCCAGCCAAGCGGAACGCACTTTGGCGTCATGCACTTCGGCGACCGCTTCATCGGGCAAGGGTTGCGGATCGGTAAGAAAATCCTGCCATTCGTCCTCTCCTGATTCGCCGACCGCCATATTGAGCGATTGATCGGTCGACGAGAGGCGACCCTCCATCATTTCGACGTCAGAAATTGTAACTTTGAGCGCGTGCGCAATGGCGCGCCGCCCTTCATCACCGAGCACGCCATTGCCGGCGCTGTCGATCCGTGCCCGCAGGCGGCGAAAATTGAAGAACAGTGATTTCTGCGCCGCCGTTGTCCCGGTTCGAACGATCGACCAGTTGCGCAGGATGTAGTCTTGCATGGCCGACCGGATCCACCACGACGCATAGGTCGAAAAACGAATATCGCGCTCCGGCTCAAAGCGTGCGGCGGCTTGGAGGAGCCCGATCACACCCTCTTGGATCAAGTCGGAAAGGGGCAAGCCATAATTGCGAAAGCGTGTGGCGGTAGACACCGCCAATCGACCATAGGCATTGATCAACTCGTGCAGCGCCTCTTCGTCGTGCTCATCGCGCCAACGCACAGCTAGATCGTGCTCGCGTTCGCGACTAAGCATTGGCAGCTTGGCAATTTCCTTGATGAAGCGGCGTTCCGCCGGATCGAAATTTTGTGTGTTCGCTCTCGCCATGGTGCCCTTCCTGGGCCTTCCTGTTTTCACTGAGAAGTCAGGCCCAAATTAGAACTGTTACAAAAAATATTGGGACTGGGCCGGTCCGATTCAATGAAAACCGGCTCTCGGCTCTTCACAGATTCGTTAACACGACGCCATTCAAGCGGCTGAAAATACGTAAGTCATTGTAAAGCAATAAATATTCGTATAGACGCGTTGCCGGATCAGATTTCAATAGGGTCATCCAGGCGACCTGTTTCATCGAGACAAGCCGCAATAAGCGGGCCGCCGAGCCCGGCCCCACCATCGATTGTTGCGGTCAGGTCGGGTCATCACTAGGCCCGGATGGCTCCGCTCATAGCCCCGTATGACGCGGTTGGAACCCGCATAGGGTTGGCTCAGATGAAACTCATTGCGGCCCCGCCAAAGCGCGTCGCCATGGGCCTGTAGAGTGTCATCGATCCAATCGCCCAAATTCGTCGAGCGACCTGCAGCGTGACAAATCGATCGCGCTGGACTCAGCCCATCGCGAGCCGCGTTGACTATGCGGCTCGTAAAACCTTCTCGAGGCGTTCCGCAGCTTGAACGGTATCGATCTTTTGCACCGCGGCGAACTCGCGGGCCAATCGTTCGAGCGCCGCCTCATACATTTGGCGCTCGCTATAGGATTGATCCGGTTGCCCGACATTGCGGTGAAGATCCCGAATGACTTCGGCGATTGCCACCGGATCGCCGGAATTCAGCTTTGCCTCATATTCCTGTGCCCGCCGGCTCCACATCACGCGCCGCGCCCGCACCCGGCCCTTGAGCGCACTGACCGCCGCATCCATCTTTTCCGGCGAGCTGAGCCGGCGCATTCCGGCGCTGGTGATCTTTGCCATCGGCACGCGCAAGGTCATCCGTTCCTTTTCGAAGGAAATGACAAACATCTGAAGCGCGTGCTCACCAACCGTGTGACTCTCGAGCCCCACAATCTTACCGACACCGTGGGAGGGGTAGACGACATGGTCGCCGATTTGGAAGCCAAGCTTGCGTGATGTTTCGACGGGAGACTCCTCTTTTATTTTTGGCGGCACGACGATCGGCGCCGGCGCTGGCGCCGCTAGGGGTGTCGCGCCGGTGACCACTTTCAGCTTGGGCTTTTCCGCCTCGGGCTTCTGCGGGGGCCGTGCGATCGGCTTGACGGCTTTGACGGGCGACGGCTTACGATCGGCCAGACGCGCTGCGACCCCCTCATGGGCTTTGGCGGCCTTCCCAGCCTTGGCGGGCAGACTTTTCGCCGCCGGGACAGCCTTTGCAGACTTCTTGGGGCCAGCCGCCTTGGGGCCAGCCGCCTTGCGCGCCGTGCTCGGCTTCGCGCGGCTTTGCGCGCGTACCGATGTGGCGCGTCGGGTGGCTGGCTTACTAGCTTCCTTTGAGCGCACCTTCGCTTTGGTCGGGCGTTTGGAGGGCTTTGCAGGTGGCTTTTTCTTTGTATTCGGCATTTTCCGCACTCGCAATCTCGCGCCGTTCCCCGCGCCGACACCAAACGGCACCCCCGTTACAACGTTGGGGCGTCCGTATCAGACAAAACAAGAGATCACGCAGCCAATCAGCCGCGCTCAATAATCGTCCGCTGAAGCGCGCCGCTGCTCTGATCCAGGGAACAGACCTTCACTGGAATACTAAATACTACATTTTTGTCGAAAAATAAATGCCCAAGACGCCACCATCATATTATCCGGATATAGCGCCACACTTTTCATGGTTAATAGTGCTCAGGTGCCTTTTCCAGGCTTATCCGAAAAGAACTTCTCATATTTCCCCGTTTCTTCTCGGTGGGCATCGGCATCGGCGGGTACGTCGCCCTTCCGCGTGATGTTGGGCCACGCTTCCGCGAATTTGCGGTTAACCTCGAGCCATTGCGTTACGCTTCCGGCGGTATCGGGGACGATGGCTTCGACCGGGCATTCTGGCTCGCAGACGCCGCAATCGATGCATTCGTCGGGGTGGATGACGAGCATGTTCTCGCCCTCATAGAAACAATCCACCGGGCAAACCTCCACGCAGTCTTGGAATTTGCACCGGATACAGGCCTCGGTCACGACGTAGGTCATGGAATCCTCGTTCTACTTGCTATTCTTTTGGGGCGTCGAGCGCTCCGCCGCCCTAGTTCCGCGCGGAGATACATATAGACGACCTCGCGGCCCTTCTCCAGCGCTCCGATTGCCCCGCCTGAGTATGGGCTAAGGTGACAGTCGGTGACCTGGCGAGGCCGGCTCGGAGGGCTCCAGAACCAAGTCCTCATAGAGCCCAGCCGCCGCCTGGGCATCGCCCCGTCGATCGGCCAAAGCCTGCACGCGTACCACCCTTATCCGCCCACCCTGGGCAAGCGTCAGAATATCGCCCGGGCCGACCAATTGGTGGGCCTTCCGGGTGCGAACCGCGTTGACCCGAACCTTTCCCGACGCGCAGGCCGTTTGGGCGAGGGCACGGGTGCGGTAAAAGCGCGCGTGCCACAGCCATTTATCCAGGCGCAGCCGGTCCATCGGGCCTAGCGCGCAACGCGCGGCCGACGGAGCGCCGCGAGTTTGGCAAAGGACGAATCGGGGTCGATCACGGCGGCGGGGGCCTGTCCGCGCCGGGCCTTCCGCCTTGAGCGTTTGGGGGACGGCGCAAACCGCGCGTGTTCGGACGCGCCTTCGCTGGCGACATAACCGAGGGCCTTGAGCACGGCGACCAACTCAGCCCTAGGGCAACCGGTCAACGCGCCGAGTTCAGCATCGATCGGGAAGGGGCCATGTTCAGCCTTGCGTCTCAACAAACCAGCTAAGCGTTCCGCGATATCGATACGAAGGGCACGGGGCCCCAGCGGAAGAAAACCGAACGCGGCGTAATAGGGTTCGGGCAATGCCGGGTCAAACGGCACCGAGACCCGGCTGCGCCCAGGCAGAAACGGCGGCGTCTCATTGCCGCGTGCGACGGACCATAGCAAGGCACGCAACAGGCCGCGCTCGCGGCTGAGCATGGGCTTGACGTATATCGCGAGGCGGCCGAGGCGAACCCCATGGGCGCGCAATGTCGCACGTTCCTCCGAGGTCAATTTCCCGACCAGCTCTTGCACCGCGCGGCGCGGCACCAGCCCGAGCGATTCGGTAAGCTGGAAGGTCAGCCCACGCAAATTTGGGCTCGCCCCGATCTGGTCGAGATTTTTGAGCGGCGCATGAAAATCGTCGAGATAGACGCTAAGCCACGACGCAAGGCGGCGACGCATACGTTCCTTCTGCGCACTGTCCAAGAGGTCGACGCGCGACAATCTGAGCCGCGGCTTCAACACATTGTCGCCGGCGATCAGGCGCGCGAGTGGTGCATCGCGCCATATCAGCGTACCTAGGCGCGTCGGCTCCCGTTCATCGAGCGCCACTGAAAAGGCCGCGTGGTCATCACGCTCCAATCGATCGAGGCGCTGTGCGATTTCAAGCCCGAGCGCACGAGCGGCGCTCGCCAGAAGAACGCCCTCGGCGCCTTCGTTCCCGCTTTCCGGTGAAAAGTGAAAGCCATCGAGCCGCCCGATGGTATGACCGCTCACGACCACCGCGCCATCGTCCTGCACCGTCGCGCGCGCCCCATTGGGCAGCCGGCTTTCACGATGCAGCGCAGCGGCCCGCCGGTCGACAAAGCGTTGCGTTAGACGTTCATGAAGCGCATCCGACAACCGATCCTCGATCGCCCGCGTACGTTCCTGCCAGCCACGCGAATCATCGGTCCAGCCCGGCCGATAGGCGATATAGGTCCAGGTACGCACATGGCTGATACGCCCGGTCAGCGTGTCGATATCGCCATCAACCCGATCGAGCCTGGCTATATGCGTGCCGACCCACTCGTTCGGCAATTGGCCATGATTGGCAAGCAAAAGGAAAATATCCTTCACCAGTCGAACATGGGTATCGGCCATCGTCTTGCGAAAATCCGGGATTTGGCAGGCCTCCCAAAGCAGCGTCACGCTCGCCCGTTTCGTGGCGATCGCGGTGATTTCAGGGTCACGCGAAAGCGCGAGCAGCGTCAGATGATCATCCGCATCGCTCTTGCGACGCAGGCCCGGCAGCTCGGGCGCCTTGTCGAGACTTCGCAAAAGCGAGCCAAGCGACCGAAAATCGAGATTGGGATTGCGCCAATAGAGCGTCGGTATGGTCGGGAAGCGGTGCGCTTCGACCGCCTCGACGATCATCGGGTCGAGCCCGTCGAGCGTGCCGGTCACGCCGAACCCACCATTGCGCAAATAACGGCCGGCGCGGCCCGCGATTTGTGCGACTTCGGCCGCGGTCAAATTGCGCGGATTCTGTCCGTCGAATTTGCGCGACGCCGAAAACCAGACATGATCGAGGTCCATGTTGAGGCCCATGCCGATCGCGTCGGTCGCGATCAAATAATCCACTTCACCCGACTGATAGAGCGCGACCTGGGCGTTGCGTGTGCGGGGGCTAAGCGCGCCGAGCACCACCGCGCAACCGCCGCGCAAGCCGCGCATGGCTTCGGCCTGGGCATAAACATCTTCGGCCGAGAACGCGATCACCGCGCTTCGCGGCGGTAGGCGGTTCAGTTTTTTCGGGCCCAAATAGCGCAATTCCGAAAAGCGCGGACGCACGACATAATCGGCATCCGGCACCAATTCGCGAATGCGGGGGCGAATGGTCTCGGCGCCAAGGAACATGGTTTCGCGCGTGCCACGCGCATTCAGCAGGCGATCGGTGAAGACATGGCCGCGCTCGCGATCGGCCGCGAGCTGGATTTCATCGATTGCCAGAAACTCGGTTCTGAGGTCGAGCGGCATGGCCTCGACCGTGCAGAGGAAATAGCGGGCGTGCGGCGGGATGCGCTTTTCCTCGCCCGTAATCAGCGCCGCGGCACCTTCGCCTTTGAGGCGAACCACGCGATCGTAGATTTCCCGCGCCAATAGCCGGAGCGGAAAGCCCATCATGCCTGTGCGCGCGCCCAACATGCGCTCGACCGCGAGATGGGTTTTGCCGGTATTGGTCGGGCCAAGGACGGCCGTCAGGCGGGGGTCATCGGGACTCCGGCGCTCCATTGGAGAAGGATTAGGGCCTGGCCGGCCAAAGGCAAGGACAAGCTTGCGCCCGATCGACAGGCCGCTTGAAGCGCCGGCGGTCAGCGCCTATATCGGCGCGCAAGAGGGGCGGGGCCGAGGGCTCCCGGCCAGTATCCGCGCCACCCGGAAAATGAGCCGCCATGACCACTGAAACCGCCGAAAAATCCCGCGAATCGTTCAGCTTCCAGGCCGAGACCAGCAAGCTCTTGGACCTGATGATCCACTCGCTTTACCGCGAGAAGGACATTTTCCTGCGTGAGTTGATCTCGAACGCCTCGGATGCCTGCGACAAACTCCGCTATGAGGCGCTCACCAAGCCCGACCTTCAGGCCGACGACCCCGAGCTCAAGGTCATGATCGAGCTCAATAAGGACAAGCGGACCCTTATGGTGACCGACAATGGCATCGGCATGAACAAGGCCGAGCTGATCGAAAACCTTGGCACCATCGCGCGCTCAGGCACCGAGGCCTTCGTAAAGTCGCTCGCCGAAGGCAAACCGGCCGATTTGAGCCTGATCGGGCAATTCGGTGTCGGGTTTTATTCGGTCTTTATGGTCGCGGAAAAGGTCGAGGTGATCACACGCCGGGCTGGCGAGGCCGAAGGTTGGCGCTGGGAATCGGCCGGCAAGGGTAGCTTCACGATCGTGCCAGAGCCTGACGCCAGACGCGGCGCGTCGATGATCCTACATCTGCGCAAGGATGCCGACGAATTTCTCGAGGCCGAACGCATTCGCCACATCGTTCGCACCTATTCCGACCACATCGCGCTGCCGATCAAATTGCTCGGTGAAAGCCGCGCAACGGAGACGCTCAATTCGGCTTCGGCATTGTGGACGCGGCCGAAGGCCGAGATCACCGAGGAAAAAGCACGCGAGTTCTATCATCACGTCGCGCACATGCCGGGCGATCCGTGGATGACCATTCATCTCCGCGCCGAAGGGCGCATGGAATATGCCGCGTTGCTTTTTGTACCTGATCGCCGGCCCTTCGATCTGTTCGAGCCCGATCGTCGCAGCCGTGCCAAACTCTACGTGAAGCGCGTGTTCATCACCGATGATTGCGAGGGCCTTCTACCGCGCTATTTGCGCTTCCTGCGCGGGGTTGTCGATACCAGCGATTTGCCGCTAAACATCAGCCGCGAGACGCTGCAGCACAATCCGTTGCTGGCCAAGATCAGAACCGGTTTGGTCAAGCGTGTGCTGGGCGACGTCGAGAAGAAGGCGGGCGACGCAACGTCCGACTATATCGCGTTCTGGAAGAATTTTGGCGCGGTCATGAAGGAAGGCCTTTATGAGGATCCTGAAAACCGCGCCACGCTAATCAAATTGGCGCGGTTCCAAACACTCAATGGCGGCGCGTCGGACTGGGTGTCGCTCGATGATTATGTCGCGCGCCTGCAAGAGGGCCAGGACGCGATCTACTACATTACCGGCGACAACGCGGACGCACTCCGCAAAAGCCCGCAAGTCGAAGGCTTCCGCGCGCGTGGTGTCGACGTCCTCTTGATGACCGACGCGGTCGATCATTTTTGGTTACCCTCGATCGGTGACCATGGCGGCAAACAATTCCGCTCGGTCTCACAAGGCAGCGCCGATTTGGACGCAATCAAGCTCAAGGAGCCTGATACCAAAACCGAATCGCCCGTCGCTGAGAGTGAACTCGATAAATTGATCGCGCTGATCAAGCTGAGCCTGGGCGATTCGGTGAAGGACGTCCGCCGTTCCGCGCGCCTGACCGATAGCGCGGTTTGTTTGGTCGCCGATAGCGGCG
>CAMDNF010000087.1:0-11197 GCA_945902735.1 Rhizobium sp. Q54 | reverse complement strand
GCAGAAGGCTATCGTCGTTCATGGCGGGTGTGGCGCTCCGTGGTCGCGTCGGTGATCCTGTGTTAGCATCAGAATCATGCACGCGATCAGCGGCCTACGCCACATCCGCCAACCCAAAATCACCCTCGTCATGAATAAGACGGGCTAGCTCGTCATAAACAGCTTTATCAAACGGGCCGTAGTCATAGGGTTGAAAGTCAAAATGTGGCCCGTCAACAAGAGAGGCGGCCTTCCTATCGATCAAGAAAAACAATTTTTGAGCTTGCGCAGGTGTAAAGGACGCATTTTCACCGCCTGCGGCCAATGCGGCCAGAATCAGATTTCGGCGTTGCATTGTCCTGCCCTCGTCGAGTCCGCCATACATTACCATCCTATATAGGTCTAAATCATGAACATTCTTTATCGGTTTGGTCACGGACCGACGCCGAGCTACTCGGCTGCAAGCAGAGCCGTCCAGGGGTACGGGTTACGCCGCCTTCACCGCACGCAGATTGTTGGAATCGACCCAGGCCTGAGTTTCATCGAGCGTCGCGCGGAAGCGGCGCATGATCTCGGCGAGTTGCGCCTCGTTGATGATGAGCGGCGGCGAAAAGGCGATGCTGTCGCCCGAGGCGGTTGCGCGTAGAATCAATCCGCGCGCCTGCGCGGCGCGGCGCACGAATTCCTTCACGCGGAGGTGCGGCGCGAAGGAGCGCTTGCTCGCTTTGTCGGCCACCAACTCAACCGCGCCGCAAAGCCCAACGCCGCGCACCTGCCCAACCAACGGGTGATCGGCAAAGGCGCGGAGCCCGTTCTGCAAAATCGGCGTGAGCCGCCCGATATGGTTCAGAATATCGCGCTCTTGAAACAGGTCGAGCACCTTGAGCGCAACCGCCACCGCCACCGGATGCCCGGTTGTGGTGAAGGCATGAGCGAAAATGCCGACCTTCTTGGCCTGCTCGGCAATCGGCTCCCATAGCTTCTCGCCCACCATCACCGCCGAGAGCGGCTGATAGCTCGAGGTGATGCCCTTCGCGAGCGACATCAGATCAGGCTTGATGCCGAAGGTCTCGCAACCGAACATCTTGCCCGTGCGGCCATAGCCGGTAATCACTTCATCCGCCATGAACAGCACGTCGTGCTTTTTCAGCACGGCCTGAATCTTTTCGAAATAGGTGGCGGGCGGCACGATCGCGCCGGCCGCGCCCATCACCGGCTCGGCGACAAAGGCCGCGACCGTCTCGGGCCCTTCCTGTTCGATCATCGCGTCGAGATTGTTGGCGAGCCGCGTCGCGAACGCTTCTTCGCTCTCGCCCGGCTGCCCCTCGCGATAATAATGCGGAAAATCGGTGTGCAGCACATTCGCGATCGGCAGATCGAACGCCGTGTGCATGGCGGGGATCCCGGTCAGGCTTCCGGCGCCGATGGTCAGGCCATGAAAGCCCATGCGGCGGCCGATGATCTTTTTCTTCTTCGGCCGGCCGATCGCGTTGTTGTAATACCATACGAGCTTCACCATCGTGTCGTTGGCTTCGGAGCCCGAATTGGCGAAGAACACGCGCGCCATCGGCGCCGGCGCGATGGCTTTCAGCCGCTCGGCCAATTCGCCGGTCGGCGACGTCGCCTTGTCCGTGAGGTTTATGTAGTAGGGCAATTTGTGGAGCTGCTCGACCGCGGCTTGGATCAGCGCCGGCTCGTTGAAGCCGAAGGCCGCGCACCACATACCGGCCGCGCCCTCGATATATTCCTTGCCCGCCTCGTCATAGACGAAAATGCCCTGGCCGCGCGTCATGATCACGGGCGGCGTGGCCTCCAGCCCCGCGATGTCGCCATAACCGGGCAGGACATTGTCGACATAGCGCTGGGCGGCGGAATAATTGCGGCTGGTCATGGCGTGGTCCTTTGCGTCAGGGGCGGGGAGCCAGGTTCGCGACCCTTGCGCCGCCTCGTGTTCTGGGTTGATCTACTAACCCGCCGAGCGCCACAACAAGACCGGATCGAAACCAATGAAGAAACCGGTAAGCTTCTTCAGCGAGGGAGTCAAACTGGTCGGCGACCTCTATACGCCCGACGGGCTGAAGCCGGGCGAGCGGCGCGCCGGCATCGTGCTCTGTCACGGCTATACCGGGGTCAAAGACCTCTTTTTGCCCGACAATGCGCGCGTCCTGAACGAGGCCGGCTATGTCGTGCTGACCTTCGATTATAAAGGCTGGGGCGAGAGCGAAGGCCCGCGTAGCCGGCTCGCGCCCTTCGGCCGGGTCGCCGATGCCCAGGCGGCCTTGTCATTCTTGGCCGCGCAGCCTGAGGTGGCGCCCGAGCGCATGGGGCTTTATGGCACGTCCTATGGTGGCGCGACCGTCAGCTTCACCGCCGCGATCGATGAGCGGGTCGCCTGCGTGGTGAGCGTGGTCGGGGTCGGCCATGGCCGGCGCTGGATGCGGAGCGTGCGCCATCCCGATGAATGGTTCGATCTGCTGGCGCGCTCGGCCGCCGACCGCACGCAGCGCGCGCTGACCGGCAAGTCCGAATTAGTCGAGCGCAATGAGATTCTGCTGCCCGATCGCCAATCGGCGGAGATCTCGGCCGAGGCGCGGCGCAAGAACCCGTCGGCGATCAATACGCTCCCGCTCGAATATATCGATGAGACGCTCGGCTTCCATGCCGAATGGGTGGTCGACCGAATCGCGCCGCGCCCGATCCTGTTCATTACGACCGATGATGATCGGCTGGTGCCGCCGGAGGAAAGCGAGGCGCTTTATGCCAAAGCCGGCGAGCCGAAAAAGCTCGTCACGCTGAAAGGCATCGGGCATTACCAGGTCTATTTCGAGCCCGCCTTCAGCCAGGTGATGGCGGAGACGGTGGCCTGGTATCGCGTCCATCTCCCGGCGCGGGGATAAGCGATGCGGAAGCGGCCCGCATCACGGGTCAATAACGCGTTCCCCTCTCCCACAAGCGGGAGAGGGTAGGGTGAGGGTGGTATCGGCAGGCGCGATGGTAGCTAGAGACGGGATCGAAGATAGAGACGAACAAAGAACATTGCGGGGAGTTTAATGGCCTATCGCATTTCGGTTGATACGGGTGGCACGTTTACCGATGTCGTGGTCGCCGATGAGGCGGGCATCAGGGCGCTCGGCAAGGCGCCGACCACGCCCGACCGTATTTTCCTCGGCATGCGGGCCGCGATCGAGAACGCGGCGGGCGAGCTCAAGCTCGATCTCAAGCAACTCTTCGCGCAATCGACCACGCTGATCTATGGTACCACGCGCGCGGTCAACGCGATCATCCAGGGTAAGACCGCGAAGACCGCGTTTCTGACGACCGAGGGCTTTCCCGATGTGCTGGTCATGCGCGAGGGCGGCAAGACCAACCCGCATGATTTCACGCAGGCCTATCCGCCGCCCTATATCCCGCGCCGCCATACCTTCGAGATCACCGAGCGTGTGAGTTCCGAGGGCGAGGTGACGATTCCCTTGGATCGCGCGCAGGCGATCCAGGTGCTCGATCAGTTGAAGACGCGTAATTTCGAGGCGATCGCGGTGTGCCTGATCTGGTCGGTCGCCAATGCGGCGCATGAACTGGCGCTGGGGAAATTGATCGAGGAGCGCCTGCCGGGTGTGCCCTATACGCTCTCGCATAAATTGATCCCGATCGTACGCGAATATCGCCGCGCGTCCGCGACCGCGATCGACGCGTCGTTGAAGCCCCTGATGCAACGCCATCTGCGCGATATGGAGGCGGATCTGCGCGCCGCCGGTTTTGGCGGCGAAATCCTGGTCTCGACCTCGATCGGCGGCTGCATGCATGTCGATGACTTGGTCGAGCGGCCGATCCACACGGTGAAGTCCGGCCCCGCCATGGCGCCGGTCGCGGGGCGCACCTATGCACGCGTCGAATCATTGGGGCGGGATTCGATCGTCTGCGACACCGGCGGTACGACCTTTGACGTCGGCTTGGTGCGCGATGGCGAGCTTGTATTCACGCGCGAGTCATGGCTAGGGCCGCGTTGGACCGGGCATATCATGAGCATGTCGACCGTCGATGTACGCTCGATCGGGGCGGGCGGCGGCTCGATCGCCTGGATCGATTCCGGCGGGCTCATGCGCGTGGGCCCGCACAGCGCGGGCGCGGTGCCGGGCCCGGCCTGTTATGGCGCGGGCGGCACGGCACCGACCGTGACCGACGCCGCGCTCGTGCTCGGCTATCTCGACCCGGCGTTTTTTCTCGGCGGGCGCATGACACTCGATGTCGAGGCGGCCAAGCGCGCGGTCAATTTGATAGCGGCCCCGCTGAAGATGCCGCTCGAACGCGCGGCCTATGCGATCATCACGCTCGCGAGCGAGCACATGATCAAGGCGATCCGCGAGATCACCATCAATGAAGGCGTCAACCCGCGCGAGAGCGCGTTGGTGGCGGGCGGCGGCGCGGCCGGGCTCAACATCGTGCCGATCGCCAAGGAACTCGGCTGCACCCGCGTGCTGGTGCCGCGCACGGCCGGCGCGCTCTCGGCCTGCGGCATGCAGTTCTCCGATATCGTGACCGAGCACAGCGCGAGCCGCGTGACGCTCACCAGCAATTTCGATTTCGATGGCGTGAACGACGCGCTGCACTCGATCGAGGCGGAGCTCGATCGCTTCGTCGATGGCTTGAAGGGCAGGGCAGGCGGCGAGGTGACCAAGGAATTTTTCGTCGAGGCGCGCTATCTCTATCAGGTCTGGGAGCTCGAAGTGCCGCTGCCGATGACGCGCTTCAAGGGCAAGGCGGATATCGACGCGCTTCGCAGGGCGTTCAACGCCGTGCACGAGCGCGTCTTCGCGGTGGTCGATGAACGCAACCCGGTCGAGTGTCTCAATTGGAAGGGTCGCGTCGCGGTGCGCCTGCCCGGTGTCGCGCGCGGCGAGACGGTGTCGGCCGGCGGGCCCTTTACCCCAAAGCCGCATGCCGAACGCATGACCTATTTCGATGAGGGCGGCGCGGTCAAGGCGCCGATCTTCATCGGTGGCGATCTGCGGCCCGGCGCGCTGATCAAGGGCCCGGCGGTGATCGAGGAGCCGACCACGACCATCGTGGTCTATCCCGGCAGCGCGGCCCACGTGACCGGCCTCGGCAATTTCATTCTGGATGTCGGGTGAGGGAGGCAATCATGGTCGAAGCGACCCAAACGACGCTCGATCCGGTGCTGATGGCGGTGATGGCCAACCGCATCGATGGCATTGTGCGCGAAATGTCGAACACGCTGCTGCGCGCGGCGCGCTCGGCCGTGCTTGCCATCGCGCGCGATTTCTCCTGCGCGATCACGACCGGCGATAATCAGTTGTTCTCCTCCGCCGAGGGCCTGCCGGTGCATATTTTCGGCTCGCATCTGCAAAGCGCCTCGATGTGCGTCTTGCATAAGGATCTCGCGGCGGGCGATGCCTTTCTGCACAACGATCCCTATCTCGGCAACACCCACCCGGCCGATCATATGATTCTGGTGCCGGTGTTCTTCGAGGGCGAGCACATGTTCACGGCCTGCGCCAAGGCGCATCAGGCCGATGTCGGCAATTCGATCCCGACCACCTATCACGCCTCGGCCAAGGACGTATATGAGGAAGGCTCGGTGATCTTTCCGTGCGTGCGCGTGCAGCGCGATTACACGATGATCGACGATGTGATCCGCATGTGCGAGAAGCGCATCCGCGTGCCCGAGCAATGGTATGGCGATTTTCTGGCCGAGCTTGGCGCGGCGCGCATCGGCGAGCGGCGCTTGAAGGAGTTCTGCGAGAAATACGGCAAGGCCACGGTCAAGGCATTCGTCGCGCGCTGGCTTGATTATTCCGAGCAACGCATGGTCCAGGCCATCAAGAAACTACCCAAGGTGAAGATCGAAAATCATGGCGCGCATGACCCGATCGAGGGCGTGGCGCCGAATGGCGTGCCGATCAAGGTGAAGATCGCGGTCGACCCCGACACCGCCATGATCGAGATCGATCTGCGCGACAATATCGATTGCCTCGATTGCGGGCTGAACGAATCGGAGGCTTGTTCGATCAACAACGTGGTCACCGGCGTGTTCAATTCGCTCGACCCCGACGTGCCGCATAATTCGGGCTCGTTCCGCCGGCTCAACGTGCTCTTGCGCGACAATTGCGTGGTCGGGCGGCCGCAATTTCCGCATTCCTGCTCGGTCGCCACCACCAATGTCGGCGATCGCCTGGTCAACATCACGCAAATGGCCTTCGCGCAATTGGGCGATGGTTGGGGCCTCTCGGAGGGCGGCGGCGCGATGGGCGCGGGCTTTGCCGTGGTGGCCGGGCCGGACTTTCGGCGTGGCGGCGAGCCCTTCGTCAACCAGATGATCGCCTGCACCAATGGCGGCCCGGCCTCGCCCGTCGCAGATGGTTGGGTGACCTTTGGTCTCCCCGTGGTTGGCGGCTTGATGTATCGAGACAGCATCGAATTGGACGAGGTCAAGCAGCCGATCGAGATCAAGGCCATGCGTCTTCTGCCCGATTCTTGCGGCGGCGGGCGGTTCCGCGGCGGGCCGGCGAGCGAGATCATCTATGGCCCGAAGCGCGATCCGATGACGGTCGCGGTGATTTGCGATGGCCAGATCAACCCGCCGCGGGGCGTGCATGGCGGGCTGCATGGCGCCGCGGCCTACACGTTCAAGGTCAGCGCCAATGGGCTTGAAACCAAATTGGGTAATTTGTTTCTCGAAACACTACAGCCGGGCGAGTTCGTGCGCGGCGGCGACAATGGCGGCGGCGGCTATGGCAGCCCGTTGGAGCGCGAGCCCAAGCGCGTACTCGATGACGTGTTGGAGCGTTATGTATCGCTCAAGGCGGCGCGCGATATTTATGGCGTGGTGCTGAGCGGCGCGGCCGATGACGAAACGCTCGCGATCGACGAGGCCGCGACCGTTAAACGCCGCGCTGAGTTGCGTAGAGCCTTGTGACACATCGAAACGGGCGACCCGTGGAAACGGGCGACCCGTGTCGACTTTATCTCTCTCGTCATTGCCGGGCTTGACCCGGCAATCCAGGGACGGTTGCATTGCCGTCTCATTCAAATGACTGGATGCCCGGGTCTCCGCCTGGGCATGACGGAATTAGAGTGGTATGCATCGCGATGAGGATTAGCGCTCGATGACAATTCGCTTCCCCGATCCCAATTCGCGTTCGGCCGCGCTGTTCGAGCGCGCCAAGCGCGTGTTTCCCGGCGGCTCGACGCGCGGGCAGACCTATATGCGGCCCTATATGATCTACGCCGCGTCGGCGAAGGGCTGCCGCATTACCGATGTCGATGGCGTCGAGCGCCTCGATTTTATCAATAATTTCACGACGCAATTGCACGGCCATAGCCACCCCGCGATCGTCGCGGCCTTGCAGGCGCAATCCGCCAAGGGCACCGGTTTCAATTTTGCGACCGAAGCCGAGATCGAACTGGCCGAGCTGATCCAACCGCGCGCCAAATCCTTCGAGCGCATTCGTTTCTGCAACACCGGCACCGAAGCCGTAATGCACGCGATCAAGGCCGCGCGCGGGCTCACCGGGCGCACCAAAATCGCCAAGTGCGAGGGCGTCTATCACGGCGCCTATGACTATGCCGAAATCAGCCTCGACCCCGACCCACAGGCCTGGGGCCGCGACGAGCCGGCCTCGGTCGGCTTCACCAAGGGCGCGGCGGAGAGCATTCAGGGCGATGTCGTGATGGTGCCGTTCAACGATGTCGCGACCACGCGCCGCGTGCTGGAGAAACATAAGGGCCAGCTCGCGGCCTTCGTGCTCGATGCCGTGCCTTCGCGCTGCGGCGGCACGCCGGTCACGCCGGCCTATGCCGCGCTCGTGCGCAACTACACGAAAAATGACGGCGCGCTTATGATCTTGGACGAGGTCGTGACGTTTCGGCTCGGCCTTGGCGGCGCGCAGACGCTCTATGGCCTCTCACCCGATATCACGACGCTCGGCAAAATCATCGGCGGTGGCCTCGCAATCGGCGCGCTCGCCGGCACGGTCGATGCGATGGCGGCGTTCGATCAATCGCAGGGCAAGGCCCTGGTGCCGCAATCGGGCACCTTCACCGCCAATCCGCTCACCATGGCGGCTGGCATCGCCTCGATGAAGCTCGTGACCGAAGAATCGCTCGCGCGCCTGAATGCGCTCGGCGACAAGGCGCGGCGCGCGGTGCGCGATGCGTTCCGCACGGCCGGCGTCACCGCGCAGGTCTTGGGCGAGGGCTCGCTGATCGTGCTCACCTTTGCGAAGGAGCCGCCCGTGACCTATCGCGATGTTTATTTGGCGAACGCCGCCGGCGGCGCGCAGGCGATGGAAGAATTGTGGAAGCGGCTTCTCAATCATGGCGTATTCTGGTCGACGACCGGGCTTGGTTGCCTCTCCACACCCATGGGCGAGGGCGAGATCGATCAACTCGGCGAGGCCATGCTGGCCTCGCTCCGTGATATGAAGGCCGCTGGCCTGGAGCGTCTTTTTCCCTGAAACCTTGGTTGGGTCATGAGTCAACAAACACCCAATGAGCGGCGCCTGCCGCTCGAAGGCGCGGTCAATTTTCGCGATCTCGGCGGCTATGAAACCTCCGATGGTCGCCGCGTGCGCTGGCGCACGGTGTTTCGCTCCGATGCCTTGAGCGCGCTGACGCCGAGCGATCACGCGATGCTGCGTGAGATCGGCGTGCGCCTCGTGTGCGATCTGCGCCTGCCCGGCGAGCGCAAGCACGCGCCGAACGCGCTGCCCGATGACGCCGCGATCGAGCGCCTGGAGCCCGGTTTCATTCCGCGCGGCACGCTCGACATGCTGGCGGCCTTGCGCGCCGGCACGCTCCATGGCGAGGCGATCATCGAGGAGGTAACGACGCACTATTGGCACATGCCGCGCGACCATCATGAAACCTTCGCCATGATCCTGCGCCGCCTGGCCGAGCCCACCTCGCACGCCGCCGTGATCCACTGCACCAGCGGCAAGGACCGCACAGGGTTTACCGTGGCGCTCGTGCTGCTCGCGCTCGGCGTGCCGCGCGAGACCGTGTTCGAGGATTATTTGCTGACCAATGATCACCGGCGCGACGTGACGCGGCTTCTGAACCTGCCGCTGAGCGAGGCCGACATGGCGATCCTCACCTCCGCGCGGCGCGGCTATTTGGAAAACGCCTTCAACTCGATGGTCGATTTCTCAGGCTCGATCGAGGCCTATATGCGCGACGCCATCGGCGTCGACGACCCGCTTCGCGCCCGGCTTCGCGCCGCTTTACTCGACTAGCGCAATCGCCTCGATCTCGACCAACATTTCGGGCTCGGCCATTGGCGCCTGCACTGTGGTGCGCGCCGGCGGGTCGGTCGGGAAGGCTTTGGCGAATTCCTCGTTCATCGCTTGGAAATAGCGAATATCGGCGAGGTAGACATTGCATTTCAGCACGTTTTCCATCGTGGCGCCGCCTTCGGCGAGGATCGAGCGAATATTGCTCAACACCTGCCGCGTTTGCGCGCGCACATCGCCAATGCCGACGAGTTGGCCCTTGTCATTCCACGCCACTTGGCCGGCGGTGAAGATGATCCCGGCGCCCTTGGTGCCGGGCGAATAGGGATAGGTCGGGCGCGGCTGGAACAGAAGGTTCTTCGGGCGCAGCACCTGCTTTGGCATCGCCTCACTCCATCTTTTGGATTGCCGGAAAATTATAGGGCCGCACCGCCATCGACATTGATGGACTGGCCGGTTACATGCGGCGCGGCGGCGAGAAACACCGCCATGTCCGCCATATCGTCATTGGTTTGCTCGACACCCTGAGGAATATAGGTGTCGACCGCGCGGGCATAGACTTGCTCGGGCGTCTCGCCCGGTTTGGCGAACGCGGCATTCAACAGCATCCACATCTGCGTGCCGACAATGCCGGGGCAAATCGCGTTCACCGTGATGCCCTCGCGCGCCACTTCCTTGGCGAGCGCGTTGGTGAAACCGACCACGCCGAATTTCGAGGCGCAATAATGGGTCAGCGTGCCGGTGCCGAATTTTCCGGCGATCGAGGCGAGGTTGATGATCCGCCCGCCCTCGGCGCCTTGCTTTCGCATTTGGATCACCGCGGCCTGATTAGTCAGGAACGTGCCCTTGAGGTTCACATCGAGAATGCTATCCCACTCATCCTCGGTCATGTCGGCGATCGGGCAGGCCGTCACCAGCCCCGCGCAATTGACCAACACATCGAGCCGGCCAAAGGCGGCGACGGTTTTTTCTACCATGGCCTGCACCTGCGCGCGCTCGGTCACATCGGCCTCGATCGCGATGGCGCCATTGCCAATGGTTTTGGCAACGGCCTGCGCCGCGCTATAGCCGCCGAGCTTGCGCCCGAAATATTGCGTCGCCGTGCTTTTCGCCTGCTCGAGGCCGGCGACCGCGACTTTCATCCCCTCGCGCCCGAAGCGCTCGGCGATGCCTCTGCCAATGCCGGTGCCGCCGCCGGTGATGAGCGCGACCTTGCCCGCGAGCCCAGCCATGAAATCCCCCGCCTTTTACTTTTTTTAGTAGAGGTGAAGCTTCTTGATGCCGTCTTCGAGGCGGCCGCGCCATTCATGGTGGGTCAGATCGAGCTGGAGCGGTGTCACCGAAATCGCGTTCCGATCGATCGCCTCGAGGTCGGTCTCATTGTGCTCGCCACCCTTTTGATAGCTGATCTTGACCCAGTAATAGGGCACGTTCCGCGCATCGATCCGTGCATCCAAGGTGAACGAGCCGGGCGGGCGCTGGCCCTGCTTGGTCACCATCACGCCGGTCACCTCGGGCGGATCGCAATCGGGGAAATTGACGTTCAGGAACGAATTCTCGCGCCACTCGACCTTTAGCAAATGGCGCAGCACGCTGCCGGCATAGCGCTCGGCGGTGGCCCAGCGCGCCTTGCCGCCGATCGTGAAAACGAGACTCATCGCAACCGAACGTATACCGAGTTGCGTACCTTCCATAGCAGCAGCGCAAGTGCCAGAATAGGTCACATCTTCAGCGAGATTGGCGCCGCGGTTGATACCGGAGATCAACATGGTGGGGCGCTTATCGCGCATGATGTCGTAATACGCCATGAGCACGCAATCGGTCGGCGTGCCGCGGATCGCGAAGCGCTTTTCATCGATCTGGCGCAAGCGGATCGGGTTGGCGATCGAGAGCGAGTGCGAGGCGCCACTTTGCTCGAATTCGGGCGCGATGACCCACACATCATCGCACAGCTCGCGCACCACGCGCTC
>CAMDNF010000086.1:0-11337 GCA_945902735.1 Rhizobium sp. Q54 | reverse complement strand
GGCCAGCACTTCCTTGGCGCGCGGCGCGCTCATGATTTTGTCCAGCACATCGGGTTCGATGGGCGCGACCGTCGGGCCGTAATAGCCCGCGGCATATTGGATCACCTCGTCTGGGATCACGGCATAGCGCTTGCCCGAGACGATGTTGAGCACGGCGAGCGTGCCGACGAGTTGGGAGAACGGCGTCGCCATGCCGGGATAGCCGAGTTCGCGGCGCACGCGCGCGGTCTCCTCCAGCACGTCGGGCAGTTTGTCGGACATTTTGTGTTGCGCGAGTTGGGCTTTCAGCGTGCCCATCATGCCGCCCGGTATTTGGTGGCGCGCATGGAACAGATCATATTCATGCATCTGATTGACCAGGAACCCGGCCGCGCGACCGACCTTCTCGAAATGCTCGGCGATCGGCGGCAGAAGCGCCTCGTTTAGACCATGGGTGTGGCCGAGCGCCGCCAGATTGCTCAGCATCACCTCGGTCGAAGGCACCGAGGGACCGTTCGCCATTGGTCGGCTCGCGGTGTGGAGGATGGTGACGCCGAGCTTGATCGCCTCGACATAGGCCATCGCCGAGGCGCCCAGAATATTATTCGAATGGAACTCGATCGGCTTACCGCGTGCCTTCGCGATGACGGCTGGGAAAAGCGTGCGCATGCGATCGGCGTTCAACACGCCGGCGGTATCGTAGAACAGGATGGTATCGATATCGGGCGAGGCCGAAATTCTATCGGCCTTGTCGGCATAATAGGCGTCGGTGTGGACCGGCGAGAGCGTGAACATGATCGCGCCCGCCACTTCGGCGTCGAAGCCCTTCGCCACTTTGGCGAGGCGGTGCATTTTATCGATATTGAACAGCACGTCATAAATCCAGAAGCTGCGGCAGCCATGGACGCAAAGCTGGCGCATCCAGGCATCCATCAACGCATCGGGCGTCACGCCGAAGGTGACCGAGGCGTTTGAGCGCATGCCGCCCCGGATGCGGCTATTCGGCATGGACTGTACGAGGAGATCGAGCCCCTCCCAGGGGTTTTCGCTGCAATGGCGGATCAACACCTCGAAGAGTGACGAGCCGGTCAGATCGACCACGCGAAACCCAACCTGATCGACGGTCGGCGTGATCGGTAGCGCCATGCCGGCCTGCATGCGCATGCCCCACAGGCTTTGTTGGCCATCGCGCATGGTCTCGTCGACGAATTCGATATGCGCCATGGCGCCTACTCCTAAGCGATATTAAACGCGGGCAGGAAGGTACGTTCGAGCCAGCGCGTGTTGAATTGATTGGCGATAAAATCTGGGTGCGCTACCAACGCCGCCTGGAAGCCAAGGTTGGTCGTGATGCCCTCGATCTTGAATGTACGGAGCGCCTCGGCCGCGCGCCGCAAGGCATCGGCGCGATCAGAGCCGTGGACGATCAGCTTGCCGATCATCGAATCATAGAAGGGCGGCACGAGGTAGCCCGCGCGGCAATGGCTGTCGAGCCGAAAGCCTTCACCTTCCGGTGGGTGCCACGCCGTGATGCGGCCCGGCGAAGGCAGAAAGTTTTTCGCCGGGTTCTCGGCGTTGATGCGGAGTTCGATCGCGTGCCCCTGCACGCCTATATCGGATTGCTTGAGGTTCAGGCCCTCGCCCGCCGCGACGCGCAATTGGAGCTGCACCAGGTCATGGCCGGTGACCGCTTCGCTCACCGGATGCTCGACCTGGATGCGGGCATTGACCTCGATGAAATAGAATTCCTGGCGGTCGACGTCATAGAGAAACTCAACCGTGCCGGCATTGCGATAATTGATGCGGCTGGTGAGTTTGATTGCCGCTGCGTGCAGAGCGGTGCGCACATGAGGCGGCAGGATGATGGCCGGCGCTTCCTCGGCAACTTTTTGATAGCGACGCTGGGCCGAACAATCGCGCTCGCCAAAATGCAGCACGGTGCCCTTGCCATCGCCCATCACCTGAACTTCGACATGGCGCGCATTGCCGACATAGCGCTCCATATAGAGCGTGCCGTCGCCGAACGCGTTGCGCGCCTCTTCGGAGGCGCGCTCAAAGCGCGCCGCGATCTCGGCCGGCTCGGGCGCCACGAACATGCCTCGCCCGCCGCCGCCGGCCGAGGCCTTCATCACCACCGGATAGCCAATGCGCTCGGCCGCCTTCTGGGCATCAATCACGTTTGCAATGTGATTGGTGCCGGGGACGAACGGCACGCCGGCCTCCTCGGCCAGTTTGCGCGCCGAAATTTTATCGCCGACGCGCTCGATCGAATCCGCGCTCGGCCCGACGAAGGCCAAGCCGTTCTCCTAGCAGAGCCGGGCGAAGGGGGCGCGCTCGGATAGAAAGCCATAGCCTGGATGGAGGGCGTCGCACCCGCTCGCGCGGGCGGCATGAACGATCGCGGCCATGTTCAGATAACTGTCGCGTGCGGCGGGCGGGCCGAGCACGACGGTGCGATCGGCGAGCTCAGCGCCCATGGTATCGCGATCGGCGGTCGAGATGCCGAGCACGGTTTCGAGCCCGAGCGCCTTCGCCGCGCGGATGATGCGCACGGCAATCTCGCCTCGGTTCGCGATAAAGAGACGTTTCATTGTGTCATCCGACCCCTCGCCTCATCCTCCTGCCTCCGCCGAAGCGAAGCCGCCCTGCGGACCATAGCCCTTCGGGCGGCGGGCCGTTCGGCTTCGCGCAGGCAGGTCGACAAGCTCAGGATGAGGCCCATAATCAAAGCCCTCATGCTGAGCCTGTCGAAGCATGAGCCTGTCGAAGCATGAGTGGCGCCATAACAGCCATCCGCCTTAGGCCACAGGCTCGATGAAAAACAGAGGCGCGTCGTATTCGACCATCTTGCCATCCTCGACGCAGATCCGCGCGATGCGGCCGGCAATTCCCGCCTTGACCGGCGTGAACAGCTTCATCACCTCGATCAGACAAATCTCGGTATCGGCGGTAATCGTTTGGTCGAGCTCGACATAGGGCTCGGCACCCGGCTTCGGCGCGCGATAGAACGTGCCGAGATTGGGCGCGCGAACGACGACCCAGCCGGTCGGCACGGCCTCGCTCGGCGCGGGCGACAAGGTTGGCGGTGGGGTCGGCGCGGAGGTTGGCGTCGACATCGCCGCGCGCGGCGCGCTATCGAACGCGCCCCGCTGGTTGCTGATGCGATAGGGCGCGTTCGGGTCCTTCGAGAGCACGACTGAAAGGCCCTCGGCCTCGACGCTGATCTCCTGCCAATTCGATTGCTCGAACAGGCGGATCAAGGCTTCGACGTCTTTGAATTTTTGATTCACGATACGGGCTCCTCGACCGATGCTCGCTCGGAGACTGCCGCGCACGCCGCGAGCAGAGCCGGCAAGACCGGTGAAATCACGATGAATTTAAGGCCAGCTCTGACCGCCGCCATGACACCGGCATCGCTCGCCAAGGCCCGGCCGCGCGCGCCGTCATAGCCCGCGACCAGGCGTGACATCAACTCCGGCTCCTCGCCACCTTCCATACGGTCGAGGTCGGCGATTCTGGCGCCCGCGGGCGCTTGATCGGCGCGGTAGACGTTGATCGGCGCGTGCGGCGCGGCCCAGGCTGCGAGCTGCGACAAAATCGGATCGTCGCGCTCGCTTGGCTCGACCACGCCAAGCGCGCCGTCATAAACTCGTCCCGCCCCGCCATCGACCGTGACGGTGCGCCCCATCAAGGCATGAAGGGCGGTTGGCCCGCAACCGACGACGCATGGGAGCCCAAGTGAGCGGCTCACCACCGCGGCGTGGCAGGTCGAACCGCCCTCCGCGGTGACGATCGCCTTGGCCGCGATCATGCCATGAACGTCCTCCGGACTCGTGGTGGGGCGCACGAGCACCACCGATTTGCCCTCGCGCGCGGCGGCCTCCGCCGCATCGGCATCGCCGACCACGGCGCCAACACCGACGCCCGGGCACGCGCCCTCGCCTTGGGCCAGCACAACGCCACGCTCGGCCTCGCCGTGCTTCAAGCGCGGCCGCAAAATACTGCGCACCTGGTCGGCGCTGACGCGGCCTAACGCCGTCACCTGATCGATGCGGCCCTCTTTGACGAACTCAACCGCGAGCGCCACGGCCGCCTCGGGCGCGCGTTTCGCCGCGCGCGCTTGCAGTAGGTAGAGCTTGCCGCGCTCGACGGTGAACTCGATGTCCTGCACGTCGCGCTCGGCCGCCTCCAACAAGCGCGCCGCACGCAGAAGCTCGGCGTGGATCGCGGGGTGCTTTTTGGCGAGCGCCGAAAGCGGCTCGGGCGTGCGCGTGCCCGAGACCACGTCTTCACCTTGGGCGCGCGCGAGATATTCACCAAAAGGTGCCGGATCGCCGGTCAAGGGGTTGCGGCTGAACAACACGCCCGTGCCGCTATCGTCGCTTAGGTTACCGAAGATCATGGCCTGCACCGTCACCGCCGTGCCGGCCTCGTGCGGAATGCCGTGGTGGTCGCGATAACGCTTGGCGCGTCTTGAGTTCCACGATTCAAACACAGCGCGCACCGTCGCTTCCAATTGGGCGTGCGGCTCGCTTGGCACATCGCCCGCGCCTTGCGCGTTGATCTTGGCGCGCCACGTGGCGAGATCGGCCGTTGGATCAAGCTCAACCAGCGTCGCCTTCAAAACAATGCGCCCGAACATTTCGAGGAAACGCCGATGGCTGTCACGCGCAAAGGCGGCATCGCCGCTTTCCGCCGCAAGCGCCACCTCAGTTGCGTCATTCAGCCCGAGATTGAGCACCGTATCCATCATGCCCGGCATGCTGATCGCGGCACCGGAGCGGACCGATACAAGGAGCGGGCGCGGGCCGTGGCCGAAGCGTCGCCCGGTCGCCGCCTCGATCGCCGCGATCCCGGCGGACAATTCATTGATGAGGCCCGCGGGCAAATTGCCGTCCGCCAGAAAGGCACGACAGGCTTCGGTCGTCACCACGAAAGCCGGCGGCACGGCAAGCCCCATCGCGCTCATACGCGCGAGGCTCCACGCCTTGCCGCCGATCAAATCGCGCGGCGGCAAATCGCCATCGTCGATGAAGAGCGTGTGGGGGCCGAGGGCGCGCGCCATGATGGGCCTAATCGTCGCGCTCACGCCCGAGGATGCGCAAGAGATCCTCGTGCAGCTCGAACCAGAGCGTGTGATAAGATTCGATCTTGGCGCCCGAGACCCATTCGATCGCGCCGTCCTCCGCCTTCTCGAGCGCGGCGAGCAATTTTTTGCCATAGATCGCGAGGCGCGGCAGGTCAAGGCCGAGTGCCTTCAAGACCGCTTCCGCCTGTTCGTGCAGGCGGCCCAGGCGATCGATGATCGCTTCGTCATGCGCCTTGTTCGCGTGGTCGTTCGGCACGCGTTGGCCGGCGATCTCGATGGTCTGCCAATCGGTGATCAATTGTTTGAGCGCGCGGTTGACGGTCTCGAAGCGCTCATAGGCGGCGACGAAATCCGCGCTCGCGCGTTGATCGGCATAGACGCGCGAATATTCACCCTCGAGCGCCATGCGCGCGGTCGGCGTCAGCATATAAGCGCCGGCGGTTTCGGTCGCGCGGCCCTCAGTTGAGGCCTGGGCGAGCAGCGCCTTGGCGCGCGCAACCTCCAACCCCATCAGGCCCGCGACGCCATCGGGCGTGCCATGTTTCTTGATGGCAAGGCCGTGGAGCGCAAGGTGCATCTCGTTCATGGTCCGCGTGCGGTTCAACCAACCGCGTGGCGCTTATCGCGCGCGATGATCTGCTCGCGCACTTCGCGCCGGAGGATTTTGCCCGCCGCGCTCTTGGGCAAAGCGGGCCAGATTTCGACACCCTTTGGGCATTTGTAATTGGCGAGCTTGGCGCGACAAATGGCGAGCATGGCCTCTTCATCGAGGCCGGCGCGCCCGGCGACCACGGCGAACACTCGGTCACCCCACTTCTCGTCGGGCAGGCCGATCACTGCCGCCTCGACCACGCCTTCGCAGCCGAGCAGCACGTCTTCCACCTCGCGCGGATAGACGTTGTAGCCGCCCGAGATCAGCATGTCGTTCTTGCGGTCGAGAATGTAGAAGAAGCCGTCTTCATCCATCGTGCCGATGTCGCCGGTGTGCAACCAGCCATTGCGGAATGCTGCGTCGGTCGCCTCGGGACGGTTCCAATAGCGCGCCATGAGCTGCGGGCCGCGCACCACGATCTCGCCCTTCTCGCCCGGCGGCAAAGGCTTGTCGTTATCGTCAAACACCGCGACCTCGGCCAGGAAGAACGGCCGGCCGCAACTGCCGAGACGGTCATGATCCTCGGGCTTCAGGCAGGTGATCACCATGGGCGATTCGGCCTGGCCATAGGTCTGCGCAAAGACGCGGCCGAAGCGTGCCATGGCGCGCGTCAGAAGCGCGGGCGCGATCGGCGAGGCGCCATAGGAAATTCGTCTGAGCGAGAGCTTGGCGCTCGCCAGCGATGGCTCCTCCATGATCATGGCCAGCATGGTCGGCACCAGGAAGGTGTGCGTGGCGCGTTCCTTCTCGGCCAGCGCGACGAAGCTCGCGGGGTCGAATTTCGCCATGATCACCGAGCGCACGCCCCTCACGATCGCCGGCAGCACGAACGCGCCGCTCGCATGTGCGATCGGCGCCGCGTGTAAAAACGTATCGCCCTCCGCCATGTCGGGCACGAGATCGACCAGGAAGGCCGCAAGCTCGGCGAGCTCGCCCCGCGTCGTCAGCGTGACCGCCTTGGGCTTGCCCGTTGTGCCGCCCGTATAGCCGAGCCGAAGCGGCTCATCGAGCGCGCGGTCGATGCGGCAGGGTGTCGCCTCGCCCTCGCTCATCATGGCGGCCAGGCGCTCGGGCCCGATGACCATTTGGGCCTCGGCTTTGCCCTCGACGCCATGAATCACGGCGCGCGTGCCGCTATCGGAAATCTTGTAGACATGATCGGCCGCGGTCTCGCGCAAATTGAGCGGCACGCGCACGAGGCCAGCCTTGGCAAGCGCGTAATAGGCCACCAAACAATCAATGCCATTGGGCAGAAGCACGCCAACCCGATCGCCCGGCACGAGGCCTTCGTCGAGCAACGCATTGCCGAGCCGATCGGTCGCCTGATCGAAGCCCTTGAAGCTCATGACACGCGGGCCCTCGACGAAGACCGGCGCCTCGCCATACATCACGCCGCCGCGACGGATCAGTTCACCGATTTGCATGATCTAGGACTTATCCGTGAGGGCTTCGACATCGGCGCGGCTCAAGCCCGCGCCCTTGCCTTTCAGCTTGCGTGAAAGGAGCTGCTCGTTTTCATAGAGCGCGCGCGCCGCGGCGCTGCCAGCGTTGTATTTAAGCCAGGCATCGTCGAGGAAGCGATTTTCAGGCGCGCAGGCCTTGGGCGTGAAACCGCGCGAGAGGCGGTTGTAGTCGGCGAGCGTCACCACGCCACGGCTGGTGCGATAGCGATCTTCCTTCTTCGGCAGACAGGTCGAGCCGGGATAGACCGGGCCGCTCGTCGTCGTGTAATCGTCGCCGCTCAGGATCGAAAAGGGGATCGGCGAAAACATGCGGAGTGGCGAATTATTGTGCTGCATCATCGTGTAATCATGGGCGCGCTGGCTCGGTTGCGACACATAACCGACCAGTTCGGCCAATACGTCGCGGGCATATTCATCGTTCAACAGCGGGCGGAAGCGTTGGGCGCGTTCGTCGATCAACATCCAGTCTTCGTATTCATAGGTGCCGGCGACGTGGGCGATGTCCTTGAAGATGCCGAAATACATTAGGGCCCCGGCATCCATCATCTGATCGCGCGTCCAGCCGGCGATGCGCTTCCAAAGCTTGCTGGTGGCTTCCTTGGCGATCGCGGCAAGCTCGTTATAGGTGCGCGTCAGCTCGGCCTTTGAGCCCATGCCGACCGGAATAAAGCCCTCGGTCAGCGGGTCCGAGGTATAGAGCCCAACGCCGACAATATGCTCGGCGCGGAAATCGGGCTTGGATTCGAAGCTGCCCCAATCGTCCATCAAATAGAAATGACAGTCCTTCACCATCATGGGCACGGTGAGGTTGTTATAGGGCATGTCGGCACCGACGCCATCGAGCCAGGGCAGATCGTTCTCGGCGAGATCCATGAAATCGCGCACGATCATCTCGCGCTTGTCGTCGATCTTATAGGGCCCGGTATTGCAGAGGCTGATGCGGCTTTCGCACGAAATCAAAAAGCCATATTGCGAGACGGTCGCCATGAAATTGGCCGCGGCCGTGTGCAGCTCATCGCCCGCCTCGCAGCGAAACATATCGGCATGGAACACTTGCAGCCGCCGCTCGGGCAGAACTTGCGCGCGATGGCCGAATTCCTTGTTGGTGATGTGGCCGTCATTGCGATGCCAGGCCAGCTGGAAGCGCTTCCAGAAATCGAGCACGTAGATCACGTCCTCGACCGCGTCCTGCGGGCGCAAGAGGCCCATATTGATCAACCACTCGCTGCCGAGGAAATAGAAGCCCAACAGGCCCCAGCTCATCGGCGGGTTGTTGATCTTGATGCCCATATTGCGCGCGCGGTCGCCGATCTCCTCGGCCGACATGCGCGTCTCGACTTTCCGCAACAGCGAGGGGTAACGATAAAACGCGTTGAGATAGGACAGCATCATATAAGCCGGCACGGGAAAGAGTTTCGACTCCTGCACCGTGCGGGTGACGCAAAGCCAATAGCTCTCGTCGGTGAAGACCTGGAGCAGATTGTTGGTTTCCAGAAGCTGCGGATAGCTGATGGTGCGTACGCTCATCGTCTTGCCCTCAAGCCCGCTTCTCGTGCTTCCAGATATTCGCGGTCATGTCCTTGCCGGTTTGATAGGCCTCGGCGGTCTTGGCGGGCGCGCTTGATTCGAGCTCGACCGTGTCGCCCTCCTTGATGCCCTTGATCTTGGAGTTCATCAGGCAGGGAATGCCGTATTCGCGCGCCAAAATGCCGAGATGCGAGCGGGTCGAGCCGCCCATGCAGATCACGCCCTTGAAATGTTCGAGGATCGGGGCGGTCAGCGTGCCGCCCGAATCATCGATGATCGCGATGGTGTCGGCCGGCACGCCCTTGGTGAGGTAATCCATCACCGCAGCGCTGGTGCGCACATAGCGCGCAATGCCGGTGGTATTCGTCTCGCGCATCACGACATTGTCGCCGATCCCTTGGAGCGCGCGGCCCTTGGCATCGGCGGGTGCGGTCGGCGCATCGGGATGCTCGAAGGAATAATCCTTGGCCGCCTCGCCCAGGCCCGGCACCGGCTTATAGGCCTCGGGCCGCTCCTGCACCGAGATCATCGCCGAAAAATCGAAGCGATGACCGGCCTTCAGGAGCTTGGCCTCGATCGCCTTCATGTCATCGACGGTGATCAGCGTCAGGCTCTTGTCGAACACGAAGCTCGGCCAATCGCCGCCGGCCTGGTCGAGGCGCTTGCGGACCAAATCCTTGATCGCGGAATGGTAGGCCTCGACGGTCGGGAACTTGGCCCGATCGCCATATTTGTCGCTGTCGACGTAGAGTTTGGCCATGCCCATCCCCCTTGATCCGCGGTCCGAAAACCTGCGGGCCGCACCCGTCCCTGTCAATTGATGTTTAGCACAAGATTGTCGGACAATCTTGCCTATGATCGGTGCTCATCGATGGAGCGCGGATTCAGCCATAAGCGTTTCACGCAGTACGGTTTTCAGGACTTTGCCATAGGCATTTTTGGGCAAGGCCTCAAGCCGGCGATAGGCCTTGGGTCGCTTAAAGCGCGCAATCCGCTGCAGGCACAGACGATCAAGCGCCTCATCCTCAAGCGCGGCGCCCGGTCGCGCGACCACGAAGGCCACGACCCGCTCGCCCCATTCGACATCGGGCGCGCCCACGACCGCGACCTCGGCCACAGCCGGATGCTCGAGCAGCACTTCCTCCACCTCGCGCGGATAGATATTGGCGCCGCCTGAAATGATCAGGTCCTTGGCGCGGTCCTTGAGCGAGAGAAAGCCTGCCTGACCGAAGCAGCCGAGATCACCGGTGCGGAGGCCGAGCGGCCCGAAGGCCGCGCGACTGGCCGCCGCGTCGTCGAGATAGCCCGCCATCACGACATCGCCGCGCACCACGATCTCGCCGATCTCGCCCGGCGGCAGCGCCCGGCCCGCTTCGTCGCAGACATGGACCTCGACGCCTGTGCGCGCAATGCCGACCGAGACCAGCCGCTCATCATCACCCGATAAGGCGGCCTCGGCCACCATCGCCTTCGACATGGCGGTGATGGTGCATGGGCTTTCGCCCTGACCATAGCCATTCCAGAGGCGCGGACCGAAGCGCGCCAGCGCGTCCTTCAGATCGCCGGCATAAATCGGCGCCGCGCCGCACAGAATAGTTTTGAGATGATCGAGCTTCAGCCGCGCCATGCGCTCGGACGCGCTGAGCCGGCGCAGCAAGGTCGGCGGCACAAAGAAGCTGATTTTCTCATAATGGTCGATCAGATCGGCGAGTTCGTCGATCTCAAAGCCACCGCTCGGCGGTAGAATCTGGTTCGAGGCGCGTGGGATGTGGGAGAGCGCGAACAGGCCCGAGGCGTGCGATTGCGCGGCCAAGTGGATCAAACAATCGCGCTCGTCGAGCCAATCGACATCGGCGTGATAGGCCAGCGCCATGGAGACCAGATTGCGATGGCTGAGCACCGCGCCCTTGGGCCGCCCCGTGGTGCCGCTGGTATAAAAGAGCCAGGCTGGCGCGGCGGCGTCGGTCTCGGCCATGGCGATCGGCTCGGCCGCCTTGAGCGCGCGATATTCCGCCTCGCTTAGCGCGATCAGGCGCGGCGGCTCAGGCAGCGCTTTGAGCGCGGCGCTCAGGCCCTCGGCCAAATCCGGCGTCGCGACCACCAGCGCCGCGCGGCAATGCGCGATCATGAAGGCGTGCTCACGCGGGTGCAGTTTGGCGTTCATCGGCGCCGCGACCAGCCCGGCATGCCAGGCGGCAAACAGGATCGGCAAATAATCGGGCCCATTCGACATCACGAGGGCGATCCGCGCGCCCGGCTTCAGCCCAAGGCCCCGCAAGCCCCCGGCGAGGGCGGCGACCTGGTGGCCGAGCGCGCCATAACGATAAAGCGGCTCAAGACCGAGCGAGATCGCGGGCCGGGCGGCATGCGCGCGCGCGGCGGTGTGTAGAAGAATGGCCAGGTTCATGGCGCGGGCGGTTTGCCTCTGGGGTGAAAACTATTGTCTCGGGGCGGACGGCGGATTGTAGTACGAACCTGTCAGACGCACAGCCAATCACAAGAGCGCCCCCTCATGACCACCAGCGCCGGCCCCGATTTTTCCAAAGAGCGCATTTTGCTCACCAATGACGATGGCATCCACGCGCCGGGCATGGAAATCCTCGAGCGCGTGGTGCGCGAGCTGTGCG
>CAMDNF010000085.1:0-11781 GCA_945902735.1 Rhizobium sp. Q54 | reverse complement strand
CAAGTTTGACAGGGATTAAGATGACCAATCGGGAAGGCCTACCCAATACCGATCAAATCGCCCAAATCACCGGCAAGATCGTCCGCGCCTATGTCACCAGCAACCGGGTCGACCAACTCAAAATCGGCAATCTGATTACCGCGGTCCGCTCATCGCTAGCCCAGCTTGCTGAGGGCGGCACCGATGCCCCCTCCCCCGACTCGATTAGACCGGCGACCGCCGTCAAACGGTCGCTCACGCCAAACTATCTGATTTGCTTGGAAGACGGGGTCCGCCTCAAAATGCTGAAGCGGCACTTACGCACGCATTATGACCTGACCCCCCAACAATACCGCGAAAAATGGGGCCTACCCGCGGATTACCCGATGGTCGCCCCCAATTACGCCATCCGCCGCAGTGAGCTTGCCCGCGAGATTGGCCTTGGCGGCAAAATGCCCGCACGGGGACGCAAGAAGGCTAGTTAGGGGCCCTAAACACCCAAGCACCGATTGGGCCCGATAGTGACGGGCGCCGCCGCGCGCTTTACCATGCCGCCATGAACGACATCGTTTATTCCGCCTGCCCGCATGATTGCCCCAGCACTTGCGCGCTCGAGATTGAGCGCCTGGATCGCCATCACATCGGCCGGGTTCGTGGTGCCAAAGGGCAGAGCTACACCGCCGGTGTGATTTGCGCCAAAGTCGCGCGTTACGCGGAGCGTGTCCACCACCCGGACCGCCTGGGCCACCCTTTAAAGCGGATCGGGCCGAAGGGCAGCGGCCGCTTCGAGCGCATTGGCTGGGATTCCGCGCTCGATCTCCTCGCCGAAAAGTTCATGGACGCCACGCGCCGGTACGGCAGCCAAAGCGTGTGGCCCTATTATTATGCCGGCACCATGGGCCTCGTGCAGCGCGACGGCATCAACCGCCTGCGCCACGTCATGCGCTATGCCGGCCAAAAGAACACGATCTGCACAACCCTGGCTGACGCCGGGTGGCTTGCCGGCGCCGGGCGGTTTATCGGGCCCGACCCGCGCGAGATGGCGGAAGCTGATCTCATCGTCATGTGGGGCGGTAATCCCGCCTCGACCCAAGTCAATGTCATGCACCATGTCAGCCGCGCGCGAAAAGAACGCGGCGCGCGCTTCGTGGTGATTGACCCCTATCGCACCCGCACCGCCGCCGTTGCCGATACGCACTTGGCGCTGCGCCCGGGCACCGATGGCGCGCTCGCCTGCGCGGTCATGCACGTGCTGTTTCGCGACGGCTTGGCCGATCTCGATTACCTGGCGCGCTATACCGATTTTCCGAGCGATCTACGCCAACATCTGAGCACGCGCGACCCCGCCTGGGCGGCGCGGATTACCGGCCTTTCAGAGGCTGAGATCGTCGAATTCGCGCAGCTCTATGGCCGCACCCCGCGAAGCTTCATTCGCCTCGGCTATGGCTTCACCCGCTCGCGCAACGGCGCCGCCAATATGCACGCGGCGATGTGCCTCGCTTCCGTTTCGGGCGCGTGGCGGCACAAGGGTGGCGGCGCGTTCTATAGCAACCGCGACCTTTTCCATTGGGATAAAACGGTCATCGAGGGGTTGGACGCCCGTGACCCATCCATCCGCGTGCTCGATATGTCGCGCATCGGCCCGGTGCTAACCAATGACCCGAAAGACTTGGTCAACGGGCCCCCCATCACCGCGATGCTGATCCAAAATACCAATCCCGTGGTCGTGGCTCCGGAATCGAATTTGGTGCGTGCCGGATTCCTGCGCGATGATTTGTTCGTATGCGTGCACGAGCAATTCATGACCGATACCGCACAACTCGCCGACCTCGTGCTGCCGGCGACGACCTTTTTAGAACATGACGATATCTACCAAGGCGGCGGGCACCAGCACATCGAGCTCGGCCCCAAGGTGATCGAACCCTTCGCCGAAACGCGCTCGAACCACGAGGTGCTTTGCGGCTTGGCCCAACGGCTGGGCGCCGACCATCAAGGTTTTCGAATGAGCGCGCTCGAACTCATCGAGGATTTACTGCATCGCTCAGGCTGGCCGAATGTCGACTATTTTCGCCGGGAACACTGGCTCGATTGCCAGCCGGACTTCGAAACCTCGCATCACCTGAACGGCTTCCCAACACCCGACGGAAAATTCCGCTTCGCGCCGGATTGGGCCAGGCTCGGCCCCGACCACGCGCGCATGCCGCGCCTTCCCGACCATCTCGCGATCATCGAGGAAAGCGACGAGACGCATCCGTTCCGCATGATCGCGCCGCCGGCGCATAATTTTCTGAATTCGAGCTTCACCGAAACCGCGACCAGCCGACGCCTCGAAGCACGGCCGACCGCTCTCGTGCACCCGGATGATTGCGCGCGGCTCGGCATTACCGAGGGTCAATTGCTGCGCATCGGCAACCGGCGCGGCGAGGTTTTAATCCACGCCAAGTCGTTCGATGGCATGCAACCCGGCATGGTGGTGGTCGAGGGAATTTGGCCGAATCGCGATTTCGACCAAAACGTCGGGATCAATGCGCTGATTTCAGCCGATGCCGCGCCACCCATGGGCGGCGCGGCCTTTCACGACGCGGCGGTGTGGCTGAGGCCGGCTTAAACAGCCGCGCGCGGCGAATTTAGCCGCCGATCCGCCGGCCCGTGATGAGATCGAAGAACAGCAGTTTTTCGGCCACGATGGAGACCGAGACCGGCTGATTTTTCTCAAACTCGCGTTCGCCCGCGATCGTTGCCGTCAGGCTCGCGCCCTGCAAGTCGACGCCAAGCGCGGTATGCATGCCGAGCGGCTCAACATCGCTCACCCGACCCAAAACCGCGCCGGCGCCAGCCTGCTTCTGAACGACGACGTTCTCGGGGCGAATCCCAACCTCGACTTGCGTGACGCCCGAAGGCAGCCGCGTCTCCGCGAATGACGAGATCGGCACGTTCAACCCACCGATGCGCACAACCACCCGACCATCGGCGCGACCGAGCTCTCCCCGTACCAAATTGATCGGTGGATTGCCCACGAAGCGCGCGACATCGCGATCGGCCGGCGAGTCATAAAGCGTCTGGGCCGGCGCCAGCTGACGCGCTTTGCCGTGCAGAACGACGCACACCAAATCGCCCAGCGCGAGCGCTTCGGTATAATCAGGCGTCGCATAAAGGAACGTCTTGCCCACTTCCTTTTGCAGCCGCTTCAACTCGGTCCGCAACTCGATGCGCAGCATGAAGTCGAGACTCGAGAGCGGCTCATCGAGCAAAAACATGCGCGGATCGCGAACCATGGCGCGCCCCAGCGCGACGCGCTGACGCTCGCCGCCGCTGAAGGTTGCCGGCAGCCGCTTCAAAATATGATCGATCCGCAACACCGACGAGATCGCCTTGACCTTACGATCAATCTCTTCCCGCGGCATCCTCGCGAGCTGCATGGGGAACGCGATGTTCTCATAGCCCGTGCGGTTCGGATAAAGCGCCAGATTGTCGAAAATCATGGCGAGGTTCCGCTGATTGGGCTGCCAACGTGTCACATCGTGGCCATCCAACCAGATCGAGCCCTGATTCGGCGCTTCGAGACCCGCGACCAAGCGCAAGGTTGTCGTCTTGCCGGCGCCCGCCGGCCCAAGCAACACGAGGAGCGAACCACGCTTCAACGCGAGATCGAGCCCGTCGACCGCAACCGTGCTGCCGTAATTTTTTGAAACAGACCGAATTTCCAGCAGGTTTTCGCTCACGACGCGGCTCCATTCATCAGGCGAACCCCACTCTGCGTATCGAACAGGGCGAGCAGGTTGGCATGAGGCAGAAGCGCGATTGATCCGCTACTGCTCTTCGGCACCGCCGAGGTGGGCACCACGACCTTAAGCAATGTATTGGCAAATTTCGCGGTCACCACCGCCTCGGGCCCTTGCGGGTCAATGGCAAACAGCTCGGCCTCGAACGACCCCGGCGAGCCCACCGGCACGATATCGGCCGTCTCCGCCCGGATGCCCACGGTCACCGCCGCGCCATCGGAAACGCCCGTGAGCTCCTTCATGGCCGGCAGCGGGATGCGCGCGCCGCCTTGCTCGATCGAGCGCTGGCCGCCAACGGTCTTGAGCGTGCCCTTGATGAAGTTCATCGGCGGATTGCCAAGGAAGCTGCCCACAAAGGTCGAACGCGGATAGTGATAAATGTTATAGGACGTGTCGTATTGCTGCAGCACGCCGAGGTTCATCACCGCGATGCGATGCGCGAGCGACAACGCCTCAATCTGATCGTGCGTCACATAGATGATGGTCTGTTTGGTCTCAAGCTGAATGCGATGCAGCTCGCGCCGCATTTGGTGCCGCATTTCCGACTCGAGATTGGATAGCGGCTCATCGAGCAGCAGGATTTGCGGGCTGCAAACCAACGTGCGACCGATCGCGACACGCTGCATTTCGGACGCCGAAAGTTCGCCCGGCTTCCGGTGCAACTTGTCGGCAAGACCAACGAAGCTCGCCATCTTCTCGACCTGCGCGTTGATTTCGCGCTGGCCAATTTTGCGAACCTTGAGGCCATATTCCATGTTCGCCCGCACGGTCATGTGGGTGAACACGGCATAATCCTGGAACACCAGCCCGACATTGCGCCGACCGACCGGAATCTTCGAGACCGATTGACCGTCGATCAGAATGTCGCCGCTGGTCGGCGCTTCCAGACCAACGATCATGTTGAGCGTGGTCGACTTGCCGCAGCCAGACGGCCCGAGCAGGGCCATCGTTTCACCCTCTTCGACCTTCAACGACACATCGTTGACCGCGACAAGCGGGCCGTATTCCTTGCGGAGATTGACGAGTTCTAGCTTGATCGCCATGACCGCACCTAACGCTTGATCGCGCCGAGCGTAAGCCCGCGCACGAGATGCTTCTGGATGAAGAAGCCAATGATGACGAGCGGCACGATCGAAACCGTCGCCAGCGCGGCCTGCACGCCATAGAGCTGGCCTGACGTCGCCGAGAAATATTTGGCGAGCTGAACGGGAATCGTCGCGACCTTGGTATAGGTCAAAATCAGCGCGAACAGGAATTCGCTCCAATTCAAGATCAGAATGAAGAGCGTGGTCGCGATGATGCCGCCTTTGATCAAGGGTAGCGTGATCTTGATATGCGCACCCCAGCGCGACATGCCGTCCATCATCGCGGCTTCCTCGATTTCCTTCGGCAGATCATCGATGAAGCTTTTCAACATCCAAGTCGAGAACGGCACGGTCACCGCCGCATAGGCCAGAATCAGGCCCCAATACGTATCCGTGGCCCCCACGTCGCTGAACATCACGACAAACGGTATGGCGATCGCAATGGGCGGAAACATTCGACCCGACAATATGAAGAAGGGCGTCGTATTACCGCCAAATCGGTATCGCGCGATCGATATCGCGGCCATCAAACCCACGATGATCGAGAGCGCCGTCGAGAACACCGAGAGAATGATCGAGCCCCGAATCGACGGCCAAGCCGAATTGTTGAGCATGTCGCCGATCGCCCCGCCAACGCCGGTTTGTTCGGCGACTTTCTGTTCGCCCTCAGCGGTGTACTGGGTCAGACCGCCGCGCTTTTCCAACAGCACGCTCGGCCACAGCACGGTCAGATAATTCTCAATCGTGGGACTGCCCGATACCCAAACCGGCGGCTGCTTGACCCATTCATTTGACGGCTTGAATGAGGTCGAGACCATCCAGAACACGGGAAAGATCGCGAAGATCAGCGCCAGGGCCAGCGCGATTGCGTTGTACCAGGTAAATTTCTTAGGCGGCATCAGCGCTTCTCCAGGAGCTGGTACCGGATCGGCCGCAGCATCACGTTAATCAGCACAACCGTGATGATGAGGATGATGAACCCGGCGGATCCCGCATAGGCGAGACGGAAATCTTCAAACGCCAATTTGTAGAGATAGAGGCTAACCGTCTCGGTCGCGGTGCCAGGACCACCGCGGGTTAACAGATATATCTCGTCAAATAGCTTGATCACTTCCATGCCGCGGATCACGAAGGCGATGATGATGATGCCCTTCATGCTGGGCATGATCACGGTCCAGAAGATCCGCCAATCGCTCGCGCCCAACACCGTGGCGGCACGAATCGGGTTTTGCGGCACGGCATTGAGACCGGAAAGAAGGATCAAGAAGAAAAGTGGCGTCCAGTGCCACACCTCGGTAATGACCACGGCAAAGAACGCGAGGAAGCCGTTATTGAGCCATTGCAGCTCGGGCTGCGCACCCCCGATCCAACCGATAATCTGGTTAACCGGCCCGGTATATTGCAGCAGCATGTACCAGGTATAACCAACGACCACCGGCATGATCATCATCGGCGTCAACAGCGCGGTAAAGAACACGCGCTTGGCCGGAAATGCCTTGAGGAAGAGCGAGGCGAGGCCGAGGCCTAGCAGGAATTCAAGCACCAGGCTCGTGACCGAGATCAGCGCGGTGCGGCCGAGCGCTTCGAGGAAGCGCGGCTCTTCGGTGATCAAGATCGTATAGTTGATGCCCTGGTCGAGGTCTTCGGTAAACACCGACCCGACCGCGTCCCACAGGCCAATGCCCTGCACCGGCGACCATTCACTAAAGCTTAGGATCAGCTCGAGGACGAACGGGAAGATCAACAGCGCCGTCAACAGGAGCTGAATCGGCGTGATCAACAGACCGCCGATATACTTCTTGTCGTTCGGATTGAACCCGCCTGCCGGCACCCGTCCTTGCGACGACATCGCGCGATTTCCAGTTTGATTGCTTGCCACGGTTTATCGATTCCAGCGTCAGTCTTGAAGTCGCAGGCGGCGTGTTCCCATCCCACTCAAGGGATGAAAACACGCCGCCATTCACTGGCTGAGAGACTACAAAAGTTCTCAGTCGCTAAAGAGCAGCGACTAGACCTTCCAGTTGGCCACACCGGCCGCCTTTTGGAGCGGCTCGGGGTACTGTTTCGCCAACGCGATCCAGGACTCTTTCTGCTTGTCCTTGCCACGGCGCTTCGTGATGCGGTCCATTTCCTTCGCCGCATCCTTCATCGCCTGCTCGGGTGTCTTCTGCTTGTTGTAAGCAGCCTGCAGGTTCTTATCGATCGCGTCGTGATATTCCGCCGCGCCAGGCATGATGATCTCAGGCACCGCCTGGGTCATTTCCTCGAACTGCACGCCGAGATAGTCACCCGGATAGCCCGCGAAGAACTCCGGCGAGGGCTTCAGGAAGTGATTACGCCGCCACGGATCGAAATAGCCGCCCTCGTTCGGGATCGAGCGCATCGACATGGTCGGCCCGGTGAGCCACTGAGCATAGAGATAAGCGGCCTCCGGAATTTCCGAGCTCTTGTTGACCACGAAGTCCCAAGCGAACGGCATGATCACCGCGCGAACGGTCTCGCCGTTGATCTTGGTGCCGGGAAGGCCCGACGCCGCGCTTTGGATCGGGAAGCCCTTGTCGTCGCGACCCGCGACGATCGACTTCGCGCCCTTGGCGTCCATGCTATAGCGCCAGAGTGACGGCCAGCCGAACTGGCTGAAGCCACGGCCTTGCGCATAGTACTGGGAGTAGTTTTCCGTGAACCCGTAAGTGAACTGCTCGGTCGGCATGATGTCTTGGAGCTTCACCATCTCTTCGACGGTCTTGATGCTCTCAGGGCTTGCCGCCATCGACTTCATGTCGCCGTCGAAATAGAGCACGCCCTTCGACTGGAAGCGCGTCATCCAATGGAACTTGTTCCAGAACGGCGAACGATATTCGAGGGCCCCGTAGAAGTTGTTGGCCTTGTCGTGCATCTCAGCGCCGAGCTTGTCGTAATCGTCCCACGTATCGACCATCAAGCGAGGAGCGAACGGCGCCTTGCCCTTCTCTTTCATTTTGTCCATGCGATAGCTGAGATGCCAGACGTCGCCATCGCAATAGAGGCCGTAATACCTGCCCTTGTACTTCTGGCCGAATTCGCGCACGGGGAACTCAAGTTGGTTTTCGCCGTGGCTGTCTTCGGGATCGTACTTCGCGACATAGTCGGTGATATCGAGTGCGGCGCCAGACTCGGCCAATTCGGGCAGGCTCAAGGGCGCCGGGATCATCAGGTCGTAACGGCCGGTCTTCGCGACCGCTTCCTGCATCGCCTTCTGGTGCGTCTGCGTCACCGGCACTTCGAGCAGCTCGACGTCGAAGCCCGTGAGATCCTTCCACTCCTTCGTGTAGGGCGTCATATTGCCGCCCGAACCCGATGGATGCATGATCGAAATCGTCTTCTTCTTCGAGTTCGCGAACAGCGCCTTCGCGGCATTGATCGCGCGCTCTTCCGGCGTGCCGCCTTCAGCGGCCCATGCCTTGCGCACGCCAAGCGGCGAGCCCTGCATGAGATATTTGATCATTCCGGCGCTGAGGCCGATGCCAGCCATGCCCTTCATCAGGTCACGGCGCGAAATTTTGTGGTTCTTGGTGTCAAGATGCATCGACCAAAGTCGGTGCAGCTCCTTATAGACGCGTTGTTTCTTGTCCTCGTACGACATACCCATACCCCCTCTGAATGTCCGCGTGGCGGCCTATGATGGACGCGCCACAAAACTTACACAACGGCACTCCCACCGCAAGCCCCAGGCCTTTCCCAGACAGACCTAGTCGACAGTGCTCATACCGAACGGTCGGAGAGGCTACTCAGAAACAACCGACATTGCAAACAAGATTCCGCCGCACGCCAATGGCGATGCTAAGGTCATGCAAAATTCGCGACAATCCACGCCGCGGCACGGATTGCCGTCGCCTTATGTGAGGTATTGAGGAACGCCAATGCGTTGGATCAAAGAATTTTCCATGCCCGACTCCGCGCTCTGCGATCGCTTGATCGAGGGTTTCAAAAAGACGCGCGAACTTGGTCTTACGCACGCGGGCCTAAGCGCCAAAGGCGTCGACAAAAAGTGGAAGGACTCGGAAGACGCCAGTCTGGTTTGCCTGCCCTTCGATGTCTATGCCACCGCGGTGCGGGCCTACCGCGAGCATGTCGTGGAGTCGCTGCAAGCCTATTGGAAGGAATTCCCCGTCCTAAGCCAGGCGACCGGCCGACTCGGCTTCATCGAGCCGCCTCAAATCCAACATTACAAGCCGGGTGGTGGCTTTTTTGGCGCGCACTATGAGAGCAGCGCCCTGGATTTGGGCCATCGCGTGCTGGCCTTCCAGACCTTTCTGAATGACATCGAGGAAGGCGGCGGCACCTATTTTCTCTACCAGGATCACACCGTGCCGCCAAAGAAAGGCAAAACCATGATCTGGCCCGCCGGCTTCACCCACACCCACCGCGGTGAGGTCGCGCCAAAAGAGGAGAAATACGTCATTACCGGCTGGATCAGCCACGGCGGCCAGTAATTGCGGCTCAGCCTAGGGCCGGCTCGGGAAGATGGTGGCCCCTCCGGGACTCGAACCCGGACCTCCTTGCGAAGAACGGATTTTAAGTCCGTTGCGTCTACCGGTTCCGCCAAGGGGCCATATCGAACGCCGCGATCCGGCCTGTGAATCGATTGCAGCGCTTCGGCCCCTCACCCTCCCATCGCTAGCGGGATGGGCCCGTCCCTCTCCCACGAGGGGAGAGGGGAAATATGGCCGCAACAGCAATGCAACCACCCCTCTCCCCTTGTGGGCGGAAACGTATACGTTTCCGGGCGGCGAGCGAAGCGAGCGGGTGAGGGGTAACAATCTTTTGTCGCCGATCCTAGGCACCCTCCTCTTCTATGGGCGTGGCGCCGAGCGAACGGATCAGCGCAATCAAGTCCCCGGCCGCCTGGTCGATCAAGGGGCCGTCGGTGCCCCGCAAGACCAAGGTCGTACCGATTTTACCGTCGCGCACGAACGGGTAGGAGCCGATTTCGAGCGCATTGAAGCGCGCCTGAAGCTCGCCCAAACCCTTGGCGATTTCGCCCTCGGGCAAAAAGGTCGCGATCGCGCGCGCGCGCACCGCCGGCCCGGTTTTCAGGGTCGGCACGGCGGCCTCGAACATCGCCCGCATCACCGCCGGAATGCCGGCCATGACATAGACGTTCTCGATTCGAAACCCGGGCGCGCGGCTGACCTTGTTTTCGAGCAGGCTGGCGCCTTCGGGCATATGGGCCATGCGCAGCCGCGCGGCATTGAACTCCCGCCCGCTTTCGGCGTAATAGGCGGCCAGAATCCGGTGTGCCTCGGGGTGGATCGCGTGCTCGCGGCCAAACGCCTTAGAGATGCATTCCGAGGTGATGTCGTCATGGGTCGGCCCGATCCCGCCCGTGGTGAAAACATAGCTATAGCGGGCGCGGAGCGCGTTCAGCGCCTCGACAATGGCCCCCTCCTCGTCCACCACGACGCGGGATTCTCTAAGCCTGATGCCCAGCACGGCCAGTTGGCGCGCCAGATAATTGAGGTTGGCGTCCTGCGTGCGGCCCGACAATATTTCATTGCCGATCAAGAGCACGGCGGCGGTCGGCGCTTCGGCCTCGGTCATGATAGCAATTCACCGGTCGCTAAGGTTTGGGCCGGATCATAGGTTGAAGCGCCCAGCGGTTGCATTACATTCTGTCCGAGAGGAAACACCGCGTGAAACGGAACATCACCATGGGGCGAACCGCGCCGACACCGTCGAGCCCCGCCAAAGCCGCGCCCAACATGGCCGCGCCCGCGGAAGAAGAACCAAGCGAGTTCACGGTCAATTCACGGCATGTCAAGCGCCACGGCCCCGACGCCTTCGAGGCCATGCGCCGCGCCGGGCGCTTGGCGGCCGAGACGCTGGATTTCATCACGCCCCAAGTCGTGCCCGGCATCACCACGGGCGAACTCGACCAACTGTGCCACGATTATATCGTCGGCCATAAGGCGATCCCCGCGCCGCTCGGCTATCGCGGCTATCCGAAATCGATCTGCACCTCGGTCAATCATGTCGTGTGCCATGGCATACCGGGCCCGAAGCGCCTGCAGGATGGCGACATCGTCAATATCGACGTGACTGTCATCATCGATGGCTGGCATGGCGATACCAGCCGCATGTTCCTGGTAGGCGATGTGCCCTTGAAGGCACGCCGCCTGATCGACATTACCTATGACGCCATGATGCGCGGCATCGAAATGGTCAGGCCGGGCGCCCGCACCGGCGATATCGGCCATGCCATCCAATCCCATGCCGAAGCCCAGCGTTGCTCGGTGGTGCGCGATTTTTGCGGCCACGGCATTGGCCGCGTGTTTCACGACGCGCCGAATATCCTGCATTACGGCAAACCCGGCACCGGCACCGAATTGCTTGAAGGCATGTTCTTCACGATCGAGCCGATGGTCAATCTCGGCACCTGGGAGGTCACCCTCCTGAAGGATGGCTGGACGGCGATCACCAAGGACCGCGCGCTGTCCGCGCAGTTCGAGCACACCCTCGCGGTCACCAGCAGCGGGTTCGAGATTTTCACGCTCTCCCCGGCGAAGCACACGCGGCCGCCTTACGCCTGAGTTCTGGGCGATGGGCGCACCCAAAAGCCCCGCCGATCAGCCACACTATCTCGGGCACCGCGACCGCCTGCGCGCGCGGTTCGCCTCGGCCGGCGCCGAAGCGCTCGCCGATTATGAGCTGCTCGAACTCTATTTGTGCCTCGCCATTCCCCGCCGCGACGTCAAACCGATCGCGAAAAAACTGCTCGCCCGCTTTGGCTCCTTGAACGGCGTGTTGGCGGCACCCGAGGAGCGCTTGTGCGAGATCGCGGGGCTCGGCCCGCAAGGCGCGCAGGCCATCAAGCTCGCTCAAGCGATCAAGCTGCGCGGGCTGAAAGAGCGCATCACCGCCCGCACCGGCGATATCGGCCATGCCATCCAATCCCA
>CAMDNF010000084.1:0-11952 GCA_945902735.1 Rhizobium sp. Q54 | reverse complement strand
CCACGCCTGCCGGTTGGCCTCGCCATGCCCCCGCCGCTCGGCCCCCCGCGATCGGAAGCCTGACCCGCCGGCCCTTTGGGCCGGCCGGTCGTGCGTTGCGTTGCCTTAAGGCGGCGTGAGGCGCGCCGCCTGGGCATTCGGGTCATCATCATTTCGCGGTTGAGTCATGAGTTGGAAATTCGTGGCGTTCGTGCTTGCGGTTGGCGTGCTTATCGCCACGCCCGCGCGCGCCGATATTTATCAATTGTCGGTCGAGACATCGAAAATCGTGGTCGACGGCAAGCCCGTCGACAAGCTGACCATCAATGGCGGGGTGCCGGGCCCAACGCTCCAATGGACGGAGGGGGAGGACGCGACTGTGGTCGTGACCAACCGAACCGATGAGGAAACCTCGGTTCATTGGCATGGTATTCTTCTACCCGGAATGATGGACGGCTCACCGGGCTTCAACGGCTTTCTGGGCATCAAGCCCGGCGAATCGTTCAGTTATACGTTCAAGATCCGGCAGAGCGGCACCTATTGGTATCACAGCCATTCGGGCACGCAGGACCAGAGCGTGCTCGGTGCCATTGTGATCACGCCGGCCAAGCCTACGCCCTTCAAGACGGCGCGCGACTATGTCGTGCTGTTTGGCGATATCACGGCGGAGGATTCGGATGCGGTGCTGCGCAATCTCAAAGCCGATCCTGGTTACTACAATGTCAACAAACGGACGCTGATCGATTTCGTTGGCGAGGCCGAGCGGCAAGGTCTGGGCACGGCGCTCAAGGATCGCCTCGCCTGGGGCGAGATGCGCATGGACCCGACGGACTTGGCCGACGTCACGGGCTATTCGTTCCTCGTCAATGGCAAGACGCCCGACGCGAACGAGACCTTCATCGTCAAGAAGGGCGAGCGCGTGCGGCTGCGTCTGATCAATGGCTCGGCGATGACGTTTCTCGACGTGCGCATACCGGGCTTGAAAATGACCGTGGTGGCGGCCGATGGCAATGATGTGAACCCGCTGCCGGTCGATGAGATTCGCATGGGCGTTGCCGAGCGCTATGACGTGATCGTCGAGCCCAAGGACGATATTTCCTACACGCTGTTTGCCGAATCAATCGATCGCACGGGCTATGCGCGCGCGACGCTCGCCACAGCCGAGGGCCAAAAGGGTGCCATCCCCGCGCGCCGGCCGCGCGCGCTGTTGAGCATGGCCGATATGGGCATGGCCCATGATATGGCGGGCATGGACGACGGCGCAATGGCCGGCATGGATCACAGCAACATGGCCGGCATGGATCATGGCGGAAGCGCGAGCGATGCAGCGGCGGAGCGCCCGCTCGGCTGGGCCGCCGGCGCACCGCCGGGCACCAAGGTGTTGGCCTATAAGGAGCTGCGCGCGCTGCGGAAGAATACCGACGTCGCGGAGCCCTCGCGCACGATCACGATGCGGCTGACCGGCAATATGGAACGCTATGTCTGGACGCTCGATGACGCGCGCTTCGCCGAGGCCAAGCCGATCCGCGTGCCGTTTGGCGAGCGCGTGCGCCTCGTTTTCGTCAACGAAACCATGATGGCGCATCCGATGCATTTGCATGGCCAATTCTTCGAGATTGAGAACGGCCAGAGCGATCGCAAACCGTTGAAGGACACCGTCATCGTACCGCCCGGGCAGACCGTGTCCGTGGTATTGACCGCGCGCGAGGTCGGCGCTTGGCCGCTCCATTGCCATCTCCTCTACCACATGGTCACGGGCATGATGACGGCGTTCATCGTCATGCCGGCGGGTACGGCCGAGAGCGACATCACGCCCGATGGCGCCCGTGTTTCGATCGCGCCGGGCAAGAGCGGTGTGTCTCACGCGGGTCATGGGGCGCAGTGATGCGGCGCTTTTCAAGTTTGGCGATGGCATGCGCGATCACGTTAGGCGTTGTCCCGGCCCTGGCGGAAGAACCTGGCCTGGTACAGACGATGCACGAAACCCCGATCTTCAACATGATCAAAACCGAACTCGATTACGCGCCGCAAGATGATGGTCTGTTCACGTGGAATGTCGATGGCTGGATCGGCGGCGATGATGAGCGGGTCTGGCTGCGTTCCGAAGGTGACATGCCGGATGGCAAGATCGAGGACGCCGAGGCGCAGGTTTATTATGGCTGGAACGTCGCGACGTTTTGGGACGCTCTGGTCGGGCTGAGGCAGGATTTCGAGTCGACCAATGAAACCTATTTCGCGGTGAGCGCGGTCGGGCTCGCGCCCTATTTCTTCGAGACCGAAGCCAGTTTGTTCGTTTCGACCGAGGGCGATGTTTCGCTCCGGCTCGAGCAGAGCTTCGATATCCAGGTCACTCAGAAACTCATCGCCGAGCCGTACCTCGAAGCAAATCTATTCGCACAGGATGTGCCCGAGCGCGACGTCGGTGCTGGCCTCAGCGATGTCGAAGCCGGTCTGCAGCTTCGCTATGAAATCACGCGAAAGATCGCGCCCTATATCGATGGCGTTTGGTCGCGGAAGATCGGCGAAACGGCTTCGCTGGCGCGCGCGGCCGGTGACGACCCGGAGGACATCACGGTTCGTCTCGGCCTGCGCTTTTGGTTTTAATGACCGTCATCAATGGAGACATTATCATGCTTCGCCTCACCCGATTTTCGTTTGCGGCCTCAATCCTTGCCTTGTTCGCTGTCCCCGCGCTTGCGGCGGGCACCGGCCATGGACACAAGGACAAAGCGCATGGCGCTATGCCCGGCATGGAAAAATTCGAGGCCAAGCTCGCCGATACGTCGGCCTTCGGCTCGAAGGGCGATTCCGCGAAAGTCTCGCGAACCATCACCATCGAGGCGTCGGAAATCAAATATGACGTCGAACAACTTGCTTTCCAGGCGGGTGAAACCATTCGCTTCGTGATCACCAACAAGGGTGAGCAGCCGCACGAGCTTACCATCGGCGATCCGGCCTATCAGGAGGTTGCACGCCAAATGATGACCCACATGGCCGAGATGGGCATGGATCTGGCGGCGCCCGAGCACGCCGCTCAGCACGCTAGCGCCGGCAATACGGTCGTCGTGGCGGTTGGCGAAACCAAGGAGATTGTCTGGACCTTCACCAAGGCCGGCAGCCTTGAGTTCTCCTGCAACATGCCGGGCCATGCCCAGGTTGGCATGAAAGGCCCGATTACCGTGAATTGAGTGGCAGCCGTGCCCGCGTTGTTTGCGCCAGATCAAGGCTGGCGACGCATTTTGGTTCAATTCTGAATTTCAACTGGGCGTCGGCCATGAAGCGAAACCCGGCCCCTCGATCAAGGGAGAGTATGATGAACCTTCGCAATCTCGCTCTGATCTCGATGATGGTCCTCGGCCTTGCCATTTCGGGCCGTGCACTCGCCGAGGAAAGCGACAAGGATAAGGACGCACATCACCCCGAGGCAGCGGCCACATCGTCTTCCGATGCCGCGGTGGCGCCGCCTTCAGTCGATGACGATAAGGCAGCGACCGAGGCTATGAAGATCGACGGCGGCGACATGATGATGTGCGGTCGCATGATGGCCATGATGGGTGACATGATGAAGGGCGGCGGCGAAGAAGCCGGACACCGCGCCATGAAGGGCCCTGACATGCATGGCATGATGAAGGGCCAAGGGCCGATGATAGGCCGCGATTCGATGAAGGGGCATGGCAAAGGCGGCATGAAGGGGCATGGCTTCGCTCATCTGCTCAGCGCTGATCAGGTGACGAAGCGGCTCAGTAAGATGATCGCCGATAACGAGCGCCTTAAGATCGGCAAGATCGAGCCGGGCGGCGATTTTTCATTCGCGGCCGAGATCACCACCGTGGATGGTTCGCTGGTCCATAAACTGATGGTCGACCGGCGCGACGGCCAAGCTTGGGAAGTCGATTGACGCAACTTTACCTGTCGGTCGTAGGGTCGTGCTAAAGCGAGCGAGACGAATTTAATGAGATCATCTTGATGGGGCGTGGCTCCATCCGCAGCAAATACGACCGCATCGCGCGCTTCTATGACCGGCTTGATCGAGGGTTCGAGCGCCGACGTTATGAGCCGCTTCGCCCTGTTCTGTTTCAGGGCCTCACCGGGCGCGTGTTGGATGCCGGTGTCGGCACGGGCTGCAATTTGCCGTTTTATGGCCCGGGCATATGGGTTGTCGGCGTCGATCTGTCGCACGCAATGCTGGCGCGGGCCAATGCCAAAGCGGCGCAGCTCGGTGTGGTCGCACGCCTCGCGCAAATGGATATTAGACAAGCTGGCTTCGCCGATGCGAGCTTCGATGCGGCGGTCGCGAGTTTTTTGTTTTGCGTGCTGGCGCCCGCCGATCAGCGACCGGCGCTCGACGAGCTCAAGCGGATCTTGCGTCCGGGCGGCGAGATCAGGCTGCTCGAATATGTCTATTCGCGTCACCCCCTTCGCCGCTTCGTGCAGTGGTTGTGGTTGCCTTGGGTGCGCTTCGCCTATGGCGCCGGTTTCGACCGCCAAACCGCGCGCCATGTGCGCGAGGTTGGGTTGATTGTGATCGAGGAGAAGTTCTTGTTCCTCGACATGATTAAATTGATTGTCGCGCGTGTGCCGGCGCGCGCCTCATCATGAATCCGCGCGTGCCCGAACATCTGGCGTAAATCGCGATTTCGTGAATAGGGAGGTCTGTCGGTGGCCGCGAATTGGCCCTATACTGGCGCCATGTCGCATCGAATCATGTTTCGGTTTTTGTCTGCGATCATGGCGGTTGTCCTGGCGCTCGGCCTGCTTGGCCATGGTGCGATGGCCGGCGCCATGTCAAGCCCAACGAAGGCTATGACCATGGCCATGACGATGAATGACATGGCACCCAATGGATGCAGCGATTGCCCGCCTTACGATGATGGTGGCGCGACGGGTTGCTATGCCGCGTGCCTCGGCACGGTGTTTGGTTTGACCACGGTTCAAGACGTGCAAAGCCGAATGATCGCCGCAAGATTTGATGAGCCGATCGCCTCGATCGACCGCCTGGGGCGATCAGTCTCGCCGGATACCGGCCCTCCCCGATAACCGATCTGTAGGTCCGCGTGCGCTCGGCTGATTACGAGCTGATTGCGCGCGACATGAAGACGTGTGGTGCACGCACGAAAAGTGTGGGCGCCTTCGCGTCGCGTTCATCCCTCAGGCGGATCGGAGCCAAGAGCTATGGTAGGCAACAAAAGGGTGCGTCGCGCCGAACGGGCCGGGCCGAGCCGGCGGTCGGTCTTAATTGGCGCCGCGTTGAGCACAGCGACCTTATTGATGCCCCTGCACCGAACAAGTGCGGCGGCATCGCCGGCCGCCCAATATCATCTGCGCGCCGCGCCGGGTCGCGTGGCCTTGCTCGGTAATGGCCGCCCCGACACCGAGGTCTGGTGCTATGGGGGCGTTGTCCCAGGCCCCGAGCTTCGGGTGCGTCAAGGTGCGCGGTTTCAGATCGAGGTTGAGAACGGCTTGTCGCAGGAAACGACGGTTCATTGGCACGGGATCCGACTCCCGAACGCAATGGACGGCGTGCCGAATCTGACTCAAGCGGCGATTCCGCCGGGGGGTACGTTCGAATACGCCTTCGATCTGCCGGATGCCGGCACCTACTGGTATCACCCACACGCGCGAAGTTTTGAGCAGGTCGGGCGAGGCCTCTATGGCGCGTTGATCGTCGAAGAAAATGAGCCCCCGCCGGTCGACCGCGATCTCTGCTGGGTGCTCGGCGACTGGCGACTGCGCGATGAGGCTCGGATATCCGAGGATTTCGGCAATGGGCACGATGCGAGCCATGACGGGCGCGTTGGGAATACGGTGACGGTAAATGGTCGTGTCGCGCCCGCGATCCAGGTGCGTGCCGGCGAGCGCCTGCGGCTGAGGCTGATTAATGCCGCCAATGCGCGCATTTTCGCGCTTGCTTTTGGCCAACATCGGCCGTGGATCATCGCACTCGATGGCCATCCGGTCGAACCGCATGAACCCGATCAAGGTCTCGTTGTCATGGGGCCAGGGCAGCGGACCGATTTGATCGTCGATATGGGGGGTGAGCCCGGCGCCAAATTTGCGGTGACCGACAGGTTCTATAAGAGCCTCGACTATGACTTGCTTCAAATCGTCTATGGCGAAAGAAATCCGCTGCGGTCGCGGTCGCCGGAAGCGGTCATCGGCCTGCCGCCAAACCATTTGCCCGAGCCCATTTCAGATGGCGCCACGCGGCACGAGCTCGTCTTTGGTGGCGGCATGATGGGCCGCATGGCGGGCGCGACGATGGATGGCCAGCCGACCACCATGCGCGACATGATGAAGCGTGGCATGGCATGGACGATCAATGGCAATGTCATCAGTGGCCATGATCACGCGCCATTGTTCACGTTGCGCAAGAATTCGACCTGCATTCTTACGCTGCGTAATCAAACCGCTTGGTATCACCCGATCCACCTGCACGGCCACGTCTTTCGTGTCCTGACGCGAAATGACGCGGCCGCATCGCGTCGCGAATGGCGCGATACCGTGTTGATCGCGCCTGAGGAGACCGTCGAGATCGGCTTCGTCGCGGACAATCCGGGGGATTGGATGCTCCATTGCCACATCCTTGAGCACCAGGCCGCCGGCATGATGGCGGTCATCCGCGTCGCGTCTTGATTCAGTCAAACTCTGAAAGGAAGAGACCCCATGCGCTTATTCATAGCCATCTTCATCGCAATTGGATTTCTAGTATTCGCGCCCGCCATGGCCGCCGACGCGGCTCACACGGCGCTGCTCTACAAGAACCCGCAATGCGGTTGCTGCGAGACCTATGCCGATTATTTGCGTGAGAACGGCTATGAGGTGACGGTCAAGGCGACACACGACCTGACCCTGATCAACCAAGATCTCGGTGTGCCGCCACATCTTGAGGGCTGCCACACGACGTTGCTCGATGGCTATGTGATTCAAGGCCATGTTCCAGTCGCGATGATCAACCGGCTGCTCGACGAGCGCCCGGCGATTATCGGCATCTCATTGCCTGGCATGCCGATGGGCTCGCCGGGCATGGCGGGCGAAAAGACTGAACCATTCGTGATCTATGAAATCACCAAGGATGGTGGCGAGCGGGTCTTCCCGACTGAATGACAGCGCCGGGAATGAATCCGGGCGCGCCGGCACCACGCGCCCGTCGGCGACGGTGGCTCGCTTATGGAATAGCTTGCACGCTTGCCATCGGCGTACTGGCGGCGGGCCTGATCTGGCGGCCTTGGGTCGGGTCCCTGCCGAGCGACCCAATGGATCGCGCGCAGGTCGAGACCGGCCAACGGCTCTATGCCGCGCATTGCGCGAGCTGCCATGGCAAAAACCTTGAAGGTGATCCAGATTGGCAATCGCGCCTGCCGAATGGTCGCTTGCCCGCCCCGCCGCATGACGACACTGGCCACACCTGGCACCACGCCGATGCGCTTCTTTTTTCCATCATCAAAGATGGTCTGGTGCCACCCATCGTGCCCGAGGGGTTTGAGACCGACATGCCCGCCTTTGGCGACAAATTCGACGACAAGGAAATCTGGTCGGTGCTGGCGTTCATTAAATCGACGTGGTCTGAAGAGGTTCAATCCTACCAAAAATTGATGACGGAAAACGCCGCACGTCGAGATCGTCGCGCGGACTAATCCTCCGCGCCAGCCATTCTCAAGCGCAGTGCATTGCCGACCACGCTGACCGATGACAGCGCCATGGCCGCCGCGGCGATGATCGGCGAGAGCGTGATGCCGAAAAACGGATAGAGCACGCCCGCCGCGATCGGAATACCGGCCGCGTTGTAGATGAACGCGAAGAACAGGTTTTGCCGGATATTGCGCATGGTGGCCTGCGATAGGCGCCGTGCGCGCACAATGCCGGTGAGATCGCCCTTCAGGAGCGTGATGCCCGCGCTCTCGATCGCGACATCGGTGCCGGAGCCCATCGCGATGCCAACATCGGCGGCGGCGAGGGCAGGCGCATCGTTCACGCCATCGCCGGCCATGGCGACCACGCGGCCCGCGCGCTTCAGCCGCTCGACCACGGCGCTTTTTTGATCGGGCAGCACCTCGGCCTCGATTTCGGTAATACCGAGCCGGCGCGCGACCGCTTGCGCGGTTCGCACATTATCGCCGGTCAGCATGACGATGCGGAGCCCGGCGCGCGCGAGTGCGCTAATCGCCGCCGGTGTCGTCTCCTTGATCGGGTCGGCGATCGCGAAGATGCCGGCGAGTCGTTCGTCGATCCCGGCGAAGATCGCAGTCGCGCCATCGGCGCGCAGCGCATCGGCCTGCGCGGCCATGGGGCTGGTGTCGATCTTGTGTTCGGTCAAAAACGCCGCATTGCCGAGCCTGATCGTTCGGCCCTCGACCGTGCCCGTGGCGCCCTTGCCGCTTGGGCTATTGAACGCCGTGACGGCGCTGAGCGCGAGGCCGCGCGCTTCCGCCGCCGCGACGATGGCGCGCGCTAAGGGATGCTCGCTGGCGCGCTCGAGACTCGCCGCGAGGCGTAATAACTCGTTTTCATCGATGCCGGGCGCCGGCACGATCGCGGTGACGACCGGTTTGCCCGCGGTCAGCGTGCCGGTCTTGTCGATCACCAGCGTGTCGACCTTCTCCAGCCGCTCAAGCGCCTCGGCGTTCTTGATCAAGACGCCAATGAGGGCACCGCGTCCGACGCCGACCATGATCGACATCGGCGTGGCGAGGCCAAGCGCGCAGGGGCAGGCGATGATCAGCACGGCGACCGCCGTGACCAAGCCATAGGCCAGCGAGGGCGAGGGGCCCCAGATCGACCAGATGATGAACGCGAGCAGGGCGATCGCCACGACCGCCGGCACAAACCACGACGCGACCAGATCGGCCAGGCGCTGAATCGGCGCGCGGCTGCGTTGCGCCTCGGCGACCAACTGCACGATACGCGCCAACATGGTATCGCGGCCGATCTTCTCCGCCCGCATGATCAGCGCGCCGCTCTGATTGATGGTGCCGCCGATCAGATTGTCGCCGACCGCTTTGGTGACCGGCATCGATTCGCCGGTGACCATCGATTCATCAAGCGCGGAGCGGCCCTCGATGACGCTTCCGTCGACCGGCACTTTCTCGCCTGGGCGGATACGCAGGCGATCACCGACCGCGATCTCCTCGAGCACGATTTCCGACTCGCTACCGTCAGAGCTTAGGCGCCGCGCGGATTTTGGCGCGAGGCCGAGTAGCGCTCGAATGGCACCGCCGGTGCGCTCGCGCGCACGGAGCTCCAGCACCTGACCGAGCAGCACCAGCACGGTGATCACGGCGGCGGCCTCGAAATAAACCGCGACAGTACCGTCATGAGCGCGGAAGGCGGGTGGGAAGGCGCTCGGCGCGAGCACCGCGACGAGGCTATAGAGCCACGCGACCCCGGTGCCGATCGCGATCAGGGTGAACATGTTGAGCTTGCGCTTGATGATCGAACGCCAACCGCGCACGAAGAACGGCCAGCCGGCCCACAGCACCACGGGCGTCGCGAGCGCAAACTGGATCCAGTAGGAAAGGCTCTTCGCCAGAAGCGCGTGAAGGCCGGTGAGGTGGCCACCCATTTCGAGCGCCAGCACAGGCAATGTCAGCACTACGCCAATCCAAAAGCGCCGCGTCATGTCGATGAGTTCGGCGTTGGGAGCGGCCTCCGCGCTCGCCTGCTCGGGCTCAAGCGCCATGCCGCAAATCGGGCAGGCGCCGGGGCCGATCTGCCGAATTTCGGGGTGCATCGGGCAGGTGTAGACCGCGCCCTTCGGCGTCGTCGGCGGGTTCGGCTTGGCCGGTGCGGGGTTCAGATAACGCGCGGGATCTGGGATGAATTTGGTGCGGCAGCCGGCACCGCAGAAATAATAGGCCGTGCCGTCGTGCGTAGCTTTATGCGGGGTCGTCGCCGGATCGACGCTCATCCCGCAGACGGGGTCCTTGACCTTGGCTGGAGTGTTCACCGCAAGAGCGCGCGCTTCAGCGCGAGAATTTCGGGATCGGCCATCAGGCCGCTGGCGATGGCGTCTTCGGGGGTCAGAAAACGCAGCTCGATCGGCTCATGGGCTGGCGTTTTCACCTTGCCGTCGCCTTCCACCAGATAATATATCGGCGTGTAATTGGTGTGCGTCCAGGGGCTGAGCAGCGTGCCTGGCACATGCAGGAGCCGAAGCGGGCGGATCAGGATCGAGCATTCCTCGCGGAATTCGCGAATGAGGCCTTGTTCCGGCGTCTCATCGGCTTCGATGCCGCCACCGGGAAACTTCAAGATCTCGCGACCCGCCACGCGCTCGGCGCTGATCAGCACGCGGCTCGCGCGCAGAAGGATGCCATAGGTTCGCAGATTCTCAGGTCCGTGCACGGGCTCTCCTCGGTCGGTTGAGCCATACTTGCCAGGGGCGAACCGCCTCGGCAAGCTCGCGGTCAATGAGGGAGGGCTTGATATGGGTATGTTCGATGTGGCGGGCAAGCGGGTCTTGATCACCGGCGCCTCGCGCGGCATTGGCTATTCGGTGGCCAAGGCGTTCGCGGAAGCGGGCGCCGAGGTTGCAATTCTTGCATCGGGTGAGGCGGTTGGCGCGTCGGCGGCGGCGCTCGAACGCGCGACAGGACGCAAAGTGCGCGGCGTACGTTGCGATATTTCGAACCGTAATGAGGTTTATGACAAGGTCGGCGCGTTGGGTTCGCTGGATGTCCTGATCAACAACGCGGCGATTTGTGTGCAAACGCCGACCGCCGGGCCGCGCGACGAGGTCGATGAGATTTTCGAGCGCACCATGGCGATCAATCTGAGCGGTCAGTTTTATGTCACGCGCGCGGTCGCGCCCAACATGGGCTCGGGCGGCAGCATCGTATTTACGGGTTCGGTCTGGTCGAAGGCGGCGGGCGCCGATTACGCCGCCTATTGCGCCTCGAAACACGGCTTGATCGGCATGATGCGCGCGCTGGCCCACGAGCTTGGGCCGCGCGGTATTACGGTCAACGCGGTCTGCCCCGGCACGACGCGCACCGAAATGAACGAGACCGGCATCACGCCCGAAGTGCGCAAGGCCTATTTCGCCCAGATGGTGGTTCATCGCGGGTGGATCGAGCCGGATGATATGGCGGGTGTGTTCATGTTTTTTGCCTCGCCCGCCGCCAAGGACATCACCGGTCAGGCGATCGGCTATGATCGCGGCCAGGTCATGTTTTGAGGCGGACCGGCTGACTTTTCAGACTGGTTTGACATCGTCCGATTGATCCGAATTCCAATCAGCCAAACAAATTTCACAGAGCGAAATGGTATATCCTGCCAATTCCTCGCGCGGTGAATTGACACTGGTGCCCGCACTCTGATTTAGTAGCGGCGAAGAATAAGAAGTTTGCCACATGGATGGCGCCGCGCGGGAACGTCACTGGGTTCCGAGGCAAGAATTTCTCTAGGCTACGCCCCGGCGTATTGGCGTCCCCGAACTGAGATGCACGTGGCATGTACTCATATCAGGGGGATTCTGATGTTTTATAAGCCAAAGAATGCGGTCTACAAGACGATCAGCCGCCGTCGGTTCCTGGAACTCGGCGGCAGCGCGGCGGTCGCGCTTGGCGCCGGTTCAATCGCGGTTGGGCTCAACTCGGTGATCACGCGCCGCCCGGTCTATGCGGCATCGTCGGACGATGCGAAGTGGAAGCAATATAGTGGCTCGAAGCTCGTGTTCATGTCGGAGAACACGCCACCCTCCTTCGCGATTAAGGAAAAGCTCAATGTGTTCCATGATCTGACCGGCATCACGGTCGAGATTCTGACCGACGCGCTACCGACCGTGCAGCAAAAAGTCGGCATCGATCTACGGAGCGGCAAGTCCGACTTCCACCTGAATTATGTGCAGGACAAGCCGATCGGCGCGCCGTTTGCCGATTATTATGCCGACCTCACGCCGATGTTGGGCGATGAGACCCTGCCGCAAGATCCCGAGGGCTATGGCAAGGACGTTTGGTTCGAGAACTTCCTCGACGC
>CAMDNF010000083.1:0-12187 GCA_945902735.1 Rhizobium sp. Q54 | reverse complement strand
CCCCTCGAGCCCCTCCCGCAACCTCCAACCGCAGCACTTTCCAGACCCCGCCCAGCGCCCTCGCCAGCGCCACGGCCACCCGCGTCGTCATCGCAACGCTCGCCGCTCCAGTACGAAAATCAGTGATCGTCGTGAATAGGACGGGCTAGCTCTCCGATAGGCTTGAAGAAGTATCGCTCACCCTCTATGTGCAACAAACATGAATGCTGACGCCCGGCCCTATTTTTTCTTCGGTACGCTGATGGACCATGAGGTCTTGGGTATCGTCCTCGGTCGTGACCCAACCCCATTGCGCATCGAGCCGGCTCGCCTTGGCGGTTTTCGCCGATTGAGGGTCAAAGGCGAGAGCTATCCAACGCTTGAGGCGACGGCCGGCGGCCACGTCGATGGGCGCTTGGTTTGGGGGCTGGAGGCCACCGATATCGCCCGCATCGCCTTCTATGAAGGCGAGGAGTATTACCAGTCTCATATCGAGGTCAGGTGCGCCGACGGAGCCACGCAGGTGGCGTTGACCTTCGCGACCGAGCCAAACATGGCCACCGCGGGCGATTGGGATTTCGAACATTGGCGTTCAATGGACCGACCGCACATCGTCGCCGCCGCGCAAGCGTTCATGCGGCATTTCGGATCGGTCAGCGATACATCGGTTTCAGATCGGCGGTGGCGTGAGGCGCGGGCCGAGGCCCGCCGGTTGCTTAAGGTTTGAGCGAAGCCACCCGCTTATTGGGATTCTCATAGGCCATTGACATGGTCATAACCATGCACGGCACCTTGGTCCGGCTCAACGCCTTACACACCTTATAGGCATCGCCTTTGCTGAGGCCCAAGAACGCCGCGCGATAGAGCATCTTGCCACGCTTGCGTTTGACCGGGCTGACATCGGTGGCCGTACCTTCAACCAACTCGCCAACTTTAAGCGAGACCTTCTCGATCGCCGCTTCAGCCGCCAATTCGGAATCATAGGCCCCAACCTGGATCGAAAATCGCTTCTTGTTGGCGGGAAGGCCGGCCGTCGCCCCCTTCATGCTGAGGGCCCGTTTGCCTTCGACATCGCCTTGCGGCGCCAAATCGAGGGCCTTGCTCGCAATCTGCCTGGTTTTCTTTTTGGCCGCGCGCTCGGCCACTTTGAGCGGTCCGCGATCAGCAACTTTGAGATCGCGCGGCATCGGCCCGACGCCGAAGGCGCCATCAAGGAGCCGCATCGCCTGCCGATCGCGCTGATGGCCGGTATCGCCGCCCAGCACAACAGCGACAAGGCGGCGCCCTGCCCGCTCGGCGGAAGCGACCAGATTGAAACCCGAGGCCTGGGTGAAGCCGGTCTTGATGCCATCGGCGCCGCGATAGCGACCGAGCAGTTTATTGTGGTTGGCAAAACTCAGACCGTTGTAGTCGAAAGACGCCGTCGAGAAGAAGCGATAATATTTTGGATAATCGCGTCGCAGAGCAATGGCAAGAAGTGCCAAATCGCGCGCGCTGCTGACCTGATCAGGATCGGGCAAGCCGGAGGCATTGCGAAAGGTCGTCTGCTTCATACCGAGCTTGCGGGCCTGTTGCGTCATCAATAACGCAAAACGATCCTCATTGCCGCCGAGCGCCTCGGCAACCACGACCGCGACGTCATTCGCCGATTTGGTGACCAACGCGAGGATGGCGTCCTCGACCTTGATCGTATCGCCCTTCTCCAAACCGACCTTGGAACGCGGCTGCTTGCCGGCCTCGGCCGAGGCCTTGAGCGGCGTATCGAGTTTAAGGTCGCCTTTTTCGAGCGCCGTGAAGACCAGATAAAGCGTCATCATTTTGGTCAGTGACGCCGGATAATTCAGCTCATCCGCGTTGCGCTCGTGAACCACTTGGCCGGTCGCCTGGTCGACCACGATGGCCGCGTAACCGGCGAACGCATGGTTCGCGCCGACGCCAGTCACCGCCAGAGCGACAAAGACCGCGACGGCGATTCCACTTCGCGTCAGCCAATGGCGCAGCCGAATCAACATATTGGGTAACCTTGCCGAAAATTGATGCTCTGATTAACTCTTATCAACGATTGGTGAATCATTCGTCAAGTGAAAGCGTTAATTAGATAATGCTGTCGACACGCCGTCGTCATTGCTTGGGGCGCCTCCAATGCTGGGGACGAGCCATTTCAAAGGCGCGCGCGGCGCGCAACACACCGACATCATCGAACGGCCGACCGACGATTTGTAGGCCGACCGGCAGGCCTCGCGCGGTTAATCCGCAGGGCACCGTGGCGGCGGGCTGCCCGGTTAAATTGAATGGATAGGTAAACGGGCTCCAATCATCCCAGCGTTCGCCATTGGGTCCGAGGGGCGCGTCGCCCGGTATAGGTTGGGTCGATATGGCGGCAAGAGAAAACGCCGGCAAGGGCATGGTTGGCGTAATCAAAAAGTCATAATGTTGATGGAACGCCCGCATCGCGGCGCTGAAATTGAGCCGCGCGGTGGCATTGCTCAAATAGTCTGCGATCGTAATCTTTTCGCCTTCCTTGGCGATCGCGACAAACCCCGGATCGAGCACCTCGCGCTGCGTCGCGCCGAAGGATCGATAAAGCTGCGTCGCGCCGGCGTACCAGACGGTGCGAAACATACCGAGCGGATTGGCAAAGCCGGGCTCTGCCTCTGCAACCGTGGCACCGGCTGACGTGAACGCTCCAACCGCCTCTCGAACCAGTTTGGCGACCTCGGCATCGACTTGCGCATAACCAAGCGCGGGGCTGAACGCGATGCGCGCGCCGGCAATCCCGGCATCAAGCGCGCTCAAATAGTCGCGTGGCTCGCAGGGCAGGCCATTGGCATCGCGCGCATCGGGTTCCGCGATCACACTCAGCATCAAGGCCGCATCTGCCACTGAATACGTCATCGGCCCGAGATGGGAAAGCGAGGCGAAGGGGCTCGGCGGATAGACCGCGACGCGCCCGAAGCTCGCCTTGATGCCAAAGACGCCGCAGAACGACGATGGAATGCGGATTGAGCCGCCGCCATCGGTCCCGATGTGGAGCGTGCCAAGCCCGAGCGACGCCGCGACGCCAGCACCGCCCGATGACCCACCCGGCGTGTGATCTGGGTTCCACGGATTGCGCGTGATGCCGGTCAGCGGGCTATCGGTCAGCCCCTTCCAGCCATATTCGGGTGTCGTGGTCTTGCCCAGAAAGACGGCACCGTGTTCACGCAAGCGCGCGACCGCCGGCGCATCCTCATTCCAGGGTTGATCGGGATTGACCGAGCGTGAGCCCCGCCGCGTGGGCCAACCTTTTGAAAGCACCAGATCCTTAATCGTGCTTGGCACGCCATCGACGCGCCCCAACGGTTCACCCTTGCGCCAGCGCGCTTCGGAAGCCCGCGCCGAAGCAAGCGCCGCCTCATGATCGACCAGGCAGAAGGCGTTGAGCCGCTTGTTGTGCCGGTCAATGGCCGCGAGCGCCGCCTTGGTGACCTCGACCGGCGATAGCTCACGCGTTCGATAAAGGTCAATCTGACGCACCGCTGACAAATGATTGAGATCTTCGCTCACATTCCCTACTCCCTTCGCTTCAGAATCCCGGCGTGGCAATGCCGCTGGCCAGAAGCACGCGTCTGAGTTCAGCCTTTAGCCGCTCAAGGCCGTCCGGCGTTTTCGATTCCGCGCGGGCAACCAACGCCGGTTGCGTGTTCGAGGCACGGAGCAGCCACCAACCGTCGCTCGTCGTGACCCGCACACCATCGATCTCAAGCATGTCCGCGCCGGCTTTTTTGAGCTGCTGCCTGACCTCCCGCACGATGCCGAACTTCCGCGCCTCCGCGCACTCGATACGCAGTTCAGGTGTATTCTGCATGGCGGGAAAATGATCGAGCATCGCCGAGAGCGGCTCGTTTGCTTCGCCCAATAACGCAAGCAATCTGATCGCCGCATAAAGCGCATCGTCGAACCCGTAATAATCGTCCGCGATGAAAATATGCCCACTCATTTCGCCGGCGAGCGGCGAGCCGATCTCCGCCATCCTGGCCTTAATCAGCGAATGGCCAGTCTTCCAAAGCTGCGCGGGGGCCCCGAGCGTATTCTCGATATATCCCGTTGCCGCCGCGCTCGATTTGACATCGAGAATAATCGGGCGCGTCTTGCCATGATGCGCCACCACATCGCGCGCGAGCAAGGCGACTAGTTGATCGCCCCAAACAATCCGCCCCTGCCCGTCGACCACCCCGATGCGATCGCCATCCCCATCAAACGCGATCCCCAGATCGAGCCGCTCGCTTTTGACCGCCGCGATGAGCTGCGCAAGATTCGCCGGCACGGTGGGATCCGGATGGTGGGCTGGAAAATTACCGTCGATCGTCGCGTTGAGCACGACATGGTGCCCCGGCAGAAGTGGCACCATTTGGCTGAGAACGTCACCCATCGCGCCATTGCCCGCATCCCACCCGACACGGAGCGGGCGCTCCCGCCCGGCGGGCAAACCTTGCCGCACGCGTGCCACATAGGCGGCACGAAGATCCTTGGTCAGAAGCGTGCCCGCGCCGTACACGAAGCGTCCTTCCGCCGCCAAATGTCCGATGGCTTGAATGTCGTCGCCATAGATCGGCTTGGCGTGATCGGCGGTCAGTTTGAAGCCGTTATAGTTGGGCGCGTTATGTGAGCCGGTCACCATGACGCCGCCATCGGCGGCCAGCGCATGAACGCCATAATAAAGCATCGGCGTTGGCCCAAGACCAAGATCGGTCACTTCAACGCCGCTGGCGATCAATCCCTCAATGACCGAGGCGGCAAGTGCAGGCGAGCTAAGCCGGCCATCCCGCGCCACGCACACCCGTATCTGGGACTTCTGGTTCGTCGCGCGGCGTTCCGCCAAAAGCGCCGCCACGGCACGGCCGAGCGCCAAAGCGTCGGCCTCGTTCAAGGTGTCTCCGACGATACCTCTCAGATCATATTCGCGCAGGATCGTCGGGTCGAAGCGATGCGGCACGCTCATGCCGCTCCCGTGGGCTCCGGGAAGGCGGCCGCGCGCCCGACACTGACGTAGATGAAGCCGGCAGCCGCCATTTCATCCCGTCGATAAATATTGCGAAGATCGACCACGATCGGCCGACGCAGGAGGCTCTTCATCCGCACAAAATCAAGCGCGCGAAACTCATTCCATTCGGTCAGAATGGCCAGAGCATCAGCGCCCTCCATGCAATGATAGGCATCGGTGGCCCACTCCACGCCCTCAAGCAGGGGACGCGCCTCTTCCATGCCCTGCGGGTCATAGACCCGCACAAGCGCACCCGCCGCCTGCAAGGCCGGAATGATGGTCAGGCTCGGGCTCTCACGCACATCGTCGGTATTTGGCTTGAAGGTGACGCCGAGCACCGCGATCCGCCGGCCCTTCACCTCGCCGCACGCCTCGATGATTTTCTCCGCCATATTGATTTTGCGCGTTTCATTGACCGCGACGACCGCCTCGACGATCCGGCTCGGCGCGCCAGCCTCTTCGGCGATACGCACGAAGGCCCGCGTATCCTTCGGGAAGCATGAGCCGCCAAAGCCTGGCCCAGCATGGAGAAACTTCTTTCCAATGCGGCCATCGAGACCGATCCCCTCCGCCACGTCCTGCACATTGGCGCCAACCCGCTCGCAAATATCGGCGATCTCGTTGATGAAAGTGATCTTGGTCGCGAGAAACGCGTTGGCCGCATATTTGATCAGCTCGGCGGTTTCGCGCTTGGTAAACAGGATCGGCGTTTTCAATAAAAACAACGGGCGATAAAGCGTGGCCATAATCTGCGTCGCGCGCTCATTGTCGGCGCCCACCACCACCCGGTCGGGATGCATGAAGTCCTCGATCGCCGATCCCTCGCGCAGGAACTCCGGATTGGACACGACGTCGACATCGGCGTCTGGCCGAACCTCACGAATAATCCGTTCGATCTCACGGCTGGTGCCAACCGGCACGGTCGATTTGGTGGCGATCACCGTATAGCCGCTGAGCGCGGCCGCTACGTCGCGGGCCGCCGCATAAGTGTGCGTCAAATCGGCATGCCCATCGCCGCGTCGGCTGGGCGTTCCGACCGCGATCATGACCACGTCCGCGTTCGGCACCGCCTCTTCAATCCGCGTCGTGAATTTGAGCCGACCAGCCCGCGCGTTATTGACCACCAACGTCTCAAGCCCGGGTTCATAAATCGGAACAATTCCTTGCCGCAGCGCCTCGATCTTCACTCGATCGGTATCGACGCAACTGACCTCGTGACCGAACTCGGAAAAACAAGCGCCCGAAACGAGCCCAACATAGCCCGTGCCGATCATCGCGACGTGCATGATCTAGTTCCTTCTCCCGATGGGCGTCTGGCGCATTGTCTAGTATGCACCTCTGATGTCGCGAAAGAACGCGGTCAGTTCTTCGCGTAGGTCCGGCCGCTGCATCGCATAGGCAATCGTCGCCTTCAGAAAACCGGCCTTGCTGCCGCAATCGAAGCGCTGCCCCTTGAAGCGGAGCCCATGAAATGGCGTCGCACCCAGCAAACGAGCCAATGAATCCGTCAATTGGATTTCACCGCCCACACCCCGTTCTTGACGCCCAAGTTCTGCGAAAACCGACGGCTGCAATATATAGCGCCCGATAATCGACGTGGTTGACGGTGCCTGCGCTGGCTCCGGCTTTTCGATCATGCCCTTGATCTCGACGATTTGGCCATCATCCTTTGCGATATCGACAATGCCGTAGCGATTGGTCTGCTCCCTTGGCACCTCGGCCAAAGCGAAGACACAACCATCGACCTGCTCATAAAGCGACACAAGTTGCGTGAGGCACGGTGTCTCAGCGAGCACGAGTTCATCGGCCAACAACACCGCGAAGGGCTCATCGCCAACCAAATGACGCGCGCACCAAACCGCGTGACCGAGGCCGAGCGGTTCCTGTTGACGGGTATAGGCGACCGCGCCCGGAGGCAGCCGCAACATGCCAAGCGCCTCTGGGTCACGCTGGCCTCGCGCGGCCAGCAATGCCTCAAGCTCCGCCGAATGATCGAAATGATCTTCGATCGCGGTCTTGCCGCGCCCGGTGACAAAAATGAATTCCTCGATGCCGGCCGCCCTCGCCTCCTCGACCGCATATTGAATGAGCGGCTTGTCGACCACGGTCAGCATTTCCTTGGGCGTCGCCTTGGTCGCCGGCAGAAATCTGGTGCCCATCCCGCCCACGGGAAAGACAGCCTTCTTAATCGGTCGCGGCATGATGATCCTAAGGGCTCGCTATTCGCCAAGAAGGACGCGCTTCGCCTCATTTAGCTTGGCGGCGATGTATTTGGAACCGCCATGATCGGGGTGGTTGAGCTTGATCAAGCGTCGCCAGGCCGCCATGACCGCGTCGCGGTCAGCCCCTTCCGCCACGCCTAGGAGTTCAAGCGCCTCGGCACGGTCCATCTCTGGCCCACTACCCGGCGCCCGCGCAGATTGCTCGGAGTCCCCGGAATTCGCTGTTCCCGCGCCCGGTCGATCGGCCCGCCAATCAGCCCCAAACATACGGTCGAGGTAGTTTTCCACCAGCCGCGCCGAGGGCAGGTCATTGGCCTCGCATTCAACCAGCAACGCCAGAAGTTCGTCGCGGTCGAGTGAGCCTAGCTCTCGGCCCATAAAACGCCCGCGCAAAACCTCGCCCCGCATCTCGCCCGAGTCGTGATCAAGCGCCATACGCAAGTAGGCCGTCTCGACCGCCGAGTGCTGCGCGCCACCAGCGCCGCTATTGGTTGCGGGGCGCGACCTCGCCGTCGCGCCCCGCCAGCGCCGCCACAACAAGAAAGGTACCACGACAATCAAGAGAAGCGGTAGCAATTGCGGGCGAACGAGAATGAGAACCACCACCACGACGAAGCCGAGCCCGATCGCCCCCCAACGCAAGGCCTTCGCGACGCTGGCGGGATTGGCGCGCGCGAACCAACTGGCGATCCCAACGCCAAGGCCAACCGCGATCAGGCCGACAATGATCAGGAGAATGGGCGACATAGTCTGCTTCCACACACTCAAACGAGGTCGCGCCGGGGCGACGCCCCAGCCTATCAGGAATCGTGCGGGCCGCTATTTCAAGAGATGGCTGAGTTGACGAACCTCGGCCCCGGACCGGCGTGAATAGTCCCTCAACGCGGCCGCGCCGCCGATCGCGTAGATCGCGACCGCCGCGAGCAGGTCACGCAAGAGCCGCGGGCTCGAGGGATCGAAGCTCAGATAGGCCCCCCGGCTCAAGCGCGCGATTTGCCGAAAGGTCTCGGCCGCGACCGGGTCATCGCCCTCCTGAAAGACAAAGACCGGAACCCCGAGCAAACCAAGCTCGCCCGCCAAAGCCTTGAGGCTGTCCGCGTCTTCTTCCAGGCTATCGCCGACATAGACCACGGCGTTGACCTTGACGCGCTTCGCTTCGCCAACAGCGTGCCGTAGGACGCGCACGATCTGGGTGGCGCCGCGCGCGCAGCGAACACCGGCCATGTGATCGACCAAGGCGCGGGAATTGACCACCCAGGGTGTGGTCCGAAATTCTTCCATGCCGCGAAAATAGGCGAGTTGGACGGCAAGCCCACCCTGGCCATCGGTCGCTGTAAACATCTCGCTCTGAATGTCGCACGCCTGATCCCAGGTGGGTTGACGGCTCGCGGTCGCATCGAGCGCGAACAGGAGGCGTCCCTTCGGCGCCGGCACGCGCGCCGCAGCAGCCAAAAAGGTGTCGACCTCGGCCTCCTTGGCACGAAGCGCGGGCGCGGGCTTTATGCCGTCACGACGAGGCGGGATTGATCGTTGAGTCAGGGTGTTGCCCCTATGGTTGAACGTTCATATTCAACCAGATAGAGGGTTCTTGCCGCTCTGCCAAGGGACGAAGGGAGAATCCCGCAATCTCGTTAGAGACGCGGCCTAAGCATCTCTTACATAAAGGATATGTATCGACCCAGAAATGCTGGTGTCCGACGAACCCAAGTCGGCATGACCGCCAATAGACGATCACCCAGCGCGCGCAGCGGGGTTTGCCCCGCCTGATGATGGGACTGATTCGCGTTCTGCTTGTTATGCGCGACTTGGCTTGATGCCGCCGAGCTGCCCCGGCCGCGCGCGCCCGCTTGGCTAGTTGTGGTCGGCAAACGGAACACCGTTGATTCGCGATAAACCTTGGCGGCCGCGTCGAACGCTTCCTTCACCACCTTGACGCCGATGCATTGCCGACGGTCGTATAGTTCATGGGCCTCGGCGATGGCCTGCTGCTCGGTGCGACAGCGGCTTTGAATCGTCCAGCGGCCACTGTTCAAGGTTTGCACATCATACACTTCCGCGTTGCCAGACATTCCACGAACTCCCTCTCGATGGAGCGCGACCCCACCGCAACCCGCTGCTGTTGCGCCATCGGGAATGTTGGCAGCCAGGCGTTAAAAAATGGTTGGTCGGGCACACGCGTTAACCAAAGCGACTTCGCTTAAGGTAAACGGGCGAGCGCCTCGGCGATCAGCGTGAAATAGCCCTCGGCATCCACCCGCTCCATGACCATGGAATTAACCTTATGTCCGTCGCGCGGCGCGCGGTCGCACCGCGTCCGGCCGAGGTCGATCGGGTCTGACACGTCGACCTCGACATGCATTTGATGCCCGGCGAAAAGACCCGGCGCGAGCAAATAGGCGATGACGCAAGGGTCGTGGAGGGGGGCGCCTGCCAAGTCACCCCTCCCCGCCGCGGCGTAGCGCGCGGAATAGAAGCGCAAGAGACCCGCCACCGCCAAGGCGGCTTTGGTTCCCTTAGCGGCGATGCGCTCGATCCGGGCCGGCGTGGCCGGCGCCTGGTGGGTAACATCCAGTCCGATCATCGTCAGGTCCAAACCAGCGCCGAATACCACCGCCGCGGCATGGGGGTCGGCATAGACGTTGAATTCCGCGGCGGGCGTGACATTACCCGCCCCGATCGTACCCCCCATCATCACGAGCCGCTCAATCTTACCCGCGATATTGGGCGCCATCACGAGCGCGGTCGCGAGATTGGTGAGCGGCCCGAGCGTCGCAAGCGTGACCGATTGCTTTGCGGTGCGTAAGGTCTCGATCAACCAGACCACCGCATGGCGAGGGTCAAGCGGCTGAATCGGCACAGGCAGATCGGCGCCCTCAAGCCCGCCTTCACCGTGGATATGAGCGGCGCTTCGCGGGCTGACCAACATCGGCCGCGGGCAGCCGGCAAAGACCGGAATATCGGCGCGGCCCGCGAGTTCGCGAATGACGCAGGCATTATGGGCAGTGAGCGAGAGCGGCACATTGCCAGCGACCACCATGACGCCGAGAAGATCGAAAGCCGCCGGGTTCGCCATGGCGAGCAAGAGCGCGACGGCATCGTCCTGCCCGGGATCGCAATCGATGATGAGCGGTCTCGGCACGGCGGCGATCAGCCCGCGACGATGACGTAGAGCCCGGCCCCAACCATCAGCGCGCCGCCGACGCGCGCGATCCATTCGCCTTTGGGCGCGATCTTCTCAAGGAGGACGAGCGCTGCCACCGCGGCGACCCACGGCAACGCCATGACGCCCGCGACAAACAGGAGCGCCATCAAGAGCCAGCAACAACCCAAACAAAACGCCCCATGGCGTGCGCCCATGAGGAGCGCGCCACGCCTTCCCGCGCGCCACTGTGAAACGAAGAAGCCGACCGGGGAGCGACATTTGGTCAGGCAGAACTGCTTGAGCGGGGTCCATTGATAAAGCCCTGCTGCGATCAAAACCCCGCCGGCAATCGGTCCACTGCGGATTGCCATCGCCTCGCCCGACAGCACGCCTTCTTGCAACGCCACTTGCGCGGCGGCGGCGATGAGCGAGAAGCCACTCCAAACCAGCAAATAGCCCAAGGCAAAGGCGCCCGCGCTAAAGGCTGATTTGTTGCCCGGCTCACGCGCTTTTGTCAGCCGTGCCGCCATCACGATCATCGGGCTGGCGCTCGGCAGCATCATACCGATCATCATCACGATCCACATCGCGGCGAGCAGGCCGAATGACATTGGCGCCATAGCCATGCCGTCCATGCCCGGCATGTCGGGCATGTCGCCCATATCGGACATACCGGACATGGTCGGCGTCGCCATCTCGAACGTCGCCAAATAGATCCAAGCCAGCGCGATGATCAGCGCCAGCGCACCGAGTATGACCAGGCGTTCAGGTCGCGGCAGCGCTTTGGGCTCGACCGAAGCGCGGAGCTCGTCAGGCGCTTCGCTCATCGGATGACGACCGAAGTTCCGCCGCCGCCTAGGCGGCCCAATTGAATGGCGCGAAATGCGCGTTATGGCCGCCCTTTACATCGTCCCAATCGATCCCAAACGCGTGCAAGCGGCTCTTTGTGCCGCGCGCCAAAGCGAGCCGCGTATTGGCGGGATGACCGGCATTATCGATATAGATCGGCTTGCCGGGCACCGGCAGGCTCTCCACCGCCACGGCCCGCTGTTCAAGCACGCCCGGCACATTGATCGAGAACGACATCTTCTTCTTTTCGACCGTGAAGTTGCCGCGCATCGTGCCGCCGAATTCACCGACCAAGGGCGCCATCATCGCCATGGGCCCACCAACCTCGCCCGAGCAAATCGCTTCAATCGCCGCCGCTTGTTTGTCGGAGGCCCGCTCGTCGATGATCAAACCAACCCGCCAATTGCCATTACCCATCGGGCCGGGCGCATGGCCGAGCACGGCAAATATCAAGCCATCGAGCGCGAGCCGGCCATAGCTCCCCTTTTTTATCTGGAACACCATTGAGACCTTGCATTCGCCATCGGTCGGCATGGCTTCCATGCGAGTAAAAAGGCACGGGCACAAATAGTCGCAGCTACAGGTTTCGAAATAATCGCCCTTGAGCGCCCACTTTGTTTTCGCCATCGCCACGCCCTCCCTCGGTCGGCCATGAAGGTCTGCTTGAATGGCAGTCTAGCCCGTCCTATTCACGACGATCACTGATTTTCGTACTGGAGCGGCGAGCGTTGCGATGACGACGCGGGTGGCCGTGGCGCTGGCGAGGGCGCTGGGCGGGGTCTGGAAAGTGCTGCGGTTGGTGGAGGTTGCGGGAGGGGCTCGCGGGGGCGCAGGCGCGCCCCGCGTCTCAAGGCCCGGCGGCAGCGAAGCGGCCGGCGAGCAGCCGGAACAGGGCGGCGTCGGGACAGGCGGTGGGCAGCCAGACGCGAATGCGCGTCGCGCCCTCGACGACGCGGGCGGCGAGCTTGATCA
>CAMDNF010000082.1:0-12797 GCA_945902735.1 Rhizobium sp. Q54 | reverse complement strand
CAGAAGGCTATCGTCGTTCATGGCGGGTGTGGCGCTCCGTGGTCGCGTCGGTGATCCTGTGTTAGCATCAGAATCATGCACGCGATCAGCGGCCTACGCCACATCCGCCAACCCAAAATCACCCTCGTCATGAATAAGACGGGCTAGCGTGCTATTGCCGCGCCTGCGTTGTTGCCGCGCTGCTTTTTGCGGCTAAAGGCCGTTTCGATTTCGGGCAAGTCCGTCGCCAGCGGAATGGCGCGGATACCGAGCGACGCGCTGCGGCCGCGCACTTCAAGCTCGTGATGAGGAAAGTGAGTCAGGTCGACGCCGGCACGCGCGGCGAGCGCTTCGGAAACGATCAGCTGAGACTTGAATTCCTTGGTCGCCGCTTCAAGCCGTGAGGCCGTGTTGACCACGTCGCCGATCGCGGTGAACGAAATCGCTTTGCCATAACCCATATCGCCCACGATCACAGAGCCGAAGTGAATGCCAATCCCGATGCGGATCGGCTCGGGCAAATCATGGGCCAGGGAATGATTGAGCTCATCGAGCGCGATGCCCATCGCACGCGCCGCGGCCAGCGCGCGTTTGCTCGCTTCTCCGGGTTCCGTATCGGCGCCAAACAATGCCATCACGCCGTCGCCGATAAACTTGCCGACCTGTCCACCGGCACCGTCGATCGCCTCGCCCATCGCGCGAAAATAACGGTTGAGCACGAACACGACGTCATAGGGCAATTTGGTTTCAGAGAAATTGGTGAACGAACGAATATCGGCGAACAACACACAAATCTCGCGCTCATTGCCTTGATGATCGGATGATTGCCGCCATGATGCTTTTGGGCCGACACCCGGCGGCATGAGCGGCGTCACATCCAAGCTATGCGTCGGGTGGATTTGGCAGGCGAGCCTAACCCCTTCGGGCGCCCCGACCCGATGAAGCACCCGCGCCTCTTCGGGCGAGGGCGGCGGCAAATGCTCGATCCCGCGCCCGCAGCGTATCCGACAAGTTGAGCATCGCCCGCGCCCCCCGCACACCGAGGCATGCGGAATGCCGGCCTCGCGGCTGGCTTCAAGCACGGAGAGGCCCGGCACGATCTCGACTTTGCGACCGTTCGAATAGCTCAACGTGATGCGGTGGCGCCGTCGTTCGATCAACGCGCGGCCGAGGCGAGCCAAAAGGACGAAGCCGATCAGCCCACCCATAATGATACGGCCAATAAAGGTCCAATGCTTGACCAGGGCAACGGCATCTTCCCCGGGCAAATTGAGCGCTTTCGCCGTGTTGTCGAGCCATCCCGGTTGCTCGGCCAGAAAAGCGAGCTCACGGCCTGAGGCAACAAAGCCGAATATCGCGGCACCCGGCAGCACGACCGCCAGCGTGAAGAGCATGAGGGAAAAGCGCGGGAACCATGGCTTCAATTTCAGCCAATAATGCAGGCCGACGCAGCCATGAACCCAGGCAACAACGAGCATGATATTTTGCAGAATGCCAATCTCGGGCGAGAACACCCAAAGCACCAGCACGACGTAGATATAGTTGTCTTTGACGTCGTAGAGTAGCTCGAGCGCGCGGGTGCCGAGCGCATGTTCGACGAGCAGGAATGGAATCGCTAGGCCAAGCAAAATCTGTGTGTATTCGAGCGGTTTTAGCCGAAGCGATCGGCGCTGATAAAGTGCGTAAAGCACAAGCGATAGATGGGTGAGCAGGGCGCCATAGAGCAGCACGATGCCGATCCAGCTGCGCCAGAATGCAATGAAAACGTCGCGACCGACATCAAGGGCGTCGAGCGAGCCAAGCCCGAGCGCAAGGTTCAGGAGATGGGTGCCGACATAAAAAAAGAGCACCAATCCTGAGATCAGCCGAATTCGTGTCAGCACCGCTTTGCTCCCATATCTCTAGATCTAGCATGGCAGCGATTGGGCCAAAAATCCTCTGACGTTCTCGTGCCAAGGGCCCAAAGGGGGGTGGTTGCGGCCGGCGGCCTCCATGGCCTAATCTCGCCCATTCGCGCCATTTGGGGAGACACTCATGACGAAAAAAGAAATCTTCTGCGGCGTCGGCATCGACGTTGATGCCGTGGCGGGCCAGATCGGCTCTTATGCTGGCGGCGACAGCCCAAGCGACATTTCGCGTGGCGTCTTCGCGGCCGAGATCGGCACGCCGCGCCTGGTCAAGCTGTTCGACAAGATGGGCATGAAGACCAGCTGGTTCATCCCCGGCCACAGCATCGAGACCTGGCCGAAGCAGATGAAGATGGTGGCCGATGCCGGCCATGAAATTGGCCTGCATGGCTATACCCATGAAAACCCGATTGCCATGACGCCTGAGCAAGAGGAGGCCATTCTCGACAAAACATTTGGGCTCGTCTCGAAGCTCTTTGGTCGACCGCCCGTTGGCTATGTCGCGCCATGGTGGGAAATGAGTCAGGCCACGCCCCAGCTCCTCATGGATCGCGGCATCAAATATGACCACAGCCAAATGCACACCGACTTCACGCCCTATTGGACGCGTGTCGGCGAGAAGTGGAAGCTGATCGATTATTCCAAACATCCGAAGCATTGGATGGAGCCGATGGATCTCGGCTACACCGTGCCGATCGTTCAAATCCCCGGCAGCTGGTATCTCGACGATCTGCCGCCAATGATGTTCATGAAAAAAGTACCCAACAGTGGTGGGTGGACCAATCCACGCGACATCGAAGAATGGTGGCGTGATCAGTTCGATTGGGTTTATCGCGAGATGGATTACGCCGTCTTCACCTTCACGATCCACCCGGATATCGCGGGCCGGCCGCAGGTGCTGCTCATGCTTGAGCGAATCTTCTCCTACATTTCGGGTCATCCTGGCGTGAAATGGTGCACGTTTGAGGAGATCGCCAATGATTTCATCAAGCGCAGCCCCTATAAGGGCCCGGTGAAAAAGAAGAAGAAATAGACGCGCCTCAAGTGAGAATTCTGAATGACCGTCATGGCCCGCGTGAGGCGGGCCATGACGGTGCACCATCGGTTCGGTTGGGGCGGGACGACGATCATGTGCGGTTTGTGCGGCACGCTGATGGATGGCCCGCATTGGAGTGAAACGGGGACGGATGTTGCGCGTGATGGCGTCGTCTCCGAGGGCCGGCAGCGCTATTTGGAGCGCGCCTATCGTGTGCGCGTGATCAACCGCGTTCTCGAACGATTTTCATGTAAGGCAGAGGATTGGACGGGCGGCCAATATATCGTGCGTGGCTTGAACGGCGCGGCCGATGTTGTGGTCAATTTGCCGCAACTTTGGAAGGCGGTCGAGGCCTGCAGTGGCCGCGCCGCCGATCCTCTCGACCCCGAGCTCATTGCCGGGCTCGAGCGGGCCGAACCGATCGGCCATTGAGCGACCATGGCCGTCTATAGTCGCCTGATCCCGATTTTTGTTGTCACCGGCTTTCTCGGCAGCGGTAAGACGACGCTGTTGAATCATATGCTGCGCCATTCCTCACTCAAGGATGCCGCGGTGCTGATCAATGAATTCGGCGCCGTTGGGCTTGATCATTTTCTGGTCAAGAAAATGGACGAGAATACGGTGCTGCTATCGAGCGGATGTCTGTGCTGCACGATACGCGATGATTTGAAGAGCGCGATTCTGGAACTCAATTCAAGGCGCGAGCGCGGCGAAGTGCCGCGCTATAAGCGCATGGTGGTTGAAACCACCGGCCTGGCGGACCCGACGCCTATTCTCTACACGCTGATGTCGGACCCCGTGCTTCGCAACCACTATCGGCTTGGTGGCGTAATAACGACCGTGGATGCGGCGAATGGCATGCGCCAGCTCAATCGTCATGTCGAATCGGTGCGCCAGGCAACGGTGGCGGACCGCATCGTCATCACCAAGAGCGATCTCGTGTCGCCTTCTGTGTTGACTGGGCTTGAGGCTCGCCTGCGGCGGATCAACCCGACCGCTGACTATGTGCGCGGCAATTTTGGCAAGGTTGATGTGCGGCGGGTCTTGCGGGCCGATGTCTATGACCCGTCGAAAAGGGCGGCCGATGTCAAACACTGGCTTGACCTCGAAGCCGTACAGGCCGCCCACGATCACAAACATGTTCACGACGTGAATCGGCACGATCAGCACATCCATTCATTCGTGGTGACCATCGACCGGCCACTCGATTGGACCGCGTTCGGCGTTTGGCTCACCATGTTATTGCACAGACACGGCCAGCAAGTGCTGCGCGTGAAGGGCATATTAAATGTCAAAGGGATCGATGCGCCGGTCATCATCAATGGTGTGCAGCACATCGTGCACCCACCAATTCATCTCGCTGAATGGCCGGATGGTGATCGCCGCTCGCGCATCGTCTTTATCGTCGACGATATGAATGGCGCACTGATCGAGCGTTCACTCGCGGCCTTCAATCGTGTTGGCGCTGCCGCCGCATAACGGCGGGGCAGGCTATAGCCAGCCCTTCCGTTTGAAATAGAGCAGCGGCAAAATGGCCGACAGCACCATGACGCCGAGTGCAAAGGCGTAGCCGAGCGGCCATTTCAGCTCGGGCATGACATCGAAATTCATCCCGTAAATGCTGGCGATCAAGGTTGGCGGCATGAAGGCGACCGCGGCGACCGTGAAGGTCTTGATGATCGCGTTTTGCTCGATATTGATAACGCCAAGCGTCGCCTGCAGCAGGAAGTTGACGTTATTGGCCTCGAACGCGGCATGGTCGCTTAGCGATACCGTGTCACGCGCCAGTGTTTTCAGGCGGACGCGTAGACCTTTGCGTGCATTCGCTTTGCTGGTCGCCGATAAAAAGGTGATCAAGCGCGTGATGGAAACCAAGCTTTCCCGTGTTTTCGAAATCAAATCGCCGCTGCGGCCGATGCGGCGCAATACTTCGGTCAAGTCTCGTCGCTTCCGCCTGTGTGCACCATTGGTCTCGGAGAACACCTCGCGCGAGACCGCGTCAAGATCGCCCGCGGCGCGCTCGAGTATGTCGGCGATGCGATCGGTCACGGCCTCGAGCAGACCGCAGATAATGCGCTCCGGGGTCGAAGCGCGGAGTGGCCGACGCCCGATCTGCGCGATGAACGTGCGAAATGAGGCCGGCTCGGCATAGCGTACCGTGACCAGGCAGCCGTTCGTCAGAATGAACGTGATCGGGGTTGTTTCCGGCTGCGGCGTATCGGCATGAAATAGAATGAGGGCCGTCATAAACGGCACGTCCTCTTCCATGTAGAGCCGGCTCGACGCCTCGATTTCGTACATCTCCTCGCGGGTCGGAACCTCGATGCCTAGGGCGTCGGCAACGACGGTGCGCTCCTCAAGAGTCGGGTCGACGAGGTCGAGCCACGTCGTACCGGCCGCTGGAATTGCGCCCGCGCCCAGCTCTTCGACGAGCAGTTTATTTTCCTGGACGCGAAAGCCCTTGAGCACGCGTCGCCTCCATTGCTATGACGTAGGTCGGCACGACCTGCGGGGCGGCGTTTCTTTACTCCGGGCGGGCCCAATGCGCCACCAGCAAATTTCGTGATAACGGGGCCCGCCTCAGTGTGGGTGGCGGCGGCGTACCATCGCACTGAGTTGATCAATCAAATCCGCCGCGCGCTCCGGTCCGAAATTATTGGCCAAAAAGCCCATGCTGGCGATGCAAACCGCGAGGTGGAGTTGCACCGGGTCAACGCCGTCGTCCTTCGCGCGTTTGGCCAGTTCATCGAGTGCGGTTTCAGCGAATTGTTGGATGCGGAGCATCGTGTCGGCGTCCGCGGCGGGCGGCGTACTCATCGATGGTGTCCATGCTGCTGCCGCGCATCGGCCATGGCGCGCGCGAGTTTGAGGGCGGCGATCAGGCTGGTGGGACTGGCCACGCCCTTGCCGGCGATATCAAGGGCGGTGCCGTGATCGGGTGAGGTGCGCACAAATGGCAGTCCGAGCGTCACATTCACGCCACCGTCGAAATCGATGGTCTTGAGCGGGATCAGCGCCTGGTCGTGATACATGCACAACGCGGCGTCATAACGCTGGCGCGCAATGGCGTGGAACATCGTATCGGCCGGGAAGGGCCCTGATATATCGAGCCCTTCGCGCCGCAGGGTCTCGATCGCGGGCTTGATGATCTCGATCTCTTCGCGACCCAGACTGCCAGCCTCGCCGGCATGCGGGTTGAGCCCGGCAACCGCGAGGCGCGGCTTCGCTATTCCAAAATCGCGATTGAGCGCCTCAGCCGTGACGCGGCCGCAATGCTCGATCGCTTGTTGGCTGAGCGCGGCCACGGCCTTGGCAAGCGGCAGGTGAATGGTAACCGGCACAACCCGGAGCGCGTCGCACGCCAACATCATAACCGGTGTGATATCGCCGCCCGCAAGCTGAGCCAGGAATTCGGTATGGCCTGGGTGCTTGAAGCCGGCCGCGTAGAGGCTTTGCTTCTGGATCGGACTCGTCACAACCGCGGCCGCTTCGCCGGCTTGCACAAGCTTAACGGCGCGCTCGATCGAGCCAATCACCGCTGGTGCGTTTTTGGGCTCGGCAAGGCCCAGCGTCGCGGCAACGCTCAGGCCAAGGGGCAGCACCGGCAGGCCATGATCAAAGCGCGCGAACGTCTCGCCCGGTGCCTCGATGGGGACAATCGCGCAGGCGAGCCCCAGCGCCCTGGCCATGCCGGTAAGCCGAGCCGGATCATCGATCACCAGAAATGGCGGTACAGCCTCATCGCGCCGCGCCAGCCACGCCTTGAGCGCGAGCTCAGCGCCAATGCCGCCGGGCTCGCCCATGGTGAGGGCGAGGGGAGTCGTGCTTGACATGCGCGCTGTTTCGGCCTCTCGCCTACCGCATCACGAATGGGTTGGGCACGTCGGCCGCGGTCGAGATCCAGACGCTCTTGACCTGGAGATATTCCTTGATCGCGTCCTGACCGTTCTCGCGCCCGAGGCCGCTCCGTTTATAGCCGCCGAACGGCGACATGAAGCTGACCGCGCGATAGGTGTTGACCCACACGGTTCCCGCCTGCAACCGCTCGGTTACCTTGATCGCGCGCCGCACATTCTGCGTCCACACCCCGGCGGCAAGACCGAACACCACGTCATTGCCGATTTCGATCGCCTCTTCATCGTCCTTGAACTTGATGACCGAGAGCACGGGCCCAAACACTTCTTCCTGCGCGATGCGCATGCTGTTCTTCACGTCGGTGAAAATCGTCGGCTCGACGAACCAACCCTCGCCGCATTCTTGACGCTGCGCGGCATGGCCGCCGAGCACGCAGGTGGCGCCACCATCCTTGCCAATATCGATATAGCGCAGCACCTTTTCATATTGGGGGCGCGTGGTCACCGGTCCGACTTGGGTTTCCATTTTCGATGGGTCGCCCATGCGCGCGGTCTTGGCCAATGCGAGCAATTTATCCATGAACGGCTCATAGATTTTCTCATGCAGCAACAGGCGCGAGCCGGCGACGCAAGTCTGACCGGTCGCGGCAAAAATGCCCGAGACGGCGCCCTTCACGGCGTCGTCGATCACGGCATCCTCGAACACGATGTTGGGCGATTTGCCGCCAAGCTCGAGCGTGACACGCTTCAAGTCCTTCGCCGCGGTTTGATAGACATGGCTGCCTGTTACGCTGCCGCCGGTGAACGCCACTTTCACGACATCCGGGTGTGTGACCAGTGCCTCGCCGATCTCCGCGCCAAGCCCGGTCGCGACATTGAACACGCCCGGCGGGAAGCCGGCTTCCTGCACCAGTTTGGCGAACTCCAGCGAGGACGCCGAGGTGAATTCCGATGGCTTCAAGATCGCCGTGTTGCCGGCGGCGAGACAGGGGCCGAGCTTATAGGCGAGCAATAGAAGCGGTGAGTTCCACGCGGTGATCAACACGCACGGGCCGATCGGCTCATAGCGTGTGTAATTAAACATGTCCGGCTTGTCGGACGGAATCACCGAGCCCTGAATCTTGTCGGCAAGCCCACCGAAATAATAATACCACTGCGGAATGTAACGGAGCTGCGCCAGCATCTCGGCGATCAGCTTGCCATTGTCACGCACTTCGAGCTGAGCCAGCCGCTCGGCATTGGCCGCGATCAAATCACCGAGCTTGCGCAAGAGCGCGCCGCGCTGCGTCGCGTTCATCTTGGGCCACGGGCCTGACGTGAACGCCTGTTTGGCGGCGGCGACGGCGCGCTTGGCGTCCTCTGCCTTGCCGCGCGGGATCAACGCCCAGGGCTTGCCGGTAAAGGGATTGAAGGATTCGAGATATTCGCCCGACGATGGCTCGACCCACTCGCCGCCGATGAACATTTTGTGCTTCACGAGATCGGACATCGAAATCTCCCTGATCCTTCTTGCGTCTAGGTTGTTGGGGCGGGCACCAGCACGCCCGGATTGAGAATACCCTTGGGGTCGAGCGCGTGCTTCGCCGCGGCTAGAGCCGCGCCGAACAGGCCCGGCCGCTGTTTGACATACCACGGCATGTGGTCACGTCCCACCGCATGATGATGGGTGATTGTGCCACCGGCGGCAATCAGCGCGTCGGACGCCGCCGCCTTGATCGCCCGCCATTGTTCAAGTTCGTGGCCTGGCGTCGGGCTTGCATGCAGAGTGAAATAGGGTGCTGGGCCATCCGGGTAGATATGGGTGAAGCGGCATGTCACATGGCCGCTTCGCCCCGTTACCGCGTGGATCGCGTGCGCGGTGGCGCTCTTTACGCTGGCGTGGAAGTCATGCAGCCGCTCCCAAGTGATCGCGGTCTCGAACGTGTCGTGCATGATGCCGTGCGAAATCACGCCTTCGCGGTTGAACGGGCCCTTGATGAACGCCTCGCGCCAGGCATCGGCGGTCGCGTCGCGCGCGCCGTGTGCACCGGCAGCGGCCGGCTCACCCCCATGATCGCGCAAGCACTCAACGCCACGTGCCATCCAGGCCTCGACCGGGTGATCGCCGGATTCGAACGCCAACACGACCATGTGTCGTTTTCCGTCGCCAATACCCGCCAGCGCGCATTCCTCGCCATCGACCAGCCGCGCGTTCGACGGATAGAGCCCGGCCTGGGAGACCGCGCGCAAACCATCGGCCGCGCGATAGAAATCATCGAACCAGAACGCCTGGTTGGCGCGGTAGCGCGGCTTCGCTTGGAGCCTCACCCAGGCCTCGGTGATGATTCCAAGCGCGCCCTCCGAGCCGATGATCAGCCGATCGGGGCTTGGGCCCGCGCCTGAGCCCGGCAGGCGACGGCTCTCCATCACGCCCGCCGGTGTCACCGTGCGTACGCTTTCGACCAGCTCATCGATGTGGGTATAGAGCGTCGCGAAATGGCCGCCCGAACGCGTCGCGATCCAACCGCCAAGCGTTGAGAATTCGAAACTCTGCGGAAAATGCCGGAGCGTGAGACCCGAGGCCTTGAGTTGCGCTTCGAGCGCCGGGCCATAGACGCCGGCCTCGATGCGCGCGGCGCGCGAGGTGGTGTCGATCTCGCGCACGCGGTCGAGTTTCCGCATATCGAGCGAGAGCGTGGCCGTGAAGCCGCTGCCCACCTTTGGCTCGATTCCCCCGACCACGCTCGAGCCGGCGCCGAACGGAATCACCGCGACGTTGGCGCCGCCGGCCCAATCGAGCAGCGCGATGATATCGGTCTCATTTTCAGGGAACGCGACGAGGTCGGGCGCGTTCGAGAAGTCGCGCGCGAAGGCGCGGATATAATCGGGATAGGATTTGCCGTAGCTGTGCGCGGCGCGGTCATAGGCCGCGGTCGAGATGAGGGCGCCGAGTTTCGCCGGGGCGGCGATGCGGGGCGGCGTCAGCCTGATCTCATCAAGGGTCGGCGGCGCGCGATAGGCGTGGGGCGTGGCGCCGGTGCGCTTCGCCACGAAGCGCGCGACCTTGGCCGCCTCGGCCTCGCCGAGCTGCTGATCCTCAAAGCCCCAGCCCCAGAATTTGAGCCGTCGTTCGGCCATCGCCCGCCCCTTGGAAAGAGGGCTGAGCTATAGCGGGGGGCACACAGTCGGGCAAGACGGTCGGTCAGTTCCTGCTTCCCGAACCGAGCAATATTCAATCGCCGGCACCAACGTCCGTGAAGCGGTAGTCGTTGCCCTCGGCGCGGAAGGTGAAGGTCATCTGGCCACAATGGAGCTTATAGGCCTCGCCATTCTGAGCTGGAACCGCGCTGGCGAAGCACTCTTTTTCGGCGCCGGTGAACAGCCAACCGTGATTTCCGGTGACAGATTTTCGGTGACAGTGCAATAAATCAACCGGCTCGGCGGGTGACTGGACGGGCGCGGCTTGGGCCCGCGCTTGGCGGGCCGCAGGGTCCGGATATCGCGGGGACAGTGCATTTAATCATCCGGCTCGGCGCGCGATTGAATGCACTATCCCCGAAATGAGAGAGTTCCCTGCCTCACCATTGACATTGACTGCCGTCGCAGATCAGCCGCCTTGCGGCGCCCACTGCATGAGAGAGACGTATGCGCCGGTCGGGTCGACAATCATGCAGAAGCGCCCGACATTGGGAATGTCGGTCGGCGGTACCTGCACCTTGCCGCCGAGCGTCGGCACTTTTTTCGCGGCGGCATCGACATCGCTGACCGTGATGTAGCCCATCCAATGCGGTGGCACGCCGTCAAACTGCGGCCCCGCCATCTTGAACATGCCGCCAACCATTTGTTGGCCGGCCTTGGCGACGACATAGCTGCCGCCATCCGGCATGGGCATTTCGTCAAAACTCCAGCCCAACAGGCCGCCGAAGAATTTACGGGCGGCCGCCGGGTCGGGCGTAACAAGCTCGTTCCAGCCGAACGAGCCCGGGGTTCTGCCATCGCTCATCTACATGCTCCCGCTTGTCGGTATTTTTTGACGGCGCTCTTGCCGCACGACGAACTATGCGCTTGCGTGCGCCGCGGCAAAAGAACAGGAATGATGTTTCACTGAAAATTGATGGCGCGACGCATGAAATGCCCGCGTCATGAGCGAACCACGCCGCGACCGCGCTCAAAGCCGGGGGATGATGGCGTAGTCTAGTCGTTCACGCCGATGTCGGTGAACTGGTAGCCTTCGCGCTCATTGCGGAAGACGAAGATCATTTCGCCGCAAAGCAACTGATAGCCCTCGCCGTCGCGGGCCGGCACCTCGCTGGCGAAGCACTCTTTTTCAGCGCCGGTGAACAGCCAGTCGAAGCGATCAACGAAGCCTTGGGCGTCATAGTCTTTACCGTCGAGGTGGATCGGAAAGCGTGTCATCGCACGCACCGCCTCACGATCATCAAGCGTGACCGCCTCGCGAAACGATTGCCAGAACCGGTCGAAGGCTGGGTCGATGGTTGCCGCCGCCGCGGCTTCGGCGTCCGCATCCTGCGCCATCGCGGCGTTATACGGCCAGATGAGCCCACATAAGAGCAGGACCAAAGCGGAAGGCTGTCTTACTCGACCCAACATCATCTCCCTAATGCGCAAAGGCGGAAACTGGCCTCTTGCGCATTTTGGTATTCGACGGCGCAAGCTTAGCTGAAATCCACCGATTTCGAGTAGCGCCACGCGGCCGCAATTTGGCGCAGGCCCTTATGGACGAGAGATGCCAGAATGCGTCGGCGAGCGCCGTTTTTGCCAATGCTTGCCGCACCCTCAGCGTCTATCATGGCGAAAGCATGGCATTAACCATGGCGCAGCTATGGCTGGCGACATGATCGCGGGCTGGGCGCGATTTCCGGTGGCAATTCTAGGGCTCAATGGTCGGAGTGAGAGGATTTGAACCTCCGGCCCCTGCCTCCCGAAAGCAGTGCTCTACCAGGCTGAGCTACACTCCGAACCGACCTGAAGCGCGCGAGGCACGCCGGGAGCGGGGTTATAGCGACTTACGGCTGGCCCGGCAAGCCGCCGGTCGGGCGGGGCGAATCGGGAAGGGAATATCGAACAAATCACGAGGTTGGCGGCCGACGACGGCATGAAGTTCGGCATGATTTGTGACCAATGACCATTACGGGCGGACTAGGTCAGATTAGATTTTCGTTTTCATTAACCATAACTTCTCGATCTGATTCAGGATCCCTATTCGAAATATTAGTTACTTTGCTATAACCGTTTGGGGGCGCCGCATTAGGCTCAATCGACACTGCCTAGAGAGGGCGCCATGGTGGGGGCGGCTGTCGCCAATCACTGTGTTCCTGGGGTTGGCGCGCCGGCCATGTAGGCCCGGGCGCATCAATGACGATGGGGGAATGACGATGTCAAAACTCGTGAAAATCGCGGTGATCGGCTTGAGCGCAGGGTTTGTGCCCGCGGCGGCGTCGGCCGCTGACACTTATTATTCAGATATGGCGCAGATCGGTGTCACGCCGCAGCTCCATGCCGAAGCAAATAAGACCGGCGCCGCAGCCATCATTGGTATCTTCGATGGGCGCGCGGATTTCAACCATGTCGATTTCGAAGGTCGCCTCACGAACTTCAATCTTTACGCCGGCACGTACAATATCTTCTCGTTGCACGGAACGCATGTTTCGGGAACAGCCGGTGCCGGGAATAATGGCATTGGCATGGTCGGCGTCGCGCCGGATGCCAAGATCAATAATTACACCGTATTTGATGACAATGGCTGGGTGCCTACCGACCTCGGTCGTCGCGCATTTGATCACGCCAAAGCCAGTGGCGTCGATGTCGTCAATATGAGCTATGGACCATCGTCTGGCGACGGCGACGTATTCCTGAACGGTGAGCTCAATATTCTGGATGACTATAAAGCCGACATGGTCATGGTGCGCGCGGCTGGCAATAGCGGCGCCAACGCCAGATACGAGGCTTATGCCGGCGACGCCAGTGCCAATCTTGGGCATTTGTTGATTGTCGGCAGCGTCGACAGCAACAATGTGATCT
>CAMDNF010000081.1:0-12957 GCA_945902735.1 Rhizobium sp. Q54 | reverse complement strand
AGACCCCGCCCAGCGCCCTCGCCAGCGCCACGGCCACCCGCGTCGTCATCGCAACGCTCGCCGCTCCAGTACGAAAATCAGTGATCGTCGTGAATAGGACGGGCTAATTCATCAAGCAAAAATGACGTGAGGTAGCTTTGGGAAGCGGGCATAGCCTTTTTAAGCAAGTGAATCGTCACGCACGCTGCCCCAAATTCTCCAACTTCGTCATATTGCGCCGGGTCGGGCTCGTACTCGTTGCGCAGGAGTTCAAAATATCGTGCACAGCTCTCGGCGACGGCGCGCGTCTCGCCGGGAGATTCCCAATCGCCGCTCACGCGAAATCGGATCGGCGCGTCCTTCAACACCGGCCGTTCCCAGCGTTCGTCGATTTGATCGAGTGAATCGAGTTGAAGCGAGGGCGACCAGCGCACCGGGAATTCGTCGGCTTTGGATGAAATCGTGAGAGCACCGCCCAAGATCAGGGCGATGAACAAGACCAGACCACGCCGCATGACACGCCCCGGAATAGCGGTGGTCGCGCGAGGCGCCGATCGCCTGGTCGCCGCTCTACCGCCTTAAGAACATACCATGAACAATCTTCGCGCTCAATGGCGGCTCAAAGGCCGTCAAACACACTCAATCCTCATTCGCGCTCACGATAACGCGGCCGCGCCGGGGCCAGAGCACGCGGTCGACCAGGCCGATCGCAACGCGCACATAGTCGATCAGCGCCTTGAGGCGCCGGCGCCGGCTGAGGCTGCTCAAATCGGGATCGTCCTCGAGGCGCGCGAGCAGGAAAGAAAAATCATGGCCGCTGCCTTTGAGGATGATACCGAGTTCATCCCGTCGCGCGGCGGCCGCCCGCAAGCACGGCACGGCTTTTAGATCGGGCGCGCCGGCCGAATCGGTGATCGCCTTGAAGAGCGCGACCAGCCGCCGCCTGGTCATGCCGAGCGAAGCCATGGCTTTGAATCTGGCGCTTGGGCTTACCTTCGTCCAGGCCTTGACGACGCAGCCTTAGCCACGATCAATGGCGCCTGAGGAAGACATCAATGCCCTATGCCTCGTTGCGTGATTTCATGGCCCGGCTGGAAGCCGCCGACCGGCTGAGGCGCGTCAAGGTTCCGGTCTCGCCAGTTCTGGAGATGACCGAAATCCAGACCCGCCTTCTGGCGGAAAGCGGGCCGGCGGCGCTGTTTGAGAACGTCATCGGCGCGGGCGGGCGGCGCTATGACATGCCGATGCTGGTCAATCTGTTCGGCACGATCGAGCGGGTCGCCTGGGGCATGGACCGCGAACCGCATGAGCTACGCGCGCTCGGCGAGACGCTGGCCTTTCTGCGCCAGCCCGAGCCGCCAGGCGGCTGGCGCGAGGCGCTCGAAATGCTGCCGCTCTTGAAAACCGTGATGACCATGAAACCCAAAATGGTCTCGAGCGCGCCCTGCCAAGAGGTTGTGCTCGAAGGCGATGCGATCGATCTCGCGCGCCTGCCCATTCAAACCTGTTGGCCGGGCGAGCCGGCGCCGCTCATCACCTGGCCGTTGATCGTGACCAAAGGCCCGGGCGAGGCGCGCGAGGATAATTACAATCTCGGCATTTATCGGCTCCAGGTGACCGGCCCGCGCTCGACCTATATGCGCTGGCTCAAGCACCGAGGCGGCGCGCAGCATCATGCGCGCTGGAAACAGACGAAGCGCGAGCCTTTGCCCGCGGCGGCCGTGATCGGCGCCGACCCCGGCACCATCATCGCCGCGGTCGCGCCCGTGCCCGAGACGCTCTCGGAATATCAGTTCGCCGGATTGTTACGTGGCAAAAAGGTCGAGCTCGTGCGGTGCAAAACCATCCCGCTCGCCGTGCCGGCGCAGGCCGAGATCGTCATCGAAGGCCATGTCAGTTTGGACGACTATGGCGATGAGGGGCCTTATGGCGACCACACCGGCTATTACAACGCGGTTGAGCCCTTCCCGGTGTTTCATGTTAGCGCCATCACCATGCGGCGTGACCCCATTTATCTCTCGACCTTCACGGGCCGCCCGCCGGACGAGCCGAGCATCCTCGGCGAGGCGCTGAACGAGGTGTTCGTGCCGCTCTTTATTCAGCAATTTCCCGAGATCGTCGATTTTTGGTTGCCGCCGGAAGGCTGCAGCTATCGCATCGCGGTGGTCTCGATGAAGAAGGCTTATCCCGGCCACGCCAAGCGCGTGATGATGGCGGTGTGGTCCTATTTGCGGCAGTTCATGTACACCAAATGGGTGATCGTCGTTGATGACGACATCGACGCGCGCAATTGGAAGGATGTGATGTGGGCGGTCTCGACCCGCATGGACCCCGCGCGCGATATCACCATTGTCGAAAATACACCGATCGATTATTTGGATTTTGCTAGCCCCGAATCGGGCCTGGGTTCGAAGATCGGGTTGGACGCCACCACCAAGCTGCCGCCTGAGACCAGCCGCGCCTGGGGTACCAAAATCCGCATGAGCGATGACGTGATCGAGACCATCGACAAGAAATGGCCAAGCCTCGGCCTGCCGGGTTCGGGCAAACCGATCTGGAAATAAGAAAAGGGCTTCCATGGCGAACCGCATGGCCTTCGTCACCGGCGCGACCGGCTTTGTTGGCATCAATCTCGTCAAGGCGCTCAAAGAGTCTGGCTGGCATGTGGTGGCGCTGCATCGCTCCACGTCAAATATCAAACACGTCCGCGCGCTCGGCGCCGCGCTGATCGAAGGCACGATCACCGAAAAAGACTCGCTCCGCGGCACCATGCCGGAAGGGGCCGATGCGGTCTTTCACGTCGCCGCTAATTTGAGCTTCGCGAGGAAAGGCAACGCGCAGCAAACGCGCGTCAATGTCGATGGCACGCGCAACGTCGTCGAAATCGCGCTTGAGAAACGCGTGCGGCGCTTCATTCACACCTCGTCGATCGCCGCCTATGGCTTTCACGACACGACAATCAGCGAAGCGACGCCTCAGACCGCCGGTGATAGCCCAATCAATTATGCGCGGACCAAATTTTTGGCCGAGGAAGCGGTCCGCGCCGGCCTCAAGCGCGGGCTCGACGCCGTCATTCTCAACCCCGTGAACATCGTGGGCCCGTTCGACATCAATGGCTGGGCCCGCATGATTCGATTGGCGGCAAACAAAAAACTACCGGGCGTTCCGCCGGGGGGCGGCGCCTTCTGCCATGTGAGCGAAATTGCCAAGGCCCATGTCGCGGCGGTCGAAAAAGGGCGAGCGGGCGAGAACTATATTCTTGGCGGCGTACATGCGCGCTATTTGGATGTCGTCAAACTCGCGGCGGAATTGACCGGGGGCCAAGCGCCCAACCGCGCCATGCCGGTTTGGCTGCTCAAGGTGCTTGCCCACGCATTGCCCGCGCTTTCCATGATCACCAGGCGACCGCCCGACATCACGCCTGAAATAGCCTTGGCGCTCAGCCGCGATTTCACCGTCGATTCATCGAAGGCCGAGCGCGAGCTCGGCTATAAGCAGCCTCCATTGCGCGAAATGGTCGAAGACTCCTGCCGCTGGCTCAAGGCCGAAGGGCTGATTCCCTGATCTTCCCTTGGCGTGGGCGCATGGCGCGTTGCTTGTAAGCCGCGCCGTCGCGGTGTAGGTTTTTGCACCAATAAGAAAAAAAATAAGCTGTGCCTGCGGGGACATTAACAAATCAGGGAGTCCGGGAGATGATCGCGAAGGTCATGCTGCTATCGGGCGCGGCTGTCGCTGCGCTCTGCGTTTTCACGCCGGTTCGTGCCGAAACCGTCGACTACAACGCCAAATATGGCGTCACTGACGTGCCGGGCATGTGCTCTTACGCCGATACCGACAAGAAAGATTATACCGGCAAAAAGATCACCATTCTTACCCACGCCGTGCCGGTGATGGGCGAACCGGTTCAGCTGCATTCGAAACAGTTCGAAGAACTGACTGGCGGCAAAGTCGAAGTGGTCCACGCGCCGTTCGGCGAGCTCTACCAAAAAATCATGATCCCGTTCCAGACCGGCCAGCACATCTACGACATCGTCTATGGCGGCTCATACTGGATCGGCGATTGGGCGCCCTATTTGGAACCCGTGCCGCAAAAATATCTCGACACCGCCGAGATGAAAGACATCACGCCGGCCTATCAAGGCGTCGCGACCTGGAACGGCCAGCGCCTGCAATACACCTTCGACGGCGACCGTAACTACTTCAAGTACTACGCCCCGCCGTTCCAGAACGAAGAGTATAAGAAAAAGTTCAAGGAAAAGTACGGGCGCGACCTCGCCGTGCCGACCACGTGGGATGAATATGATCAAGTCGCCGAATTCTTCACCGGTTGGGACTGGATGGGCGACGGCAAGAAGCACTATGGCTCGACCGAGATCGTCGCGCGCGACAATGTGGCGTTCTCGAATTTCATCACCCGTGTCGCGTCCCACGCCAAGAACCCGAACGTCAAAGGCGGCTTCTGGTTCGATCTCGAATCCATGACACCGCAGGTCAACAACCCGGGCTTCGTGCGCGGGCTCGAAATGTGGGTCAAGGCGCTGCGTTATATGCCGCCGGGCGGCATCAATTTCGGCATCGCCGAGGAGATCTTCTCATGGGGCGGTGGTGAATCGCTCATGAGCGTGACCTGGGACGACGCCTTCGTGCAGGCCCAACAGCCCGACTCGCCGATTCAGAACAAGGTTCTGGTCGGCTCGCCGATCGGCCCCTCGATGGGCTCGCTCGAAGTCTGGAACCGCGTCGCCAAGAAGTGGGACAAGTTCGAGAAGCCCAGCATCGCCCCCTATGTGACGTGGGGCTGGGGCGCTGGCGTGACGAAGTCGTCCAAAGAGAAGGACATGGCGTTCGATTGGTTCTGCTTCTTCTCGAATTACGCCAACACCAATCATGACGAAATGATTGGCCGCTTCGGCGTCAATCCGTTCCGCACCAGCCACCAGGATTCCGAATATTGGATGAAGGGCGCGGGCTGGAGCAAGGAAGTGGCCGATAGCTTCGTCACCATGCTGAAGGGCATGGATACCAGCACCAACCGGGTGTTCGACCTGCGCGTGCCGGGCGTCAATCAATACTACACGTCGATGATGAACGGCGTGGCCAAGGCGATGGCGGGCGAAATGAAGCCGCAAGCCGCGCTCGACGAGGTCGCGGTGGAGTGGAAGCGCATCACCGATGAAATCGGCGTCGATGTGGTCCGCGAGGCGTACAAGAACGTCGTGCGTCTCGTTGATAACGAGTAAGCGGCTCTAGAGCCGACGGCCGCCCGGCACTTTGTGTCGGGCGGCCGCATCATGGTTAAAGGCGGGCTCTTGGGAGCCCGCCCCACCTTGATCGGCGGCACGCATGCTCCAATCACGTTACAAACACGTTTTTCTCTGGCCGGCGCTGCTCGCGCTTCTGGCCGTCATTATCTTTCCGCTCGTCTATACGGTGTTGCTCAGCTTCTCGGGCTGGAGCGTCAACCGCATCGGCCTTCAATGGGTGGGCTGGGCGAATTACGGGCGCGCCGTCGTCGATCCGCGCTTTTGGCAATCCATGGGCACGCTCTACTCCATGGTGGCGCTCTGCGTGTTCTTCGAATATGTGCTCGGCTTCGCGCTTGCGCTTCTGTTGTGGAAGCAGGCGCGCGCGGGCCGCTTTTTCCGCGTTCTCTTCATCGTGCCAATGTGCGTGACGCCGGTGATCATGGCGGTGGTCTGGCGCACGATCTTCCACGAAACGCTGGGGCCGATGAACGACGTGCTCGGCTGGTTCGGCATTCCGCCGGTCAATTGGCTGTCCACCACCGCGCCGGCCTTCGCCACGGTCATCATCATCGATGTCTGGCAGTGGACTTCGTTCATTTTCATTTTGATGTTGGCGGGGCTCATGTCGCTCCCGCACGAGCCGTTCGAGGCCGCGCAGATCGATGGCGCGGGGCCGATCCGCACCTTCATCCACGTCACCTTCCCGTTAATGGCACCGATCACGCTCGGCGCGTTGGTCATTCGCCTGATCGAATCATCGAAGCTGATGGATACGATCTACACCCTCACCTCGGGCGGGCCCGGCTCATCCACGGAAACCACCAGCTACATGCTTTACATCCGAGGTCTGCGTGAATTCCAGATCGGCTACACCGCTTCCATGTCGATGCTCTATCTCATCATCATGCTGCTCGGTCTCACCGTGTTCGCCAAAGCGATGACGCGCCTGATGCGCGTCGCACCGAGTACACGCTGATGCGCTTCGGCATTTACATTGGGCTTAAATGGGCCGCGCTCGGGCTCTGGTCGATCTTCGTCGTGGCGCCGTTCCTCTGGGCGCTGACCACCTCGTTCAAATCCGACAATGGGGTCACGCAAGGCGCCACCTATATTCCCTGGGTTGAATATGAGCCGACGCTCGAAGGTTGGGCCGCGCTCTTTCGCGACCCCGCCCAAGGCGGCATCGAGATTCAAGGGCCCTATCTCGCGAGCCTCCTGGTCACCGGGGCGTCAACACTCATTGCGCTCACCCTCGGCACGCTGGCGGCCTATGGCCTGTCGCGCTTCAGCTTCCGCGCTGGGCCGATGAAGAACAGCGACATTTCCTTCTTCTTCATCTCGCAACGCGTCATGCCGCCCGCGGTGTTGGCGATCCCCTATTTCCTGCTTCTCCGCTACACCGGGCTGTTGGATACCTATGTCGGCATCATCATCGTCTATTCGACGATGCTCTTGCCGATCGTCGTTTGGGTAATGGTCGATTTCTTCAACACCGTGCCGGTCGAACTCGACGAAGCGGCCATGATCGATGGCTGCAACCCGCTGCAAACCTTCTTTCGCATCGTGCTGCCGAATTGTGGACCCGGCCTCGTGGTCGCGGCGCTCCTTTGCATCATATTCTCGTGGAGTGAGTTTTTCTTTGCGATGACCTTGAGTTTCTCCCAAGTGCAGCTTCTGCCGCCGACAGTCGTCATCCTCAATTCCAACAAGGTGCCGTGGTGGAGTTTGAGCGCGTCCGCGCTCGCCTCGGTGCTGCCTCTCATCGTCATTGCGTTCATTCTTGAGCGATATCTCTCGCGTGGGCGGCTCGCCCGCGCGGTCAAATAGCAAATAGGCGCTGACGATGGCCCAGATCACGATCGACAAAATCGAAAAACGCTTCGGCCCGACCAAGGCCTTGAGCGAAATCGATCTCACCGTGCACGACCGCGAATTCGTCGTGCTGGTCGGCCCCTCGGGCAGCGGCAAATCGACACTCTTGCGCATGATCGCCGGGCTCGATTACCCGACCGAAGGCAGCATCGCGATCGATGGCAAAAAAATGAACGGCGTGGCACCCAAGGACCGCGACGTCGCCATGGTGTTCCAGAGTCACGCGCTTTACCCGCACATGACCGTCTATGACAACCTCGCCTTCAATTTGCGCATACGCGGCATTGAGCGCGATCAGATCGATATCAAGGTCAAGGAGGCCGCGGCGCGGCTTGAGATCACCGAGCTCTTGAAGCGCCGCCCGCATCAAATGTCGGGCGGCCAACGCCAGCGTGTGGCGATCGGTCGTGCGCTGGTGCGCGATCCCCGCGTCTTCTTGTTCGACGAGCCGCTTTCGAATCTCGACGCCGAATTGCGCGCGCGGCTCAGAACCGAAATCAAACGCCTACACCGCGAATTGCAGCGTACTTCGGTTTACGTCACGCACGATCAGATCGAGGCGATGACCTTGGCCGATCGCGTGGTCGTGTTGCGTGGCGGGCAGATTGAGCAAGTCGGCGCGCCCGATGAGCTCTATGCGCGGCCGGCCAACATATTCGTCGGCGGCTTCATCGGCTCGCCCGCGATGAATTTGGTCCCCGCCTCTTGCACTGATGGTTTGATCGCGCTCGATGGCGGCGAGCGTTTGAGCGACTCGACCCCGATCCGTGGGCCGGTCATTGCGGGGGTGCGCCCCGAAGATCTATTGATCGTGCCGGAGGGGACGACCGGCGCCTTCCACGCGCGTGTTAGTTTGATCGAGCCGACCGGCGCCGACACCTTGTTGCTGTGCTCGATCGGCGCGAAACAAGACCTCTGCGTGCGCGTCTCACGCCACATGCGGGCCGCGGAAGGCGATCTCTTGACGCTTCGTCCGCGCGACGGGTCGCTGCACTTATTCCATGCTGAATCCGGTCAGCGTCTCAATTAAGGACCGGAATAGAAGGAGATCATCATGAAAGCCGCTGTCCTGCACAAATACGACCTCAAGCTAAAATCGCCTGAGTTTGTGCGCTATGAAACCGTCGCCGACCCCAAAATCGTCAAACCGACGGATGTCATCGTGCGCATTGGCGGCGCGGGCGTCTGCCGCACCGATTTGCATTTGGTCGAAGGCGTGTGGCGCGGCAATATCGATCTCAAATTCCCCCACATCATGGGCCATGAGAACGCCGGTTGGGTCGAGGCGGTTGGCAAGGCGGTCGAAAGCGTCAAGGTCGGCGATCCGGTGGTTTGCCACCCCTTAGTCACCAACGGCCATTGCCTGGCCTGTCGGCGCGGCAATGACATGCAGGCCGAGGAATCGAGTTTCCCCGGCCTCAACGCGCCCGGTGGCTATGCCGAATATTTGCGCACCGGCGAGCGCACGCTGATCAAACTGCCCAAGACCCTCGCGCCAAAGGACGTCGCGCCCTATACCGATGCCGGCCTGACCGCCTATCGCGCGGCCAAAAAGGCCTCGCGCCATTTGCTGCCCGGCGAATATGCCGTGGTGATCGGCGCGGGCGGGCTCGGCCATATCGGTATCCAGGTGTTGAAGGCGCTGTCGGCGGCCGAGATCATCGTGGTCGATCGCTCGAAAATGGCCCTTGGCCTGGCCAAGGAATGCGGCGCCGACCATGTCGTGATGGCCGATGGCGGCGAGCTCGACGAGGTGCTGAAGCTGACCAAGGGCAAAGGCGCCGAGGCGGTGATCGATTTTGTCGGCGAAGGCGGCTCGATCGAAAAGGGCCTCAATATGACCCGCAATGCCGGCAGTTATTACATCGTCGGCTATGGCGGCAAGATCGAGATTCCGGCCGTCACCATGATCATCACCGAGAAAAACATCATCGGCAATCTGGTTGGCACCTATGCCGAGCTGGTCGAATTGATGGCGCTGGCCGATCGCGGCCTGGTCACGCTCGCGACCAAGGAATACAAGCTGAAAGACGCCAACAAGGCGCTCCATGACCTGCACCACGGCAAGATCAAGGGCCGCGCGGTGCTGATTCCCTAGGCCACGGCGGGCGTGTTTAGCTATGATGCTATGATGATCGCACGCAAGAACCCAGGGAGTAGATCGTGGCGGGAATGACGACGCTGGTCGCCTATGTCAAGGCGAAGCCCGGCAAGGAAGCCAAGTTGAAGGAAACGTTGTTGGGGCTGGTCGGGCCGACCCTGAAAGAAGCGGGCTGCATCGACTATCATTTACACGTCAGTGATGATGATCCGCGCATGTTCATGTTTTACGAAAACTGGCGCACGCGGCAGGATCTCGACGACCATCTGAAGAAGCCTCATTTGGTCGCCTTCTTCGCGCTGCACCCAGAATTGGTCGAGGGCGAAGTGCCGCTGCATTTTTTCACCATGCTGAGCGAACGCCCGCGCTGACCCTTCGGTCTCATCCTTCGACAGGCTCAGGATGAGGACAAGTAACGGAAACTTCATGCTGAGCTTGTCGAAGCATGAGCGTTGGGACACTTACAAGTCGGCTTTGATTGGAGACACGCCATGAACGACATGCCGGGCGCCGAGCCCCGCCTCATCAAGCCTGAGGACATCGCGCCCAAATTCAATTGGGGCCGCGCCATCCCCGCGCCCGGCCACATGGCGGTCGATTTCGAGGAGCGCATCGATTTTCGCCGCTTGCACAATTACCGCGTGGCGCGCGCGCGTCAGGCCATGGCGAAGGCCGGCCTGGGCGCGCTGCTCACGTTCGATGCGAACAACATTCGCTATTTGACCTCGACCGTGATCGGCGAATGGTCGCGCGACAAGATGAGCCGCTACGCGTTGCTCGCCGGCAATAGCGACCCGCACAGCTGGGATTTTGGCTCGGCCGCGACCCACCATCGCCGCTCGATGCCGTGGACCGACCCGAAGCACTTCCACGCCGGCATGCTGGGCTTGCGCGGCGCCGTGCCGCCCTCGGCCGGCCTGATGAAACAGGCGGCGGAGGAGATCAAGGCGATTCTCAACGAGCACGGCGTCGGCAACATGCCGGTCGGCGTCGATCTCGTCGAGCCGCCGATGTGGCATGAGCTTGAGCGCGCCGGCATCAAGGTGGTCGATGGCCAGCAAGCGTTTTTGGACGCGCGCGAAATCAAGAATATCGACGAGCTGATCCTGCTCAACCAGGCCGCCGCCATGGTCGATGGCGTTTATCAACAAATCTATGAGGACCTGAAACCGGGCGTGCGCGAGGTCGATCTGGTCGCTAACGCGACCAAGAAACTTTATGAAATGGGTTCGGATCAGGTCGAGGCGATCAACGCGATTTCGGGCGAGCGTGGCAACCCGCACCCGCACAATTTCACCGACCGCTTGATCCGGCCGGGCGATCAGGCCTTTTTCGACATCATCCAATCCTATATGGGCTATCGCACCTGCTATTACCGCACCTTCAATGTCGGGCGCGCGACCAATCCGCAGCGCGATGCCTACAAAAAAGCGCGCGAATGGCTTGATGCCGCGATCGCCTTGATCCGCCCTGGCATGAGCACCGACAAAGTCGCGGCCTGCTGGCCAACCGCCCAGCAACTCGGCTTCGCCAATGAGATGGAATGTTTCGGCCTGCAATTCGGCCACGGCCTAGGCCTCTTCCTACACGAGCGGCCGATCATCTCGCGCCTTGTCTCCATGAAAGACCCCTTGGAGATCAAAGAGGGCATGGTGTTCGCGCTCGAAACCTATTGCCCGGCGACTGATGGCTTCTCCGGTGCCCGCATCGAAGAAGAAGTGATCGTCACCGACAAGGGCTGCCGCGTTATTACCTTGTTCCCGTCGGAAGAACTGCCGATCGCCAACCAATATTGAGTGCCGCACGGCTGGGCGCGCCATGCCCCGGCAAAAACGGCTCGGCGGCGTGCGCGGGCTGATTTGTGGCCTCGTCGCGCTGGCGGGTCTCGCTTGCGGCGCGCTCGGCGCTGACGCCGCGACGGAACCAAGTTTGCAATTCGCCCTCATCGTGAGCGGCGGCATGGATGGTGAAACCGCGACCAAGCTGTTCGTCTATGATGATGGCCTGGTCATTCGCCTTGGCGAGGCCGGGCCCCACTACCGGCCGATCGAGACCCGATTTCTGTCCTCAAAGCTCGATCGGGCCACGCACGACGCGCTGGTCGCACAGGTCAGAGACAATTTGAAGCAAGGCAGGCTTTGCGACTCGGGCCCCTCGGTGATCGACGGCTTCGCCGCCCGCCTCTATGAGATCGGGCCCGGCGATCCGCCCGCGGTCGCGCTCTATCGGCTCAGCCTCGGTAGACCGACGTCGAAACAAGGCGCTTGCGCGGCCCTCACTGCCGGTTATGAGGCGCTGGCGGCGCTCCGGCAGCTTCCGGCTCAGCGTTGGCGGCCGGGCCAAACCGCCAAGCCCGGTGAGATAAGGGATCGCCGCCGCCTGCCGGGCGAAGAGCTGCTCCCTACCGCCATTCCGGCCAATCGCTAAGCCCACCCCCGGCTCGCCGAACTGGCGCGCCCGCGCGGCGCGCGCTATATGACGCCACGATGAAACAATCCGCCCCAGCGCCCGAGGGCCTTGCCGAGCCGCTGCTCGCCGCCGCCCGCCGGGCCGGCGCCGATGCCGCCGATGTCATCATCGTCCACGGCATCTCGCAAAGCGTTAGCGTCCGCCTCGGCGCGACCGAAACGGTCGAGCGCTCGGAAGGCCGCGATTTGGGCCTTCGCGTCTTTGTCGGGAAGCGCCAGGCGATCGTATCGTCGAATGACTTCGATCGCGCGACACTCGACAAACTCGCCGAGCGCGCGGTCGCCATGGCGCGCGCCGTGCCGGAGGATCCCTATTGCGGCCTGGCCGACCCGGCGCGCCACGCGAAAAACATCCCCACCCTTGATCTTGCCGATGAGGGCGAGCCAAGCACCGAGTGGCTTTTGGACCTAGCGCGCGAGACCGAAGACGCCGCGCGCGCGGTCAAAGGCATCACCAATTCCGAAGGCTCCGATTGCGGCTTTGGCCGTTCCGCCATCACGCTCGCGACCTCCGACGGATTCTTCGGCAATTACGCCTCGACGCGCTATTCGCTTTCGGCTTCGGTTCTGGCCGGCGAAGGGCTCGATATGCAGCGCGATTATGATTACGCGGTCGCGATTCACCGGGCCGATTTGAAGGCCCCGGCCGAACTCGGCCGCACTGCCGGCGAGCGCACGGTGCGCCGGCTCAATCCACGCAAGGCCGAATCGGGACGCGTGCCGGTGGTCTATGAGCAGCGCCTCGCGGGCGGCCTGCTCGGCCATCTGGCGGGCGCGATTTCAGGCGCGGCGATCGCGCGCGGCACAAGTTTTCTGAAAGAGAAACTCGGCCAAGCGATCTTCGCCGATGGTCTCAATGTGATCGACGATCCGAGCCGCAAACGCGGCCTCCGCTCGCGCCCCTTTGATGGCGAGGGCGTGGCCCCGATGCGCCGCGCCTTGATCGAAAACGGTGTGCTGACCACCTGGCTGCTTGATTCGCGCGCGGCGCGCCAACTCGGTCTCGCGACCACCGGCCACGCCTCGCGCGGCACCAGCAGCCCGCCCTCGCCCTCGGCCTCCAATCTCTATTTGGAGCCCGGCACGCTCACGCCCGAGGCCTTGATCAAGGAAATCGGCCGTGGGCTCTACCTCACCGAGTTGATTGGCATGGGTGTCAACGGCGTGACCGGCGATTACAGCCGTGGCGCCGCCGGCTTTTGGATCGAGAATGGCGAGCTCGCCTTTCCGGTCAACGAGGTCACCGTCGCCGGCAATTTGAAGGACATGTTCCGCGCCATTCGACCGGCGA